>NZ_JBEYXR010000008.1:0-327904 GCF_040645135.1 Streptomyces sp. NPDC046859
GCGTTTCCGACTCTATCAGATCTTTCCGATCCGATTTCCTCGGTGCTTTCCAGGTTCCCGCTTCCGCGTTTCCCTTTCCGGCGGTTCCGACTTTACCAGATCCTTTTCCGGTCTGATCCCCAGTCAGCGGGGTTCGTCCTCGCGGCCGTTGGGCCGTTCCGACGAGTGAGACTTTAGCGGATTCCTGGCTCCCGATCTAATCGAGGGCCGGCGTCCTTTCGAACGCGGATTCCTCATTCCGTAAATACGCGCGCCAATGACACGACGGCAGCCGGACGACTGTCGTCGGAGAATGGTTGGTACTTATGGAGTGGCTGTCCGGGGACCGACCGGGGTCGGCGCTCACGTCGGACAACTCGGAGAACACTACGGATGGGCGTGGGGCGTGTCAACTTCGCTGCGGTCGGCACCCTGCGGGCGTACCCTGACGACCATGACGACGCGCACGTACAGCCAGTTTTGGTGGGCCGCCTGACGGCGGCCGATGTCACGTGCGCACACACGGCCGCCGCCCCGGCGGCCGTTCTCGTTTCTCCCTCCTGAGGTTCTGAGGGTCGGCCGGCCGGGACGGCGGCCTCGACCAGGAGGTGGAGAAGATGACGCGGGTCTTCAGCGGGATCAAGCCGACCGGGCACCTGACGCTGGGGAACTACCTGGGTGCGATGCGGCGGTGGGCCGCAGTGGATCAGCACCAGTCCGACGCCCTGTTCTGTGTCGTGGATCTGCACGCGCTGACCGTGGACCACGATCCGGCTCGGGTGCGCAGACTCAGCAGGCAGGCGGCGACGCTGTTGCTCGCGTCGGGGCTGGATCCCCGGCTGTGCACCGTCTTCGTGCAGAGCCATGTGGACGAGCACGCGCGGCTGTCGTACCTGCTGGAGTGCGTGGCCACGGACGGCGAGATGCGGCGGATGATCCAGTACAAGGAGAAGGCGGCGCGGGAGCGGGTGCGGGGCGGGAGCGTACGGCTGTCCCTGCTGACGTATCCCGTGCTCATGGCGGCGGACATCCTGGCGTACGGGACCGACCGGGTGCCGGTCGGGGACGACCAGACGCAGCACGTGGAGCTCGCGCGGGATGTCGCGGTGCGGTTCAACCAGCGGTACGGGCACACGTTCGTGGTGCCGCGGGCCACGGCGCCGCAGGTGGCGGCGCGGGTGATGAACCTTCAGGACCCGGCTTCGAAGATGGGCAAGAGCGATGACTCGGGGCCGGGCATCGTCTATCTCCTCGACGAGCCGGACACGGTGCGCAGGAAGATCATGCGGGCTGTCACCGACAGCGCCCGGGACGTCGTGTACGACCCGGAGGCGCGGCCGGGTCCGGCGAACCTGCTGGAGATCCTCGCGGCGTGCACGGGTGGGAACCCATCCGAGCTGAGCGGTGTATATGAAACGTACGGGGCTTTGAAGAGGGACACCGCGGACGCCGTGGTCGAGGCTCTGAGGCCCGTGCAGGAGAGGCACAGGGAGCTGTGCGCGGATCCCGGCTATGTGGAGGGGGTGCTGCGGGATGGTGCGGAGCGCGCGCGGGCGATGGCCCGGCCGACCGTGGATGCCGCGTATCGGGCGATCGGGCTGCTGCCGGCGGCCGCGGATGACGGTGCCGCCGTCGCCGATATCGGGGTGACCGCGTAGTCGGGCCGCCCGGTGCCGGGCGGCCCCGGGGCGTCAGCTGTTGCCGGAGGCCAGTTCGCGGCTGCGGTCGCGGGCGGCTTCGAGGGCGGCGATGAGGGCTGCTCGTACGCCGTGGTTCTCCAGTTCGCGGATGGCGTTGATGGTGGTGCCGGCGGGGGACGTCACGTTCTCGCGGAGCTTGACGGGGTGCTCCCCGCTGTCGCGGAGCATCGTCGCGGCGCCGATCGCGGACTGGACGATCAGGTCGTGGGCCTTGTCGCGGGGCAGTCCGAGCAGGATGCCGGCGTCCGTCATGGCTTCGACCAGGTAGAAGAAGTAGGCCGGGCCGGAGCCGGAGAGCGCGGTGCAGGCGTCCTGCTGGGACTCCGGCACGCGGAGCGTCTTGCCGACGGCGCCGAAGATCTCCTCGGCGTGGGCGAGGTGGGCCTCGCCGGCGTGGCTGCCCGCGGAGATGACCGACATGGCCTCGTCCACGAGGGCCGGGGTGTTCGTCATGACGCGGACCACGGGGGTGCCGGTGGCGAGGCGGGACTCGAAGAAGGAGGTGGGGATGCCCGCCGCGCCGCTGATGACGAGGCGGTCGGCGGGGACGTACGGGGCGAGTTCGTCGAGGAGAGTGCCCATGTCCTGCGGCTTGACGGTGAGGATCAGGGTGTCGGCCGACTTGGCGGCTTCCGCGTTGCTGACCGGGGTGACTCCGTGGCGGGAGCGGAGTTCCTCGGCGCGCTCCGGGCGGCGGGCCGTGACCAGGAGGTCGGCCGGGGTCCAGCCGCCGCGGATCATTCCGCTGAGCAGGGCTTCGCCGATCTTGCCGGTGCCGAGGACTGCGACTTTCTGGGTCATGGCTGGGGTGCCCTCCGGGGGTTGCGTCGTCCGGGTTCATCCTCGCACCGGAGGGCGGGGCGCGCGGTGGAGTGTCCGGTGGGCGGGACGTGGGGGGCGCGGGGGGTCAGGCCGTCCGTCGGCGCAGGGTCGCCGCGCCCAGACCGAGGACCAGGAGGGCGCAGCCCGCGACGATCAGGGCGTCGCGGATGAAGGTGGCCGTGATGTCGGTGTGCCTGAGCACTTCGTTCATGCCGTCGACGGCATAGGACATGGGGAGGACGTCGGAGAGGGCTTCGAGTGCGGGGTGCATGGCGTCGCGGGGAGTGAAGAGTCCGCAGAGGAGGAGCTGGGGGAAGATCACGGCTGGCATGAACTGGACGGCCTGGAACTCGGAGGCGGCGAACGCCGAGACGAAGAGGCCGAGGGCGGTGCCGAGGAGCGCGTCGAGCAGGGCGACGAGCAGGAGCAGCCAGGGGCTGCCGGTGACGTCGAGGTCGAGCAACCACAGGGCGAGTCCGGTGGCGAGCGCGGACTGGACGATCGCGAGGGCGCCGAAGGCGAGGGCGTAGCCGGCGATCAGGTCGCCTTTGCCCTGTGGGAGGGCGAGGAGGCGTTCGAGGGTGCCCGAGGTGCGTTCGCGCAGGGTGGCGATGGAAGTGACCAGGAACATCGTGATCAGCGGGAAGATCCCGAGGAGGGAGGCGCCGATGGTGTCGAAGGTGCGCGGGCTGCCGTCGAAGACGTAGCGCAGCAGGAAGAGCATGACGCAGGGCACGAGGAGCATCAGGGCGATGGTGCGCAGGTCGTGGCGGAGCTGGCGCAGGACGCGGGCCGCGGTGGCGAGGGTGCGGGCGGGGCTGAGGGCGCCGGTGGGGGCGGGGCGGAGCGGGGTGGGTGTGCTCGCGGTGGTGCTCATCGGGTGGTCTCCTTCGCGCGGGCGGCGGCGGCCGCCTCGTCGACCAGGTGCAGGAAGGCCGCTTCGACGGTCTCGGAGTCCGTACGGGCGCGGAGGGCTTCGGGGGTGTCGTCGGCGAGGACGCGGCCCTCGCGCATGAGGAGGAGGCGGTGGCAGCGCTCGGCCTCGTCCATGACGTGAGAGGAGATGAGGAGGGTGGCGCCGCGGGAGGCGGCGATGTCGTGGAAGAGGGCCCAGAGGTCGCGGCGCAGGACGGGGTCGAGGCCGACGGTCGGTTCGTCCAGGACGAGGAGTTCGGGGGCGCCGAGGAGGGCGACGGCCAGGGAGACGCGGCTGCGCTGGCCGCCGGAGAGGGTGCCGGCCAGGGCGTCGGCGTGGCTGGTGAGGTCGACGTCGGCGATGGCGCGGGTGACGTGGTCGGCGCGCCGGTCCGCGGCGGAGCGGCCGGGGTCGAGGATCGCCGCGAAGTAGTCGAGGTTCTGGCGGATCGTCAGGTCGTCGTAGACGGAGGGAGCTTGGGTGACGTAGCCGATGCGGGTGCGCAGGGTGGGGTGTCCGGCGGGGTGGCCGAGGACGTCCAGGGTGCCGGTGACTTTGGCCTGGGTGCCGACGATGGCCCGCATGAGGGTGGTCTTGCCGCAGCCGGAGGGGCCGAGCAGGCCGGTGATCTGCCCGCGCGGGACGGTGAAGGCGAGGTCCCGCAGGACCTGGCGGGTGCCGCGGACGACGTGGAGGGAGTCGGCCCGGACGGCGGGCTCGTCCGGGGTGCCGTCGGGTGGGTCGGTGCGGGCGGCGTCATAATTCATCATGCGATGAATAATGCTCGCGCCGGGGCGGGAGCGTCAAGCGCCGTGGGGGCTCTCAGCGCTCGGACGCCGGCGTGACGGCGACGACCAGGTCCACGTCGTACGTCTCCTCGACGGTCCCGTCCGGGAAGGCGTCGAGGAGGTGGCGCCTCTCCTCGTCGAAGAAGGCGGTGTTCGCCTCGGCGCCGTGGACCAGGAAGACCGAGTGGCTGCCGAGGTTGGCCAGGTGGGTGTCGACGGGGACGCGGCGGCTCCAGCGGACCCTGCGGGAGGTGAAGGCGAGGCGGCCCGAGGGGTCGGTCCGGGCGGCTCGGTCGCCCCTGCCCTGCTGCTCGACGGCGGGAGCGGGGCCGCCGGAGTGGAGGCCGAAGCGGCGCTCGATACGGACCGCCTGCTCGACGTGCCAGGGGATGTCGAGCGGGGTGATGTTCCACCAGAGGGCCAGCGCGCCGCCGGGGCGCAGCACCCGCAGGGCCTCCAGCACCGAGCGGGCGGGGTCGGTCCAGTGCCAGGCCTGGGCGTAGGTGAGGAAGTCGGCGGAGGAGGTGGCCAGGGGAAGGGCGTCGCCGTCGCCCCGCACGAGCGGGAGGCCGGGGTGGCTGTGGCGGAACTGGGCCGCCATGCCGGCGCCGGGCTCCACCGCCAGCACGTCGGCGCCCCGGTCGTGCAGCAGGGCGGTGGCGATCCCGGTGCCGGCGCCGACGTCGACGACCCGTGCGCCGGTCAGGGACCGCCCCGCGAGTTCCTCGACCGCGTGGAAGAGGGCGGGTGGATAGGAGGGGCGGTTCGCCGCGTACTGGGCGGCGGCGGCGTTGAAGGAGTGGGCGCGGGCTGCGTGGGAGGGGGTCGTCATGGGGCCATGGTCCCCCTGATGGCGGGGCGCGGGCCGGGCGGCCGGAGGGTCGCCGGCGACCGCGGGAAGCGGGCCGCGCGGCGAACGCGGTGGGCTGCGACGACCTCGAGGTCGTCGAGGCGCCGCGGGCGTCGTCAGGTGCGGCGCCTGCGCTTCGACGGGTTGCCGGTGCGGCGGGTGGTACGGGACTCGTGCCGCTTGCGGGCGGTCTCGTACTCCTGGCGGTGCAGCTTCTCGCCGGGGGCCTCGACGAGGGAGCGGAAGAAGTAGGCGAGGAGGGAGCCGACGAAACCGATGGTGAGCAGACCGCGCAGGCCGGCCTGGCGGTCCGGGTCGGGGCGCTTGGTGAAGCCGTCCCAGGTGTGGCGGAACGCGAGCGCGCTGCAGACCGCGAACATGACCACGACCAGGACGGTCACGAAGCTGCCGCTGCCGGCGATCGCGATGCCCTCGTAGGCGAAGCGCAGCACGAGGCAGGCGGCGGCCGCGGCGGCCAGGGAGCCGGCGGCCACGCCGAGGCGGCGGAGCGCGTAGCCGTGGTCGTGCTCGACCCAGGTCGTGCCGAAGAAACGCAGGGGCTCGGGGCGGGGGCCCGAGGAGCCCGCGGGCGTGGCCGGGGTGCCGTTCGTGTCGCTCACGCGTCGATTATGGCCCCGGCCCGGCCCGGCGCGGGCCGTGGCCGGGCGGGGCCGGGGGCCGGGGAGGGGCCACCTGGTTGCGGCAGCCCCTGCCCGGACCTCGGCCGAGTCCTCACCTAAACCCTCGCCCAGCCCTCGCTACGAGCAGCGCGGCCGGATGTAGCCGTCGCTGCCGGTCCTGATGTACGCGTCCGAGACGTACTCGCCGTTGGCGATGTTGTCCCAGATGGCCGAGGTGCCGTACGGGCCGGTCACGCTGGTGCCGGGCCGCTGGCAGTAGATCGCGACCTGCGCGCCCTCGGGCAGGACCTTGACGATCGGGTAGCTGGTGCCGGGGCCGCTGCGGACGTTGAGGCGCACGCCCGGCGCGACCGGGTAGTAGGTCACGGCCGCGGCGGCCTCGAGCGTGGTGACGGCGTCGTCCTCGCCGCGGTTCGTCATTTCGGCACGGTCGACAGACATAGGTACTCCCCCCGTTGGAGCCCACGACGATCGTGGGGCCCCGTTGATTCCCCCAAATCACGCCACGAAACAGGCGTACTCGCATCGAACGCGAACACTAGCAAGCCGCCTCCGTCTCGCACGCATCATCGACTAGGCTCCGTGCGTCGCGCGCGTGGACGAACAGCACGGGGGTGGTCCCATGGCGTCACGGCACAACATCGGGGCGGGCGCGGAAGCGGAACTTCCCGAGTACGCCGGGCACTACCGCCTGGAGTCCCCCCTCGGTGCCGGGGGCATGGGTGTCGTCCACCTGGCCAGGAGCACGTCGGGCATGCAGGTCGCCGTCAAGGTCGTGCATGCCGAGTTCGCGAAGGACCCCGAGTTCAGGGGCCGTTTCCGGCAGGAGGTCGGCGCGGCGCGCAAGGTCAGCGGGGCCTTCACGGCACCGGTGGTGGACGCCGACCCGGAGGCCGAACGGCCGTGGATGGCCACGCTGTATATCCCCGGTCCGACGCTCTCCGACCATGTGAAGCGGAACGGCCCGATGGATCCCGCGCAGCTGCGGCGGCTGATGGCCGGGCTGGCGGAGGCGCTGCGGGACATCCACCGGGTCGGTGTCGTGCACCGCGATCTCAAACCGAGCAACGTCCTGCTCGCCGACGACGGCCCGAAGGTCATCGACTTCGGTATTTCTCGGCCAAAGGACAGCGAACTGCGGACCGAGACGGGCAAGTTGATCGGCACGCCGCCGTTCATGGCGCCGGAGCAGTTCCGGCGGCCCCGGGAGGTCGGTCCCGCCGCGGATGTCTTCGCGCTCGGCTCGGTGATGGTGCACGCGGCGACGGGGCGCGGGCCGTTCGACTCGGACAGCCCGTACGTCGTCGCCTACCAGGTCGTCCATGACGAGCCGGATCTGACCGGGCTGCCGGAGAACCTGGCGCCGCTCGTGCTGCGCTGTCTCGCCAAGGAGCCCGAGGACCGGCCCACTCCGGACGAGCTGATGCGGGAACTGCGGTCCGTGGCGGCGTCGTACGACACGCAGGCGTTCATACCGGCGCAGCGCACGGGCGAGGAGCGGGCCCCCGAGCCCGAGCCCCGGTCCCAGCGAAGGTCCGCCGGGTCGCGGCGGCCCCGGACGGCCAGGCGGGGGCGGCCGGCCCTGGTGACGGCGGCCGTGGTGGCGCTGGGCGTCGCCGCGGGTGCCGTGCTGTGGCCGGGGGGCGTGGACGGGCCGAAGCGTGAGGCGGGTGCGGGCAGGCCCGCCGCCGCGTCGGCGGTCCGGCCCTGGGCCGTGAAGCCGTCCCCGAAGGGTGGCGGTCTGCCGCGGTGCGCGCACGAGGACCGGCGGTTGCTGTGTGCGCAGCCGGGGCTGGTCAGCGCGCTCGACCCGGCCGACGGTCAGGTGCTGTGGCGGTACGAGCTGGCCAAGGGTGATGCGCCGGGCCGCGCGCCCGAGGTCTCGGCCGGGCTCGCGCACGTCGTGACCCACGCGGGCCGGCATGTGGAGGCGATCGACCCCGCGTCCGGCGAGCCCCGCTGGGAGCTGGACGTGTCGGCGTACCGCGGGTTCCGGTTCGCGGGCGACATGCTGGTGCTGATCGGCGCGGACGGCACGGCGCGGGGCGTCGACAGCGCGTCCGGCGAGACCCGGTGGGAGCGGCGGATACCGGGCCTGGGTGACGCGTACGCCGTCTCGTTCCCGGGGAACCCCTGGCTCTTCGTCGCGGGTACGTCGGCCGACGGCACCCGTACCCGCGTGCGGTCCATCGACCCGAAGGACGGCAAGGTGCGCTGGGACGCGCCGTTCGACGGCGCCCTGACACCGGTCGGCGCCACCGACGGCGAGGTCTTCCTCGTCGCGGGCGACGGAGGCTACGGCGAGGCGACGGCTGTGGTCCGCTACAGCCCGGCGTCCGGCGCGACCCGGCGCGTGGCCCTGTCGGAGTCGCTCACCCAGGCGCAGGCCGGGGTGCACGACGGGACCGTCTACCTGCTGGGGACGGGCGGCTCCCTGGTGGCCGTCGACCTGCGCGCGGGACGGCAGCGGTGGTCGGTGCAGACGAGCGTCAGCCAGGGTTCGGCGCCGGTGTCGGACGGCCGGCGCGTGTACCTGAGCGCGGCCGACGGGCGGCTGCTCGCGGTGGACGCGGGCAAGGGGCGGCTCGTCGGCCAGACGGACCCCCGGCTGAACCCGGACGCGGCGGCGGCCACCGCCGACCTGCCGGTGCCCGCGCTCGCCGGCGGCCGTGTCCACGCCGGCGCCCCGGACGGCACGGTCTTCGCGGTCGACGCACGCTCCCCCGGCGCCTGGTGAGCCGGCCCGCGCACGGCGAAGGGGCCGCCTCCCGAGGAGGCGGCCCCTTCGACACGGCTTCTCGCCGTGCGGGTCAGCCCAGCTTCGAGACGTCGCGCACCGCACCCTTGTCCGCGCTGGTGGCCATCGCCGCGTAGGCGCGCAGGGCCGCCGACACCTTGCGGTCGCGGTTCTTCGGCGCGTACACGCCGTTCAGCGCCTGCTCGCGGCGGGTGAGCTCGGCGTCGTCGACGAGCAGTTCGATCGTGCGGTTCGGGATGTCGATGCGGATGCGGTCGCCGTCCTCGACGAGGGCGATGGTGCCGCCGGACGCGGCCTCCGGGGAGGCGTGGCCGATGGACAGGCCCGAGGTGCCGCCGGAGAAGCGGCCGTCGGTGATCAGCGCGCAGGTCTTGCCCAGGCCGCGGCCCTTGAGGAAGGACGTCGGGTACAGCATCTCCTGCATACCGGGGCCGCCCTTGGGGCCCTCGTAGCGGATGACGACGACGTCCCCGTCGGTGACCTGCTTGTTGAGGATCTTCTCGACGGCCTCCTCCTGCGACTCGCAGACGACGGCCGGGCCCTCGAAGGTCCAGATGGACTCGTCCACGCCCGCGGTCTTCACGACACAGCCGTCGACGGCGAGGTTGCCCTTGAGGACCGCGAGGCCGCCGTCCTTGGAGTAGGCGTGCTCGACGCTGCGGATGCAGCCGCCCTCGGCGTCCTCGTCGAGGGCCGCCCAGCGCTCCGACTGGGAGAACGCCTCGGCCGAGCGGACGCAGCCGGGGGCCGCGTGCCACAGCTCGACGGCCTCCGGCGAGGGGGAGCCGCCGCGCACGTCCCAGGTCTTCAGCCAGTCGGACAGCGACGGGCTGTGGACGGAGTGGACGTCCTCGTTGAGCAGGCCGCCGCGGTACAGCTCGCCCAGCAGGGCGGGGATGCCGCCGGCGCGGTGCACGTCCTCCATGTAGTACGTGCGGTCCTTGGCGACGTTCGGGGCGACCTTGGCCAGGCAGGGGACGCGGCGCGAGACGGCGTCGATCTCCTCCAGGCCGAACGGGACGCCCGCCTCCTGGGCGGCGGCCAGCAGGTGCAGGATCGTGTTGGTGGAGCCGCCCATGGCGATGTCGAGGGCCATGGCGTTCTCGAACGCCGCGAAGGTGGCGACGTTGCGCGGCAGGACGGTGTCGTCGTCCTGCTCGTAGTAGCGGCGGGTGATGTCCATGACGGTGCGGGCGGCGTCCTCGTACAGGCCCTTGCGGGCCGTATGCGTGGCGAGGACCGAGCCGTTGCCCGGCAGGGAGAGGCCGATGGCCTCGGTGAGGCAGTTCATCGAGTTGGCGGTGAACATGCCGGAACAGGACCCGCAGGTCGGACAGGCGTTCTCCTCGATACGGAGGATGTCCTCGTCCGAGATCTTGTCGTTCACGGCGTCGGAGATCGCGTCGACCAGGTCGAGGGTCCGGACCGTGCCGTCGACCAGCGTGGCGCGGCCGGACTCCATCGGGCCGCCGGAGACGAAGACCGTGGGGATGTTGAGCCGCAGGGCGGCGTTCAGCATGCCCGGGGTGATCTTGTCGCAGTTGGAGATGCAGATCAGGGCGTCGGCGCAGTGTGCCTCGACCATGTACTCCACGCTGTCCGCGATGAGGTCGCGGGAGGGCAGGGAGTAGAGCATGCCGCCGTGGCCCATGGCGATGCCGTCGTCGACGGCGATCGTGTTGAACTCGCGGGGGATGCCGCCGGCCTCCCTGATCGCCTCGCTGACGATCCGCCCGACGGGCTGGAGGTGGGTGTGGCCGGGCACGAACTCGGTGAAGGAGTTCGCCACCGCGATGATCGGCTTCCGGCCGATGTCCGCACCGGGTACACCGGAGGCGCGCATAAGGGCGCGGGCGCCCGCCATGTTGCGGCCGTGGGTGACTGTGCGGGACCTCAGCTCGGGCATCGTCGCTCGCTCCTTCAGACAGATAGGGCTCTCAATGAGCGTACGCCGGTCATCCAGTGGGCGGGACGAGGCGTCCGCCATACGGGACGGATGTCTCGCGGAGAGGGCCGTACGGGCCTCAGGGGCCGGTGAGGTGCCCCTGGACGACGGGGGCCACGCGCGCGACGATCCGCTCCAGGTCGGCCGAGGCGATCGGCTCGATCTTGATGACGTACCGCATCATCGCGATCCCGACGAGCTGCGCGGCGGCCAGCTCGGCGCGCAGCTCCGCGTCCGGCGCGTCGATCTCCCCGGCGATCCGGCGCAGCAACTGGCTGGCGACGAGGCGGCGGAACACGGTGGCCGCGACCTCGTTGGTGACCGCGGAGCGGACGATCGCGAGCAGCGGCTTACGGGTCGCCGGGTTCTCCCAGAGCCCGAACAGGAAGCGGGTCATCCGCTCGCCTACGTCGTCCAGCGGTGCCGCGAGGACGGCGTCCCGCACCTTCAGGGCGGGGACGAGGGCGACCTCGACGGCCGCCTCGAAGACCTGCTCCTTGGTGCCGAAGTAGTGGTGGACGAGGGCCGGGTCGACCCCGGCGGCCTTGGCGATGCCGCGTACCGACGTCTTCTCGTAGCCCCGCTCGGAGAACTCCTCGCGGGCCGCGTCCAGGATGCGCTCGCGGGTGCCGGCGGACTCGGTGCGCGGGGGGCGGCCGCGGCGTCGCGTGCCCGGCCCGTCCGGGGCCGGTCCGGCCTCGGTCACGGCCGGGGCACCTTCACCGGGGACGCCAGATGAAGGCGGGTGAAGGCGAGGGCCTCCGCGAGGTCGGCCTCCCGTTCGGCGCCGGACAGGGCGCGCCGGGTGTTGACCTCGATCACGACGTGCCCGTCGAAGCCGGTCCGGGCGAGGCGTTCCAGCACCTCGGCGCAGGGCTGGGTGCCGCGGCCGGGGACGAGGTGCTCGTCCTTCGCCGAGCCCCGGCCGTCGGCGAGGTGCACATGCCCGAGCCGGTCGCCCATGCGGTCGACCATCTGGAGCGCGTCGCAGCGGGCGGTCGCCGTGTGGCTCAGGTCGATCGTGAAGTGCCGGTAGTCGTCCCGGGTGACGTCCCAGTCGGGGGCGTAGGCGAGCATCTCGCGGTCGCGGTAGCGCCAGGGGTACATGTTCTCGACGGCGAAGCGCACGTCCGTCTCGTCGGCCATGCGCCAGATGCCCTCGACGAAGTCCCGGGCGTACTGGCGCTGCCAGCGGAAGGGCGGGTGCACGACGACCGTGCCGGCCCCGAGCTTCTCGGCGGCGGCCTGGGCGCGCTTGAGCTTGGTCCAGGGGTCGGTGGACCACACGCGCTGTGTGATCAGCAGACAGGGGGCGTGGACGGCCAGGATGGGGATGCGGTGGTAGTCGCTGAGCCGGCGCAGCGCCTCCAGGTCCTGGCTGACCGGGTCGGTCCACACCATGACCTCGACACCGTCGTACCCGAGGCGCGCGGCGATCTCGAAGGCCGTCGCCGTCGACTCCGGATAGACCGAGGCCGTCGACAGGGCGACCTTCGCATCCGGGATGCGCACCACTGGATCTGCCACGAGGGACAGCGTACGGGGACTCCCCCGGCCCGCGGGAACGGATGACCATGTGCCCGGCGCCTTCGCACACAACCGGCCACCTGTGCGAACAGGACGTTTACGGGTCGGGGCGCGGTCGGCGACCCGACGGGGGTGTGGCGGGCTTCACGCGGGTGGTGCGGTGGACCGCCGGAGCGCGCGGGGCGGACGCGGGCGCCGCCGGCGGCACACCCGGGAAGCGCGCCGTCACGGGGTCATGTGATCCAGCTTGCGCAGGATGACGCCTTCGCGCAGGGCCCACGGGCAGATCTCCAGCGTCTCCACGCCGAACAGGTCCATGGCGCCCTCGGCGACCAGCGCCCCGGCGAGCAGCTGTCCCGCGCGGCCGTCGGAGACGCCGGGCAGTTCCGCGCGCTGGGCGGCGGTCATGCCGGCCAGCCGCGGGACCCACGCCTCCAGGGACTCCCGCTTCAGCTCGCGCTGCACGTACAGACCCTCCGCGGAGCGGGCGGCACCGGCGATACGGGCCAGCTGGCGGAACGTCTTGGACGTGGCGACGACGTGGTCGGGCGCCCCGAACCGGCTGAACTCGCCGACCGTACGGGCGATCTCGGCCCGTGCGTGGCGCCGCAGCGCGCGTATGTCCTCCGGGTCCGGCGGGTCGCCCGGCAGCCAGCCCGCGGTGAGGCGGCCCGCGCCCAGGGGCAGGGACACCGCGGCGTCCGGTTCCTCGTCGATGCCGTACGCGATCTCCAGGGAGCCGCCGCCGATGTCCAGCACGAGCAGTTTCCCGGCCGACCAGCCGAACCAGCGGCGGACGGCCAGGAAGGTCAGCCGGGCCTCCTCCTCCCCGGCGAGGACCTGGAGCTCGACGCCGGTCTCGGCCCTCACGCGCGCGAGGACCTCGTCGGCGTTGACGGCCTCGCGCACGGCCGAGGTGGCGAAGGGCAGGACCTCCTCGACCCCCTTGTCCTCGGCGGCCTGGAGCGCGTCGCGGATCACGCCCACCAGGCGGTCGACGCCGTCGGTGCCGATGGCGCCCTTGTCGTCGAGGAGCTGGGCCAGGCGCAGTTCTTCCTTGTACGAGTGCGCGGGCAGCGGGCACGCGCCGGGATGCGCGTCCACCACCAGCAGATGCACCGTGTTGGAACCCACATCGAGGACACCGAGTCTCATGTACGGCACGCTACTGCCAGCCGGGCGCCGCTCCGTCCTCGAAGCCGCGGGTGCGCACGCCGTACCCTGGACCCGTGCCAAAGACGAAAAAGGCGAAGGACGACAAGACGGCCAAATCAGCCGGGGTTTCTTCGCAGGCGAAGGCAGCCGCGGTGGCGAGGCCTCCCAGGAAGGCCCCGGAAGCGGACGAGAAGGGGCTCGACTTCGCGCGCGCATGGGTGGAGTTCCCTGATCCGGCGGACGACGAGCAGGTGTTCCGCTGCGATCTGACATGGCTGACCTCTCGCTGGAACTGCATCTTCGGCAGCGGCTGCCAGGGCATCCAGGCGGGCCGCGCGGACGACGGGTGCTGCACGCTGGGCGCCCACTTCTCCGACGAGGACGACGAGAAGCGGGTCGCGGGGCATGTGGCGCGACTCACTCCGGACATCTGGCAGCACCATGACGAGGGCACCCGGAACGGCTGGGTGTCCGAGGACGAGGACGGCGACCGCCAGACGCGTCCCTTCAACGGTTCGTGCATCTTCCAGAACCGCCCCGGCTTCGCCGGCGGCGCGGGCTGCTCGCTGCACATCCTCGCCCTGCGGGAGGGCCGCGAGCCGCTGGAGACCAAGCCGGACGTCTGCTGGCAGCTGCCGGTCCGGCGCACCTACGACTGGATCGACCGGCCCGACGACACGCGCGTGCTGCAGATCTCGATCGGTGAGTACGACCGCCGCGGCTGGGGCCCCGGCGGCCACGACCTGCACTGGTGGTGCACCTCGGCGACCTCGGCGCACGGCGCGGGCGAGCCGGTCTACGTGTCCTATCGGCCCGAGCTGATCGAGCTGATGGGCAAGGCCGCCTACGACCGCCTGGTCGAGCTGTGCGAGGAGCGGCTGGCCTCGCAGCTCCCGCTGGTGGCGCCGCACCCGGCGGACCCGGCCGGCTAGCCGCGGGCCGCCGCGCCACGGCGGCGGCGCCCTACGAGTCCGACGGGCTCGGCTCGCCGCTCCCGTCGGCCGGCGGAGTGGAGTCCGCCGAGCCGGAGGGGTCCGTCGGGCCGGAGGGGCCCGTCGGGCCGGGTGAGGACGGGTCCGTCGAGGGAGGCGGCTCGCCGGTGCCGGGGTCGGTGGGCGTCGGATCGGTCGGTGCCGGGGTGGTCGGCGTCGGATCGGGACCGGACGACGAGGGCGGCGGATCGGTGGGCGTCCCCGGGTCGGTCGGGCGGCCGGGGTGGGAGGGGGTCGGCTCGGGGCCGTAGCCCTGGATGGTGACGAGGGTCCCCGCGGGCGAGATCGCCAGGCGCGCGCTCCAGAACCCGGACGGCTCGCGCAGGTGGTCGACGTACACCCTGACCGTCGACGACTCGCCGGGGGCGAGCGTGCCCGACGACCGGCTGAGGTAGAGCCAGGACGCGGAGGTGCTCGCGGACCAGCGCACCGGCGCGCGGCCCGTCGCCCGGAGCGTGACCAGCGTGGTGTCGCCGCTGGTGGCCGCCGACACCTCCAGCCGGGCGGCCCCCTTGCCGCCCGTGCCGCCGACGCTGACGACCTCCACGGAGACGTCCGGATCGTCGTCGCCGGCGGCGAAGTGGTCGTCCCGGCGAGGGCTGGCGTTGCCGGCGTTCTCGTAGCCGCCGTCCGCGCCCTGTCCGTCGAGGGCGCCCGGGCCCTGCGCCTCGCCGGCGGTGGCCGAGTGGCCGTCGACGGACTCGCCGGTCGTGGTGCCCCGGTAGGCGGCCCACAGGGCGATGACCGGGGCGGCGACGACCGTCGCGACGACGGTCGTGGTGACGGCACGCGAGCGCAGCCGGTCCCGGCGGGCGGCGCGGTCCTTCGGGTCCATCGGGAAGCCGCGCCGGTCGAAGCGGGGCGTCACGGCGCTCCGCGCGCGCGGGGAGTGCGCGAGCGCCATGTGCAGGGCCGCGCGCGGAGCGGGCAGGACGGGCAGTTCCGCGGGGGTGACGGCGGCGCCGGGCCACCGGCCGGGGACGGCGCGCTCGGCGGTGCGGCGGCAGCGCGGACAGTCGTCGACGTGCCGGACGAGTTCGCGGCGCAGGGCGGTGCCGAGGACGAGCTGGCGGTCGCCGGTGAGCCGGGCGACGCCCGGGCAGGTGCCGGTCTCGACGACGGCGAGGGCCGCGCGGGTGCGTTCCACCTCGCAGGCGGCGGAGGCGAGCAGTTCTCGGGCGGCGGCGAGACCGAGGCCGAGGACGGCGGCGACCTCGTGGGCGGCGAGGTGGTGGCGCACGGCGAGTTCCAGGGCCTCGCGCTGCTCCGGGGTGGTGCCGGCGGCTTCCGGCCAGGCCAGCAGGGCGAGTTCGCGGCTCCGCTGCTCCTGGACGTCCTCGGGGACGGACGGGCCCGGCTCGGGCCCGGTCTGCCGGTGGGTGCCGTGCCGACCCGCCGCGTGGCTGCCCTGACGTTTCTGCTTGGCCTCGGCCAGCTTGCGCAGGCACGCCCAGCGGGCCACCGCGTACAGCCAGGGCCGGCGGTCGGCGGCGCCGGCCGGCATCCGCCGGCCGCGGCGGTCGGCGAGCGCGAGGACGTCGGCGAGGGCGGCGGTCGCGGCGTCGTGGTCGCACAGCACGGACAGGCAGTAGGTGAACAACCCGTCCAGATACGGCTCGTAGCGCGCGGACGGGTGCTGCGCCACCGTTCGCGCCGCCGCACGATCACGCGCCTCACGATGCGCCCTGTGCGCGCCGGTGGTGCGGGTCGGGGTCTCCGGACTGCTGCTCATCATTGGGGGACCGTAGGCGGCCGGCGCCGGCGCCTTCTCCCTGCTTGAGCACTTTTAATCCATACGGGTGAAACGATCCCTCAATGGGGTACAGGAGCCCGGGATTCCATGTCCTGTGCATGCCGAGCCGTCCGGCGGGCGGGGCGTTGTCAGTGGCCTCGGCTACGGTTCTTCGCATGGCTGCCCGTACCAAGTCCACCAAGGACCGCCCGTCCTACCGCTGCACCGAGTGCGGCTGGCAGACGGCCAAGTGGCTCGGCCGCTGCCCCGAGTGCCAGGCGTGGGGGACGGTCGAGGAGTACGGCGCGCCCGCGGTCCGCACCACGGCCCCCGGCCGGGTCACCAGCTCCGCCCTGCCGATCGGCCAGGTCGACGGCCGCACGGCGACCGCCCGCAGCACCGGCGTGCCCGAGCTGGACCGGGTGCTCGGCGGCGGCCTGGTGCCCGGCGCGGTCGTCCTCCTCGCGGGCGAGCCCGGCGTCGGCAAGTCCACGCTGCTGCTGGACGTCGCCGCCAAGTCCGCGAGCGACGAGCACCGCACCCTCTATGTCACCGGCGAGGAGTCCGCGAGCCAGGTGCGGCTGCGCGCCGACCGCATCGGCGCCCTCGACGAGCACCTGTACCTCGCGGCCGAGACCGATCTGGCGGCCGTGCTCGGCCACTTGGACGCGGTGAAGCCCTCCCTGCTCATCCTCGACTCCGTGCAGACGGTGGCCTCCCCGGAGATCGACGGCGCCCCCGGCGGCATGGCCCAGGTCCGCGAGGTGGCCGGGGCCCTGATCCGCGCCTCCAAGGAGCGCGGCATGTCGACGCTGCTCGTGGGACACGTCACCAAGGACGGCGCCATCGCCGGGCCCCGCCTCCTGGAGCACCTGGTCGACGTGGTGCTGCACTTCGAGGGCGACCGGCACGCGCGTCTGCGGCTCGTCCGAGGCGTCAAGAACCGCTACGGGGCGACCGACGAGGTCGGCTGCTTCGAGCTGCACGACGACGGCATCACGGGCCTGACCGACCCGAGCGGCCTCTTCCTGACCCGCCGTGACGAGCCGGTACCGGGCACCTGCCTGACGGTCACCCTGGAGGGCCGCCGCCCCCTGGTCGCCGAGGTCCAGGCGCTCACCGTCGACTCCCAGATCCCCTCGCCCCGGCGTACGACGTCCGGGCTGGAGACCTCTCGGGTGTCGATGATGCTCGCCGTGCTGGAGCAGCGCGGCCGGATCAGCGCGCTCGGCAAGCGGGACATCTACACCGCGACGGTGGGCGGAGTGAAGCTCTCCGAGCCCGCGGCCGATCTCGCGGTGGCCCTCGCGCTGGCCTCCGCCGCGAGTGACACACCTCTCCCCAAGAATCTCGTCGCGATCGGCGAGGTGGGCCTCGCGGGCGAGGTCAGACGGGTCACGGGCGTGCAGCGCAGGCTGGCCGAGGCGCACCGTCTGGGCTTCACGCACGCCCTCGTGCCGGGCGACCCCGGGAAAGTCCCGTCGGGCATGAAGGTGCTGGAAGTGGCCGACATGGGGGACGCCCTCAGGGTCCTTCCGCGCTCGCGTCGGCGAGAGGCCCCACGGGACGACGAGGACCGCCGGTAGACTTTGCCCAGGTCTCGCCCGTCCGTACGAACCGAGTGTGCGAAACGGGAGCGCCTTGGAACCTGCGACCGGAGGAGTGCAGTGGCAGCCAACGACCGGGCAGCAGCTCCCGGAAAGGCCGGTGGGAGCTCCGGTGCCGATGGCCTGATGCGCGCCTCACTGAGCGCCGTGGCACCGGGCACGGCGCTTCGCGACGGCTTGGAGCGGATCCTCCGCGGCAACACGGGCGGACTCATCGTCCTCGGCTCCGACAAGACCGTCGAGGCGATGTGCACGGGTGGATTCGTCCTGGATGTCGAGTTCACGGCGACGCGTCTGCGTGAGCTGTGCAAGCTCGACGGCGGCATCGTGCTCTCGTCCGACCTGTCGAAGATCCTGCGGGCCGGCGTCCAGCTGGTCCCGGACCCGACGATCCCCACGGAGGAGACGGGCACCCGGCACCGCACGGCGGACCGGGTCAGCAAGCAGGTCGGCTTCCCCGTCGTCTCGGTCTCCCAGTCGATGCGGCTGGTCGCGCTGTACGTGGACGGTCAGCGCCGCGTCCTGGAGGACTCGGCGGCGATCTTGTCCCGCGCCAACCAGGCGCTGGCGACCCTGGAGCGCTACAAGCTCCGCCTGGACGAGGTCGCGGGCACGCTGTCGGCGCTGGAGATCGAGGACCTGGTGACGGTCCGGGACGTCTCGGCGGTCGCCCAGCGCCTGGAGATGGTCCGGCGCATCGCGACGGAGATCGCCGAGTACGTGGTGGAGCTGGGCACCGACGGCCGGCTCCTGGCGCTCCAGCTGGACGAGTTGATCGCCGGTGTGGAGCCCGAGCGGGAGCTCGTGGTGCGCGACTACGTCCCCGAGCCCACCGCCAAGCGCTCCCGCACGGTCGACGAGGCGCTCTACGAACTGGACGCCCTGTCCCACGCCGAGCTCCTCGAAATGCCCACGGTGGCCAAGGCGTTGGGGTACACCGGCTCCCCGGAGGCGCTGGACTCGGCGGTCTCGCCGCGCGGCTTCCGGCTGCTGGCCAAGGTGCCGCGGCTGCCGGGCGCCATCATCGACCGGCTGGTGGAGCACTTCGGCGGCCTGCAGAAGCTGCTGGCCGCCAGCGTCGACGACCTCCAGACCGTGGACGGTGTCGGTGAGGCCCGCGCCCGCAGCGTCCGCGAGGGCCTGTCGCGCCTGGCGGAGAGCTCGATCCTGGAGCGGTACGTCTAGGACCCGACCAGACCTTGCGGTCGGCCGCCAGGGGTGTCGCGTCGAGTGTCGTGTCGCTCACGCCGGGAGCCCGGCACGATCGGCAGGAATCCCTCTAGTCCTTGTCCAGCACGAAGGACGTCTGCACCGTGCCGAAGCCCGGCGTCTTCGTCTCCACCAGGTAGGTCCCGGCCTTGGCCGCGCCGGCCTTCGGGGTCGCGCACTGCGGCGCGCTCGCCTTGCGGTCCCACTTCACGGTGTACGTGATGCTCGCCCCGGCGGGCACCCGGAACTGCAGGTTGCCGGCGCCCTTGGGGCAGTCGGCGGAGGACCAGATGTCGTCGTCGGCTCCGGCCTGCGTGATGGTCGTCACGGCGTTCTTCGGGCCCAGATCGATCTTGCAGTCGTAGCCGGAGGAGTTCGCCGCCGTCAGCCGCAACGTGGGCTGCCGGCCGGGGGCGTAGGAGTTGCGCAGGCTGCGCAGCGTCAACTTCACCTGTCCGGCCACGCAGTTGGGCAGCGAGGACCCCTCGGCGACCGTGTCGCCCGCGCCGACCGCGGTGCCCGGGCCGCCGACCGCGGAACCGCCGCCGGAGCCGGCCTCACCGCCGGAACTCCCGCCCTCGCCGCCGCCGGAGCCCGACCCGGAGCCGTCGTCCGAACCCGATCCGCCGGAGTCCCCGCCGCCGGTCGACTCGTCGCGTCCGCCCGGCGCCTGGCTGATGGCGGGACCCGAGCCCGACGGACCCGGAGTGATCGTCGAGGGCGAGGGGTTCTTGCCGTCGGATCCGTCGGCGCCGTTCTTGCCGCCGCCACCGCCCGAGGTGACCACCCAGGTGACCAGGAGGGCCAACAGGGCGAGCACGGACAGCATGACGGCCCTCCGTCGCCAGTAGATGGAGGAGGGAAGCGGCCCGACCGGATTGCGCAGAGATCCCACGGCTCAAACTGTACGAGAGATCGGTGCCCGACCTGGCGTCACCCGCCGCCGAGGCGACAACTTTTCCGGATCATCATCCCGGAGACCCCCCGCGGCGGCCCTGCGCGGTCGAACTGGTCGGACCCGAGCGGCACTTCACGGCCCGGGGCACGGGCCGCGGCACAGCCCGCGACCGGCGGGAAACGCACCGAGACCGCCGCCTCCCCTTCCCGCCGCCCCCGGCATGGCAGGATCGGAAGGCCATGACTGCGCCCACGAAACCCCCGCACAGCCACTCCGCCGCGCCCCGTTCCGACGGCCCCCAGGGTCAGCCGCTGCACGGCGCCGTCATCGACTGGTTCGAGGAGAACGCACGCGACCTCCCCTGGCGGCGCCCCGACGCCGGCCCCTGGGGCGTGATGGTCAGTGAGTTCATGCTCCAGCAGACACCGGTCAGCCGCGTCCTGCCCGTCTACGAGCAGTGGCTGGCCCGCTGGCCCCGCCCCGCCGACCTCGCCAAGGACACTCCCGGCGAGGCGGTCCGCGCCTGGGGCCGCCTCGGCTACCCGCGCCGCGCGCTGCGGCTGCACGGTGCCGCCGTCGCCATAGCGGAACGGCACGGCGGCGACGTACCGACCGACCACGCCCAGCTCCTGGCGCTGCCCGGCATCGGGGAGTACACGGCGGCGGCGGTCGCGTCCTTCGCCTACGGGCAGCGGCACGCCGTCCTGGACACCAACGTCCGCCGGGTGATCGCCCGCGCCGTGACCGGCGTGCAGTACCCGCCGAACGCCACGACCGCCGCGGAGCGCAAACTCGCCCGCGCGCTGCTCCCCGAGGACGAGCGCACCGCCTCGCGGTGGGCGGCCGCGTCGATGGAGCTCGGCGCGCTGGTGTGCACGGCGAAGAACGAGGCGTGCCACCGCTGCCCGATCGCCGCGCAGTGCGCGTGGCAGCTGGCGGGCAAGCCGGAGCACGAGGGTCCGCCGCGCCGGGGTCAGACGTACGCCGGGACCGACCGGCAGGTGCGCGGCAAGCTGCTCGCCGTGCTGCGGGACGCGCACGCGCCCGTCCCGCAGGCCGCGCTCGACCGGGTGTGGCACGAACCGGTGCAGCGGGCCCGCGCCTTGGACGGTCTGGTCGCGGACGGTCTGGTGGAGCCGCTGCCGGACGGGATGTACCGGCTGCCGGCGAGCTGACGGCCGGCGGGAGGCCCGGTCCCTGTCACAGGAACCGGGCCCCCGTGCCCCGTACTTCACAGCCGTTTCTCAGTCCACACTCGGGCATATCGCCACATAAGATGTCCAACCATCCCGGTCGTTTCGCCCGTTTCCTGCTTCCGTTACACAACCGACGGACAGCCGAGCGTTCCCCGCAGGCTGCCTCGGACAGCCCCGTGACAACGCCTCCGTAGCTTCTTTCCCGTACCCGGCGGACGGGGACGACCACGAAGCACAGGCAGGAAGACCGACGGCGAACAGGCCGCCGGTGACGGGGAATCAGGAGGCGGTCAGCATGGCGCAGGGAGAGGTGCTCGAGTTCGAGGAGTACGTCCGTACGCGGCAGGACGCGCTGCTGCGCAGCGCACGCCGGCTGGTCCCGGACCCGGTCGACGCCCAGGACCTGCTGCAGACCGCGCTGGTGCGCACGTACCACCGCTGGGACGGCATCGCGGACAAGCGCCTCGCCGACGCCTACCTGCGCCGCGTGATGATCAACACCCGTACCGAGTGGTGGCGTGCGCGCAAGCTGGAGGAGGTCCCCACCGAACAGCTGCCCGACGCCTCGGTCGACGACGCCACCGAGCAGCACGCGGACCGCGCCCTGCTGATGGACATCATGAAGGTTCTCGCTCCCAAGCAACGCAGTGTCGTGGTCCTGCGACACTGGGAGCAGATGTCCACGGAGGAGACGGCCGCCGCCCTCGGCATGTCGGCGGGAACGGTCAAGAGCACGCTGCACCGGGCGCTCGCCCGGCTCCGCGAGGAGCTGGAGAACCGCGATCTGGACGCACGCGCGCTGGAGCGTGAGGAGCGGGAGCGTTGCGCGGCCTAGGCACGACGACGGGCGGCACCGGGCGCTCGGACGACGGCGGTCCCGGCACCGAGCCAGACGCCGAGGACGGCGAACCGGCGGTCCGGGGGAACCTTCAGGCGGCGTTCACGGCGGTGGCCGTGGTCGTCGCCCTCGCCCTTTTCGCCTCCGCCTGCGCCACCGGCGGCACCGGCGCCCGGGACGAGGGCCCGGCGCACGCGGAGACCGTGGGCAGTTCGGCCCGCACCTCACCGGAGCTCGCCTCCGCCACCCCCACACCGGTCCCGGACCGGCGCACGGCCGTCCGGCTGGTCAAGGCGGACCCCGAGGTCTCCGGGCAGGTCAAGCGGGAGCTGAAGCCGTGTGTGTCCGACGAGTACCCGGTGGACGTGTCGTACGGTGAACTCACCGGAGGGCCGTCCGACGACATCGTGGTCAACGTCCTGTCCTGCGGGGACGCGGTCGGGGTCGCCTCGTACGTGTACCGGGAGCGCGGCGGCGCGTACCGCAACGTCTTCAAGGCCGAGGAGCCTCCCGTCTACGCCGAGATCGACCGGGGCTACCTGGTGGTGACCGAGCAGGTGTACGCCAAGGACGACGCGCTGTCGAACCCGTCGAGCGAGAACGTCGTGTCGTACCGGTGGACGGCCGGCCGGTTCGTGCGGGAGTACAGCACGCACACCGACTACGGCACCCTGGACGACGGCCAGGACACGCCCGCGCCGGCCGGCTGAGTGGCGCCGCCCACGGCGGTGAACGCTTCGCCGGGTCCACGCGTCTGTGAAGTGAGCACGTCCGACGCACCCCTGACCGCACACGAGGACTGAGAGCACCTGGATGGCAGAGCAGACCCACGTCCTGTTCGTCGAGGACGACGACGTCATCCGTGAGGCCACCCAGCTCGCCCTGGAACGGGACGGCTTCGCGGTCACGGCCATGCCCGACGGGCTGTCGGGGCTGGAGGCGTTCCGGGCCGACCGGCCCGACATCGCGCTCCTGGACGTCATGGTCCCGGGCCTGGACGGCGTGAGCCTGTGCCGCCGTATCCGGGACGAGTCGACCGTTCCGGTGATCATGCTGTCGGCCCGCGCGGACTCCATCGACGTGGTGCTGGGCCTGGAGGCGGGCGCCGACGACTACGTCACCAAGCCCTTCGACGGTGCCGTCCTGGTCGCGCGCATCCGGGCGGTGCTGCGCCGCTTCGGGCACGCGAGCGGCCACGACCGGGGGGAGGACGGCGGGGACGGGGCCGCCGGCGGGCTGCTGACCTTCGGGGACCTGGAGGTCGACACCGAGGGCATGGAGGTGCGCCGGGCCGGGGAGCCGGTGGCGCTCACGCCGACCGAGATGCGGCTGCTGCTGGAGTTCTCCTCCGCCCCCGGGACCGTGCTGTCCCGCGACAAGCTGCTGGAGCGCGTGTGGGACTACGGCTGGGGCGGCGACACCCGGGTCGTGGACGTCCATGTGCAGCGGCTGCGCCAGAAGATCGGCCAGGACCGGGTCGAGACGGTCCGTGGCTTCGGCTACAAGTTGAAGGCCTGAGCGGGGCGGCATGCGGGGGTTGTTCGGACGTACGGCCGCGCCGGGCGCGGGGAGCGCCGGGCTCACCGAGCCGGCCACGGGCGGGGGCCCGGGCGCCGGCGGTGCCATGGACCTGGACCGGCCTGGGGGTGCGCTCATGAGGGGTCGTACGCGGGGGCGCTTCGCCGGTCTGCGGGGCCGGGTGGCGATCCGCACGGGCCTGCGCTGGAAGCTGAGCGCGGCGATCGCGCTGGTCGGCGCGCTCGTCGCGGTCGTGCTCAGCCTGGTCGTGCACAACCAGGCCCGGGTCTCGATGCTGGACAGCGCGCGTGACGTCGCGGACGAGCGGGTGCAGATCGCCCAGCGCAGCTTCGAGCAGTCGAAGCGGCCGAACTTCCCCAACGCCACGATCGACGATCCCGAGCTGCCCGCCGCGCTGCGCGACAAGGTCGAGGAGGGCCGGCGGGCGACCTACGTCACGGAGACCGCCGGTGGCGCGCCCGACATCTGGGCGGCCGTCCCGCTGAGCAACGGGCATGTGCTGTCGCTGCGGACCGGCTGGACCGACCGCAGCGAGCAGATCCTCAACCGGCTCGACCAGGCCATGATCATCGGCTGTATCGCGGTGGTGCTCGGCGGGAGCGCGCTCGGGGTGCTCATCGGCGGGCAGCTGTCACGCCGGCTGCGCAAGGCGGCGGCCGCGGCCAACCGGGTCGCGAGCGGCGAGCCGGACGTCCGGGTGCGGGACGCCATCGGGGGTGTCGTACGGGACGAGACCGACGATCTCGCGAGTGCGGTGGACGCCATGGCGGACGCGCTCCAGCAGCGGCTGGAGGCGGAGCGCCGGGTCACCGCCGACATCGCGCACGAACTGCGCACGCCGGTGACCGGGCTGCTGACGGCGGCCGAGCTGCTGCCGCCCGGGCGGCCGACGGAGCTGGTCCTGGACCGGGCGAAGGCCATGCGCACGCTGGTCGAGGACGTCCTGGAGGTGGCGCGGCTGGACAGCGCCTCGGAGCGGGCCGAGCTGCAGGACATCCTGCTGGGCGAGTTCGTCGTCCGCCGGGTCGCGGTGAAGGACCCCGCGATCGAGGTGCGGGTCGTGCACGAGTCGGAGGTCACGACGGACCCGCGGCGGCTGGAACGCGTGCTGTTCAACCTGCTGGCGAACGCCGCGCGACACGGCAGGCCGCCCGTCGAGGTCACCGTGGAGGGCCGGGTCGTCCGGGTGCGCGACCACGGCCCCGGTTTCCCCGACCACCTGCTCGCCGACGGCCCCAGCCGTTTCCGCACGGGCAGCAGCGACCGCGCCGGGCACGGCCACGGTCTGGGTCTGACGATCGCGGCGGGCCAGGCCAGGGTGCTGGGCGCCCGGCTGACGTTCCGCAACGTCCGCCCGGCGGGCTCCCCGGACCACGTGCCGGCCGAGGGCGCGGTGGCGGTCCTGTGGCTGCCGGAGCACGCGCCGACGAGCACGGGCAGCTATCCCCTGCTCCCCTGAGGCCACGCGCGAGGGCCCCCGTACGGCGTCCGTACGGGGGCCCTCGCGTGGTCCGGCGGGGTGCCTACTTCGTGGGCCCCGCCTCGGGCCCGGTCCCCTTGAGCGGGACCTCCTTCACGAACACGGCCGTCACCAGCGACAGCACGGCGACCACGGCGCCCAGCAGGAACGCGGAGTGCGTCCCGGACGACACCGCGTGCTGGTACGCCTCACGGGCCGCCTCCGGGAGCTTCGCGAGGCTGGCCGCGTCCAGCTGCGCCGACTGCTCGGTGATCTTCGTGCCCAGGGCACCGGCCCGCTCGGACATGACGTCCTGCACCCGGTTGTTGAACAGCGCGCCCATGATCGCGACGCCGAAGGAGGAGCCGAGCGTACGGAAGAGCGTGGTGGAGGAGGAGGCGACGCCCATGTCCTTCATCTCGACGCTGTTCTGCGCGACGAGCATGGTGATCTGCATCAGACAGCCCATGCCGAAGCCGACGACCGCCATGAACACGCCGGACGTGAACCGGCTGGTCCCGGTGTCCATGGTCGACAGCAGGTAGAGGCCGACGACCATCAGCGCGCTGCCGACGACCGGGAAGAGCTTGTAGCGCCCGGTGTTCGTGGTCACCCGGCCGGCGACCATCGAGGTGACGAGCATCGCCCCGAGCATCGGGAGCAGCAGCAGACCGGAGTTGGTGGCCGAGGCGCCCTGCACGGACTGCTGGTACAGCGGCAGGAACAGCGTGGCGCCGAACATCACGAAGCCGGTGATGAAGCCGATCACGGACATCAGGGTGAAGTTCCGGCTGCGGAAGATGTGCAGCGGCACGACCGGCTCGGCGGCCTTGGTCTGCCAGAACACGAACCCGACGAGCGCGACGACGCCGATCGCGACGAGCTCCATGATCATCGCGGAGGTCCAGGCGTACTCGGTGCCGCCCCACGTGGTCACCAGCACGATCGCGGTGATGCCCACGGTCAGCAGCCCCGCGCCCAGGTAGTCGATGCGCGCCTGCGCCCGCTTCCTCGGCAGGTGGAGCACGACGCTGATCGCGGCGAGCGCCACGACGCCGAGGGGCAGGTTGATGTAGAAGGCCCAGCGCCAGCCCCAGTGGTCGGTGATGGTGCCGCCGACGAGCGGGCCGCCGATCATCGCCAGCGCCATGACGCCGGCCATCATGCCCTGGTACTTGCCGCGCTCCCGCGGCGGGATCAGGTCGCCGATGATCGCCATGACCCCGACCATCAGACCGCCGGCGCCGAGGCCCTGCACGGCCCGGAAGCCGATGAGCTGGCCCATGTCCTGGGCCATGCCGCTGAGGGCGGAGCCGACGAGGAACAGCACGATCGACGCCATGAAGACGCCCTTGCGCCCGTACATGTCGCCGAGCTTGCCCCACAGCGGGGTGGAGGCGGCGGTGGCCAGCGTGTACGCCGTCACGACCCACGACAGATGTTCCAGACCGCCGAGCTCGCCCACGATCGTCGGCATCGCGGTACCGATGATCATGTTGTCGAGCATGGCCAGCATCATCGTGACCATCAATGCGAGGAGGACGACGCGCACGCTCCTCGGCTGTTTGCCGGCCTGGTCCTCCTGACCCGCCGGTCCGGTGTCCACCGTCAGTGTCTCGGCCATGATCCCCACTCCCCCAGGTACTTACTTGCCGCCCGGCTAGTTGTCTACACTCAGGGAGGAAATTAGACAGTGAACTAGCCGGGCGTCAAGTAAGTTTTCCTGAGGGCCGAGGAGTACGAGGATGGGTGGCACCATGGACGGCACCAAACAGCGGCGCCGCGGGAACACCCGCCAGCGCATCCAGGACGTGGCCCTGGAGCTCTTCGCCGAGCAGGGATACGAGAAGACCTCGCTGCGGGAGATCGCCGAGCGTCTGGACGTCACCAAGGCCGCGCTCTACTACCACTTCAAGACCAAGGAAGAGATCATCGTCAGCCTCTTCGAGGATCTGACGAAGCCGATCGAGGAGCTCATCGAGTGGGGCCGGCGGCAGCCGCACACCCTGGACACGAAGCAGGAGATCGTCCGCCGCTACAGCCAGACCCTGACCGACGCGGCCCCGCTCTTCCGCTTCATGCAGGAGAACCAGGCGACGGTCCGCGAGCTGAGCATCGGCGAGATGTTCAAGTCCCGCATGCTCGGCATGCGGGCCATCATCATCGATCCGGACTCCGAGCTGGTCGACCAGGTGCGCTGCGTCAGCGCGCTGTTCACGCTGCACGCCGGGATGTTCGTACTCAGAGACCTCGAAGGCGACCCCGAGGACAAGCGGGAAGCCGTCCTCGAGGTCGCCATCGATCTGGTCACCCAGGCGCATCAGGGCGCCCGGACGTCCCGGTAGGTCAGACCTTCACACCCTTGGCCCGCAGGAAGGACATCGGGTCGATCGCGGAGCCGTAGTTGGGGGTCTTGCGGATCTCGAAGTGCAGGTGGGGACCGCTGGAGTTACCGGTGTTGCCGGACTTGGCTATCTCCTGGCCGGTCTTGACGACCTGGCCGATCCGCACCTCGATGCGCGACAGGTGGGCGTACTGGGAGTACGTGCCGTTGCCGTGCTTGATCACGATGGCGTTGCCGTACGCCGGACCGTCACCGGCGCCGTTGCCGCCGGCCTTCACGACGGTGCCGCCGTGCGCGGCCACGACCTGGGTGCCGCTGGGCACCGCGAAGTCCTGGCCGCTGTGCTTGTGGGCCCAGCGGGCGCCGTTCTGCATGAACGAGGCGGACTTCGTGTACTTCTTCACCGGGGCCACCCAGGCCATGGCCTTCTTGGCGGCGGCGCTCTGCGCCGTGACGGCGGCGGTGGCACCGGTGCCCGAGTTCATCTCGGCAGCGACCGCGCCTCCGGCGCCCAGCACGACCGAGGCCCCCAGGCCGGCGGCCAGCACAGCTGCACGGGTGCGGAACGCGGACGTACGGGGCGAACGGAGAGAAAAGCGCGGGGACATTCGAAACCTCATGGGGAAGACGACAGGAAAGGCCATTCGGCGCGTGAGCCGCACCGGATGGCGCCATCCCTTGGTAACCCCACTCCCACCCTGGAACAAAACCCCTTATCTACGACGGACTCTAGTACTCCAGCGTAAAAATCAATGAATCTTGGCAGAGTTCTCAATACGGACGAACCAGGTCACAAGGCTTGCGGCATGGACTCGCGAGGGGTGTAATGCCCGTTTTGTCCCGCCGGGGTGTTCACTATTTCCGTTAGTAAGTGACGTAGCTCCTGTGCCCCATGTCACCGGCCCCGCCCTCTCCGGAACCCCGGAATGTGACCTGCGCTACGTGAATGCACGGGCCTTTCGGTAACAAATTCGCGCCCGCCTATGTGAGCCACGCCTCTCTGTCGGCTACCGTCCGGTAACCCGCGGGATTCCCGCGCGTCACTACGTTCCACGACCATGCACGCGACAAGTCAGCGCACATGACGTGAGAGGACCCCCCACATGACGCTTCGCCCCTGGGCGCGCCGTATCGCGGTCGGAACCACCTCCGCCGCCGCCCTCGTGGCCCTCGCGGTACCCGCCGAAGCGGCGGCGCCCGCGACGACGTCCGCGGCCGCCACGACCGCCGTGACGGCCGCCGCGGACGTCGACTACGCCACCTGGCAACGGGACTGCCAAGCGGTGATGGACCGGGCCCTGCCGGAGCTGAAGCAGCGGATCGCCGCCGCCCGGCCCGGTGAGCGGCAGGCGATCGTGTTCGACATCGACAACACGACCCTGGAGACGGACTTCGGCTTCAGCTTCCCGCAGCCGGCCAACGGACCCGCCCTGCGGGTCGCCCGGTACGCCCAGGACCACGGTGTCGCCCTGTTCTTCGTGACGGCCCGCCCGGGCATCATCGCCGGGGTCACCGACTTCAACCTCGAGCACGTCGGCTACGAGGTCTCGGGCCTGTATGTGCGCGGGTTCCTCGACCTGTTCAAGAACGTCGCCGACTACAAGACGGCCCAGCGCGTCGACATCGAGAAGCGCGGCTACACGATCATCGCGAACATCGGCAACAGCGCCACCGACCTCTCGGGCGGCCACGCCGAGAAGACGTACAAGCTCCCCGACTACGACGGACAGCTGTCGTAGGAAGCCGCCCGGGCACGCCGAAGGGGCCGGTGCTGGTCGGCACCGGCCCCTTCGGGTGGGTCGTGAGGCTTACGCCTCCTTGCTCAGGTTCGGGCCCGTCCCACCGGCGGCCTGCTCGATCGGCGGGACGTCCGGCAGGGCCGACTTCTCCTCGCCGCGGAAGGTGAAGGTCTTGCTCTCACCCTCGCCCTCGGTGTCCACGACCACGATGTGGCCGGGGCGCAGCTCGCCGAAGAGGATCTTCTCCGACAGGGAGTCCTCGATCTCGCGCTGGATGGTCCGGCGCAGCGGCCGGGCGCCCAGCACGGGGTCGTAACCCTTCTTGGACAGCAGCTCCTTGGCGGACTGGGAGAGCTCGATGCCCATGTCCCGGTCCTTCAGGCGCTCGTCCACCTTGCCGATCATCAGGTCGACGATCCGCAGGATGTCCTCCTGCGTGAGCTGCGGGAAGACGACCACGTCGTCGACGCGGTTGAGGAACTCGGGGCGGAAGTGCTGCTTGAGCTCGTCCGACACCTTGTTCTTCATGCGCTCGTAGTTGGTCTTCGTGTCGCCCGAGGCCGCGAAGCCCAGGTTGAAGCCCTTGGAGATGTCCCGGGTGCCGAGGTTGGTCGTCATGATGATGACCGTGTTCTTGAAGTCCACGACCCGGCCCTGGGAGTCGGTCAGGCGACCGTCCTCCAGGATCTGCAACAGCGAGTTGAAGATGTCCGGGTGGGCCTTCTCGACCTCGTCGAAGAGGACCACGGAGAACGGCTTGCGGCGGACCTTCTCGGTCAGCTGGCCGCCCTCTTCGTAGCCCACGTAGCCGGGAGGCGAACCGAAGAGCCGCGAGACCGTGTGCTTCTCGCTGAACTCCGACATGTCGAGGGAGATCAGCGCGTCCTCGTCGCCGAAGAGGAACTCGGCGAGCGCCTTGGACAGCTCGGTCTTACCGACACCGGAGGGGCCGGCGAAGATGAACGAGCCACCGGGACGCTTCGGGTCCTTCAGACCGGCACGCGTACGGCGGATCGCCTTCGACAGCGCCTTGACGGCGTCGACCTGGCCGATGACCCGCTTGTGGAGCTCGTCCTCCATGCGCAGCAGGCGGGAGGACTCCTCCTCGGTCAGCTTGAAGACCGGGATGCCGGTGGCGGTCGCGAGGACCTCGGCGATCAGCTCGCCGTCGACCTCGGCGACGACGTCCATGTCGCCGGCCTTCCACTCCTTCTCCCGCTTGGCCTTGGCGGCGAGGAGCTGCTTCTCCTTGTCGCGCAGGGAGGCGGCCTTCTCGAAGTCCTGCGAGTCGATCGCGGACTCCTTGTCCCGGCGGACACCGGCGATCTTCTCGTCGAACTCGCGCAGGTCCGGCGGCGCGGTCATCCGGCGGATGCGCATCCGGGAACCGGCCTCGTCGATCAGGTCGATCGCCTTGTCCGGCAGGAAGCGGTCCGAGATGTACCGGTCGGCCAGGGTGGCGGCCTGGACCAGCGCCTCGTCCGTGATGGAGACCCGGTGGTGGGCCTCGTACCGGTCGCGCAGACCCTTGAGGATCTCGATCGTGTGCGGCAGGGACGGCTCCGCGACCTGGATGGGCTGGAAGCGGCGCTCGAGGGCCGCGTCCTTCTCCAGGTGCTTGCGGTACTCGTCCAGGGTGGTCGCACCGATGGTCTGCAGCTCACCGCGGGCCAGCATCGGCTTCAGGATCGAAGCGGCGTCGATGGCGCCCTCGGCGGCACCCGCACCGACCAGCGTGTGGAGCTCGTCGATGAACAGGATGATGTCGCCGCGGGTGCGGATCTCCTTGAGGACCTTCTTCAGGCGCTCCTCGAAGTCACCGCGGTAGCGGGAGCCGGCGACCAGCGCGCCGAGGTCCAGGGTGTAGAGGTGCTTGTCCTTGAGGGTCTCGGGCACCTCGCCCTTGACGATGGCCTGGGCGAGGCCCTCGACGACGGCGGTCTTGCCGACGCCGGGCTCACCGATCAGGACCGGGTTGTTCTTGGTACGGCGGGACAGCACCTGCATGACCCGCTCGATCTCCTTCTCGCGCCCGATGACCGGGTCGAGCTTGGACTCACGAGCGGCCTGGGTGAGGTTCCGGCCGAACTGGTCGAGGACCAGGGACGTCGAGGGGGTGCCCTCGGCAGGCCCGCCGGCGGCGGCGGTCTCCTTGCCCTGGTAACCGGAGAGCAGCTGGATCACCTGCTGCCGCACGCGGTTCAGATCAGCGCCCAGCTTGACCAGGACCTGGGCGGCGACGCCCTCGCCCTCACGGATCAGGCCGAGCAGGATGTGCTCCGTGCCGATGTAGTTGTGGCCCAGCTGAAGGGCCTCGCGGAGCGACAGCTCCAGGACCTTCTTGGCACGGGGGGTGAAGGGGATGTGCCCGGACGGGGCCTGCTGGCCCTGACCGATGATCTCCTCCACCTGCTGGCGGACCGCCTCGAGCGAAATCCCGAGGCTCTCAAGGGCCTTGGCGGCGACACCCTCACCCTCATGGATCAGGCCCAGGAGGATGTGCTCGGTGCCGATGTAGTTGTGGTTGAGCATCCGGGCTTCTTCCTGAGCCAGGACGACAACCCGCCGCGCGCGGTCGGTGAACCTCTCGAACATCGTTAATCGCTCCTCAGAGCGGTCAGGCAGTGGGGGGAACTTCCCCTCCCTGTCCTTCCGCAGCTTAGTCCCGCAAGCGGGGACCGCTCATTCCAACTGCCGACACCGTGGATGGCCTCCTGACCCGTGACGCCGACATCTGCTCCAACCCGATGGTGCGAGACGATGTTCCCGCAGGCCAGGTGGTTACCCTCACCATCACTACGCCGATGGCGAACGTAAGACTCACTCTCCTGCGTGTCGCCCCCTCCCACTAGGGATGTCTTACCCGCTGGGACTGACACTCCATGCCGTGGCCCCCGGTTCCCTCCGCTATGGGCGAACAACCTTGCGCCGCCTCACACCTCCGGGCGCCCCCCAGAGCCGGACGCTCCGCAGCCGTCACGGCACCCACCGTAACCGTCGAGGTCGTCCGGCTGTTTCACCGTGCATGGTCGGCCCCCGCCCCGCGGTCGCCGCGGAACCCGCCCCGATCCCCCCGCCCCGCCGGCCGCCCGATCCGCACGCACCGCTCCGCCGGTGGTACGGGACGGTCCTCGGCTGGGCGGCGCTGCTCACCCCGCCCGGCCCCGCGCCGCGCCTGCGCCTGGGGGTGCGGTTCGACGTGCTGGACGTCCCGGCCGAAGCGGGCCGGGCAGCGCTGCGCCATCTCGCCCCCGGGTCCCCGGTCTCGGCCCTGGGCGGCCGGATGCGGCTGCTGGTGGCGGCGGGAAGCGCCCCGGAGGTGCCGGGGGTGCTGGACTGGCTGGAGTGGGGCGCGCTGCCGCTCGACCTGGAGGTGCTCGGCGCGGGCGCGTACATGGAGGCGCCCCTGCCACCCGGGCAGGGGCTCATGACGCCTGTACGAGGCTCCGCCGGCCGGCCGGTGCTGCCGGAGCCGGGCGGGATGCGGCCGCTTCCCCGGGGCCGCTCCGGTGCCGTGCAGGGGGCCGCCGTGTGGCTGCGGCCCCCCGAGCCTGGGGACGAGGTCGAGGCCTCACTGCCGACGCTGTCGGCCCTTGGGGGCGGTGGGGGCGCCCCCGATCTGGTGCGGGTGCTGGACACGGTGGCGACGCACTGCCACCGCCTGCGGCTGCGGCGCGGACACGCCCGGCCGTCCGTCGGTCCGTAGCTCAGCCGTTGGCCTTCTCGTAGGCCTCGCGGATGCTCGCGGGCACACGGCCGCGGTCGTTGACCTCGTAACCGTTCTCCTTCGCCCACGCACGGATCTGCGCGGTGTCCTGGCTGCCGCCGCCGGACGCGGCACGCGCCTTTCCACGCCCACCCGAAGTACGGCCTCCGGTACGACGGCCGCCCTTCACGTAAGGCTCGAGAAGGCCACGGAGCTTGTCCGCATTGGCAGTCGTGAGATCGATCTCGTACGTCTTGCCGTCCAGCGCGAACGTCACGGTCTCGTCCGCCTCGCCGCCGTCGAGGTCATCGACAAGAAGGACCTGAACCTTCTGTGCCACCGGATTTCCTTTCATCGATAACGTGAGGGCCGGGGGTCGCGGCGTCCGCCGTTTCGCCGTCCCCTGTTATATGCAGTACTGCAGTACGTCGGAAAGCAAACCGCTTTTGCCGGAAAAACACAAACCCCCGGGAGAGACCGGCTCCCGCCCACGACCCGGAAACATGCGCGTTTCGGACATAGGGCACCTGGGCAGGCCCGGCCGGGCGGAATACGGCTTGTCGATCCGGCGATCACAGATGCAGAAGCATCCGGCTGTTGCCCAAGGTGTTCGGTTTCACTCGTTCGAGACCCAGGAACTCCGCGACGCCTTCGTCATAGGAACGCAGCAGCTCGGCGTAGACATCCGTGTCGACCGGGGTCTCCCCGATCTCGACGAAGCCGTGCTTGCCGAAGAAGTCCACTTCGAAGGTCAGACAGAAAACCCGCCGAACGCCCAGCCAGCGCGCGGTGTGCAGCAACTTCTCCAGCAACTGGTGCCCGACGCCGGCGCCCCGCAGGCCGGGCTTCACGGCCAGGGTGCGGACTTCCGCCAGGTCCTCCCACATGACATGGAGGGCACCGCAGCCGACGACCTCGCCGTTGTCGTCACGTTCCGCGACCCAGAACTCCTGGATGTCCTCGTAAAGCGTGACCGTGGCTTTGTCGAGCAGGATGCGGCGCTGGACGTACGCGTCAAGCAGTCGGCGCACCACCGGGACATCGCCGGTACGCGCCCGCCGGACGGTGATGGCTTTTGCGGTGACTTCCTGGCTCCCCGCCGAGGCGCTTCCCCCGGAGTGACTCTCTGCTGACATGAGCGGACGCTATCGCCCGCCGGGCCCCTGGGCCGAGCCGGGGTTCTCCTCAGCGGTATCGCCGCCCGTATGGGAGTCGGTATCGGTGCCGGAGGTATAGGTGCCGCCGCTATCGCCGCCGGTAACGCCGCGCGTATCGGGCGGTTGCGGCGGCTCGGCCGATTCCGGGCCCTGGGCGATGCGTACGGCGTCCCGCAGGGCGGTGCGCTGTTCCTCGCTCATCATGCCGAAGAACGCGACGAGAGCGGCGGCGGGGTTGTCGCTCTGCGACCAGGCCTCGTTCATCAGGGCCGCCGCGTAGGCGGCGCGAGTGGAGACCGCCTCATATCGATAGGCCCGGCCTTCCGCCTCACGTCGGACCCAGCCCTTCTGATGAAGATTGTCCATAACGGTCATCACGGTCGTGTACGCGATGGACCGTTCCTGCTGGAGATCTTCCAGGACTTCTCGAACGGTCACCGGGCGGTTCCACTTCCACACCCGCGTCATGACCGCGTCTTCGAGTTCTCCCAAGGGGCGAGGCACAACTCAGAACAATAGTGGGAGAACTGAACGTCTGCTCTCCGACGTGCACCTTCAGCGGCAAAGCTGAACAAAAAGGGCGTACGACTCGGAAAGCGCACGGAGAGCGTGCGCGGCCGGAGTCGTACGCCGCAGGGGCCGGGCGGGTCAGGCGTCGGGCTGCGAGGAGGTCCCGCGGGAGCCCTCCGCGCGCGCCAGGGCGGCGTCCACGGCCGCGTCCTCCTTGGCCTTGTTCGCCCCGCCCTGCGTCTTCACGATCACCCGGATCAGCCCGATGAAGAACACGGCCATCACGACCGGGGGGAGCAGTGCGGAGACGTAGTCCATGGGTCCCAGGGTAGCCACGGGGCGGGGCGGTCTTCGCGCAGGGGCGGTCAGCCGGCCGCCAGCTGCTGGGGCGGGGCGGTGGCCGGCGGAGCGGGCTTGCGGCGGGGGAAGACCTCGCCGGGGGTCGGGATGGGGCGGTCCGGCTTCGGGGCGGCGGGCTCCCGGCCGGGTGCCGGCGCCGGGGTGGCCGGCTTCTCGGCGGGCCGTTTGCGGGCCGGCTTCGCGGGCTCGTCCCCGGCGGACTGGGCGGGCAGGGTGACGGCCGCGTCCTGGAGACCCCCAGGGAGGGCCTGGAGGCGGGCACGGGACGCCGGGATGAGCGGCCTGGCCGGAGCGGCCGGGGTGGCGGCGGGACGCGGCAGAAGGGCCACCACGTCCGTCGCGGCCTGGGGGCGGCAGCGGGCCAGCAGGGCGGCCGCGACGCGGTTGCCGCGCAGGGCACCGAGGGCGGCGAGGTCGTCGGCGGTGGGCCGGTGCCCGGCGTCCAGGGCTTCCGCGAGAAGGGCGAGGTAGCCCGTCGCGCTGCCGGGGAGGGCGGCGCGGTAGCGGGCGAGGTCGTCCAGCAGGAAGGCGCGCTGCCGGGCGCCTTCACGGATCGCCTCGTCGAGCGACTCGGCGAGATGGAGACAGTCATGGACGTCTTCGGCCGAGGCGGGGCCGGCATGGAGGGCAAGGGCCAGGGCGCGGCGGAGCACACGCAGCTCCTCCGCACCGAAGGCCATGCCGCCGAGGGATCCGTAGGGCGTGGGCATGCCGCGACGATACGCGCTAATCGGACAATCCAGGCATAGCGGAATGGGTGTCGCCGGGGAGACACCCGGCTGGGGGTGCGCCGGACGACGACCGGGCTCACCAGGGCCGATACGGCGTGACCGGCCCTGGTGGGGTCAGGACCGGGCGACGTTGCGTTCGTAGACCAGGCGGAGCCCGATCAGGGTCAGCCACGGCTCGTGCTCGTCGATGACGGCGCTCTCCCCGAGCACCGTCGGGGCCAGCCCGCCCGTGGCGATCACCGTCACGTCGTCGGGGTCGTCCGCGAGTTCGCGCGCCATGCGGGTGACGACCCCGTCGACCTGGCCCGCGAATCCGTAGACGATGCCCGACTGCATCGCCGCCACGGTGTTCTTGCCGATCACGGTCCGGGGCCGGGCCACCTCGATCTTCCGCAGCTGCGCGGCCTTGACCCCCAGGGCCTCCACCGAGATCTCGATGCCGGGCGCGATCACGCCGCCGACGTACTCCCCGCGCGCGGAGACCGCGTCGAACGTGGTCGCCGTGCCGAAGTCGACGACGATCGCCGGGCCGCCGTACAGCTCGTTCGCCGCGACCGCGTTGATGATGCGGTCGGCGCCGACCTCCTTGGGGTTGTCGAACTGGATCGGCACGCCCGTCTTCACGCCCGGTTCGACGAGGACGGCGGGGACGTCGCCGTAGTAGCGGCGGGTCACCTCGCGCAGCTCGTGCAGGACCGACGGGACGGTCGCGCAGATGGCGATGCCGTCGATCCCGTCGCCCAGTTCGTCACCGAGGAGCGGGTGCATGCCCATCAGGCCCTGCAGCAGGACGGCGAGCTCGTCGGCGGTGCGGCGCGCGTCCGTGGAGATGCGCCAGTGCTCGACGATGTCCTCGCCGTCGAAGAGGCCGAGGACGGTGTGGGTGTTGCCTACGTCGATCGTGAGCAGCATGCCGGTACCTACTCCGCCGCTCGCAGGTCCAGGCCGATGTCGAGGATCGGCGAGGAGTGGGTGAGGGCGCCGACGGCGAGGTAGTCCACGCCGGTGGCGGCGTACGCCTCGGCGTTGTCGAGGGTCAGCCGGCCGGACGCCTCCAGGGCGGCGCGGCCGTCGACGATCGCGACGGCCTCCTCGCACTCGACCGGTGTGAAGTTGTCCAGCAGGATCAGGTCGGCGCCGGCGTCCACGACCTCGCGGAGCTGGTGCATGGTGTCGACCTCGACCTCGATCGGCACGTCCGGGAAGGCCTCGCGGACCGCCTTGAAGGCCTGCGCCACTCCGCCTGCCGCGACGACGTGGTTGTCCTTGACCAGGGCCGCGTCCGACAGGGACATGCGGTGGTTGACGCCGCCGCCGCAGCGCACGGCGTACTTCTCCAGCGCGCGCAGGCCCGGCGTCGTCTTGCGGGTGTCGCGGACCTTCGCCCTGGTGCCGTCCAGGGCGTCCGTCCACGCGCGCGTGGCCGTGGCGATGCCCGACAGACGGCAAAGGATGTTCAGGGCGCTGCGCTCGGCGGTCAGCAGGTCGCGGGTGCGGGTGGTCACGGACAGGAGCTTCTGCCCCGCCGTGATCCGGTCGCCGTCCTCGACGTGCCGCTCGACCTCGAACTCGTCCTCGCAGACGATCGAGAGGACGGCCTCGGCGACCCTGAGGCCGGCCACGACGCCTCCCTCGCGGGCGACGAAGTCGGCGGTGGCGACGGCGTCCTCGGGGATGGTCGCGACCGTCGTCACGTCCACGCCGCCGGCGAGGTCCTCCTGGAGGGCCACATTGGCGATGTCCTCGACCTCGACGGGGTCGAGACCCGCGTCGGCGAGGAGCTGGGCGAGCGCGGGGTCGAGCCCGCACTCCAGGTACTCCTCGCCGGCGCCGCAGGCGCAGTCGTCGCCGCAGCCGCCGTTCGAGGCGAGGGGAAGGTCGGGGGTGGTCACTGCTGTCACTGCTCCTGGGGCCGGGTCGGGGGGAGGTCTGCGGTGTCGGTGGTGTGCACGGCCAGTGTGCGGTCGGGGTTCAGGCGCACGACGATGTGCCGGCGCCAGGCCGCGTCGTCGCGGTCGGGCCGGTCCTCGCGCCAGTGGCAGCCCCGGGTCTCCTCCCGCATCCGGGCGGCGGCCACCAGGGCGCGGGCCACGTACAGCAGGTTCGTCGCCTCCCAGGTGTCGACGCCGGGCTCGGCGGTCTTGCCGTTGTCCACGAGGGCGTCGCGGGCCTCGGCGCGCAACCGCCGGATCTGCTCGGCGGCCTCGGTGAGGGAGGCTTCGGAGCGCAGCACGCCGGCGCCGACGGTCATGATCCGCTGGATCGCGAAGCGGGCCTCGGGGGCGAGCAGGGGGTGCTCGGGGCTCTCCGGGTACGGCACGGGCTGCGGCACGCGCGCGGTGAGGCCGTCCGCCGCGCGGGCCCCGGCGATGTCGGCGGCGATGCGCTCGGCGTAGACGAGCCCTTCCAGGAGCGAGTTCGAGGCGAGGCGGTTGGCGCCGTGCACGCCGGTGCAGGCCACCTCGCCGCACGCGTACAGGCCGGGGACCGTCGTACGGCCCCGGGAGTCGGTGCGCACGCCGCCCGAGGCGTAGTGGGCGGCCGGGGCGACCGGGATGGGCGTGGTGACGGGGTCGATGCCGTGCGCGCGGCAGGCGGCCAGGATCGTCGGGAAGCGGTGCTCCCACATCTCGGCGCCGAAGTGCCGGGCGTCGAGGAACATGTGCTCCGCGTCCTGCTCCTGCATCCGCCGCGTGATGCCCTTGGCGACGATGTCCCGGGGCGCGAGCTCCGCCAGTTCGTGCTGTCCGACCATGAACCGCACGCCGTCGGCGTCGACCAGGTGGGCGCCCTCGCCGCGCACCGCCTCGGAGACCAGCGGCTGCTGGCCCTCCGCCTCCGCGCCGAGGAACAGGACGGTCGGGTGGAACTGCACGAACTCCAGGTCGCTGACCTCGGCGCCCGCCCGCAGCGCGAGGGCCACGCCGTCGCCGGTGGACACGGACGGGTTCGTCGTCGCCGAGAAGACCTGGCCCATGCCGCCGGTGGCCAGGACCACGGCGGGCGCGTGCACCGCGCCCACGCCGTCGTGCTGCCCCTCGCCCATGACGTGCAGGGTGACGCCCGCGGTACGGCCCTCGGCGTCCGTGAGGAGGTCGAGCACCAGCGCGTTCTCGACGGTGCGCAGGCCGCGCGCGCGGACCGCCTCGACCAGGGCGCGGGAGATCTCCGCGCCGGTCGCGTCGCCGCCCGCGTGGGCGATGCGGCGGCGGTGGTGGCCGCCCTCGCGGGTGAGTTCGAGGCGGCCCTCGGAGGACTCGTCGAAGTGGGCGCCGGTCTCGATCAGCCGCCGGACGGCGTCGGGGCCCTCGGTGACGAGGATGCGCACGGCCTCCTCGTCGCACAGCCCGGCGCCGGCCACCAGGGTGTCGTCCAGGTGCTGCTCGGGGGTGTCGCCCTCGCCGAGCGCGGCGGCGATGCCGCCCTGGGCCCAGCGGGTCGAGCCGTCGTCCAGGCGTGCCTTGGTGACGACGACGGTGTCGAGGCCGGCCGCCTCGCAGCGCAGGGCGGCCGTCAGGCCCGCCACGCCGGAGCCGACGACCACGACGTCCGCGGAGATGGCCCACCCGGGCGCGGGCGCGTGCAGTCGTATGCCTGTGCTGGTCACGAGGCGGCTCCGAAGGTGAGGGTGATGTTGTCGATCAGCCGGGTCGCGCCGACCCGGGCGGCGACGGCGAGGACGGCCTCGCCGGTGAAGTCGTCCCCGATCTCGGTGAAGTCGGACGGGTCGACGAGGGCGAGGTAGTCCAGTTCGAGCGGCGGCGTGAGCCGGGCGGCCTCGTCCAGGACCAGGCGGGCGGCGGCCCGGACGGCCGCGGCCGAGCCGGGCGTGGCCTTGGCGACGGCGTGCGCGTCGGCCGCGGCGCGTGACTCGCCGATGGCGCTGAGGGCTTCGGCACGCGCACGCGTGGCCGGGACCTCGCGGGCCCGCGCGCGCAGCGCCTCCTGGGCCGCGTGCCGGTCGGCGCCGGCGAACAGCGCCTGCGACAGGGCGAGCGCCGTGCGCCGTTCCCCGGGCGAGAGGTAGCGGTTGCGGCTGGACAGCGCGAGGCCGTCCTCCTCGCGCACGGTGGGGACGCCGACGATCTCCACGCCGAAGTTCAGGTCGCGGACCATCCGGCGGATCAGCGCGAGCTGCTGGGCGTCCTTCTGCCCGTACAGGGCGACGTCGGGACGGGTCAGGTGGAGCAGCTTGGCGACGACGGTGAGCACGCCGTCGAAGTGGCCGGGGCGGGAGGCGCCCTCCAGCCGCTCCCCCATGGGTCCGGCGGTGACCCGGACCTGGGGCTCGCCGCCCGGGTAGACCTCGTCGACGGCCGGGGCGAACACGACGTCCGCGCCTGCCCGTCCGGCGACCTCCACGTCGGCGTCCAGGGTGCGCGGGTAGCGGTCGAGGTCCTCGCCCGCGCCGAACTGGAGGGGGTTCACGAAGACGGTGACGACGACCTCGCCGTCCGGTCCGGCGATCCGGCGGGCCGTGCGGATCAGGGTGGCGTGCCCCTCGTGCAGGGCGCCCATCGTCATCACGACGGCACGGCGGCCCGTGCGCACGCGCGCGTGCAGCTCGGCGGCGGTACGCAGCAGGGTGGTGGTCATCGGGCCTCTCCCTCGGCGCCGTCGGTCCCGGTCGCGAGCACGCCGAGCAGGTCCTCGGCGAGCTCCGGTTTCAGCAGCCCGTGGGCCAGTGCGCGGTCGGCGGTGGCGCGGGCCATCGCCAGATAGCCGGCGACGGTCTGCGGCGCGTGCCGGCGCAGCTCGGTGACGTGCGCGGCGACGGTGCCCGCGTCGCCGCGCGCGACGGGGCCGGTGAGGGCGGCGTCGCCGGACCGCAGGGCGTTGTCCAGGGCGGCGCCGAGCAGCGGCCCCAGCATCCGGTCGGGGGCGGCCACGCCCGCCTCGCGCAGCAGCTCCATGGCCTGGGCGACCAGGGTGACCAGGTGGTTCGCGCCGAGAGCGAGGGCCGCGTGGTAGAGCGGGCGCCGCTCCTCGGCGATCCACTCGGGCTCGCCGCCCATCTCGATGACCAGCGCCTCGGCGGCCAGCCGCAGCTCCTCCGGGGCGGTGACGCCGAAGGAGCAGCCGGCCAGGCGCTGGACGTCGACGGGGGTGCCGGTGAAGGTCATCGCCGGGTGCAGGGCGAGCGGCAGCGCGCCCGCGCGCAGGGCCGGGTCCAGGACCTTCGCGCCGTACCGCCCGGAGGTGTGCACGAGCAGTTGGCCGGGGCGGACCGCGCCGGTCTCGGCGAGCCCCTCGACCAGGCCGGGGAGCGCGTCGTCGGGCACGGTCAGCAGCACGAGCTCGGAGCGGGCCAGGACCTCGGCGGGCGGCACCAGCGGCACCCCGGGCAGCAGGTCCTCGGCGCGGCGCCGGGAGGCGTCGGAGACCCCCGAGACGGCGACCGGGCGGTGTCCGGCCAGTTGGAGGGAGGCGGCGAGCGCGGGGCCCACCCGGCCGGCGCCGACGACACCGACGGTGAGCCGCGCGGGGCGGTCCCTGGGATCCGGTTGCTGGCTTGTACTCACTCGACGGTGGCCTTCCCGTTCCAGTCCGCTCGGGGTACCGGACGATTTCTCGTCATGTTAACGCGATTGGTTCCGGAGGGGTCCGGTCGTCCACAGGCTGTGGGCCATCGCACGGCCCGGGGCGGAGGCGGCCGGTGCCGCGTGATCCGGGTGCTCGCGCGCACCCCCGTACGGGATCATCCCCGGATGAGCGACACGGCGCCGCGGCGCGGCCACCAGGAGCACGACACGTCGGACGAGGAACGGCGGGGGCGGCTGCGCGAGCGGCGCATCACCGCCCAGCGCACCGCATCGCGCGTGCTCGCACGCCACGGCTTCCAGAAGACCCTCCGGGAACGCCTGGCCCTGCTGGACGCGGCCCAGGACGTGTACGACCTGGACGAACCGTCGGACGTCTACGGCAACCGCGTCGTCGAGGCACTGGAGGAGAGGGTCGCCGGGCTGCTCGGCATGGAGGCCGCCGCGTTCTTCCCGACCGGCACCATGGCCCAGCAGATCGCCCTGCGCTGCTGGGCGGGCCGCACCGGGAACCCGGCGGTCGCCCTGCACGCGCTGAGCCACCCCGAGATGCACGAGCGCCATGCGTTCAGCCAGGTCAGCGGCCTGCGCCCGGTGCGGGTGACGTCCGAGCCCCGGATGCCGACGGCCGCCGAGGTGCGGGACCTCGCGGAGCCCTTCGGGACGCTCATGCTCGAACTCCCCCTGCGGGAGGCCGGGTTCCTCCTGCCCACCTGGGACGAGCTGACCGAGGTGGTGGAGGCGGCGCGCGAGCGGGACGCCGTGGTGCACGTCGACGGCGCCCGGCTGTGGGAGTCCACGGTCCGGCTCGGCCGCCCGCTGGAGGAGATCGCGGGCCTGGCGGACAGCGTGTACGTGTCGTTCTACAAGTCGCTCGACGCCTTCGGGGGCGCGGCCCTGGCGGGCCCCGGCTCCTTGATCGAGGAGGCGAAGGCCTGGCGGCACCGGTACGGCGGCCAGGTCTTCCAGCAGTTCCCCACCGTGCTGTCGGCGCTGGTGGGCCTGGAGACGCGGCTGCCCCGGCTGCCCGAGTACGTCGCCCACGCGCGCGTGGTGGCCGCCGCGCTGCGCGAGGGGTTCGCGCGGGCCGAGGTGCCGTGGGCGCGGGTCCACCCCGAGCCGCCGCACACCCACCAGTTCCAGCTGTGGCTGCCGTACGACGCCGAGGTGGTCGCGGAGGCGGCGGTCCGGCAGGCGGAGGAGACGGGGACGTTCCTGTTCGCCCGCGCGTGGGAGGCCGGGGGCCCCGGACTGGCCTTCACCGAGGTCTGCGTCGAGGCCCCCGGGCTCGAGTGGTCGGCCGACGACGTGCGGGAGGCCGTCGCCGGGTTCGTGGCCCGGCTGCGGCAGGAGGCCGGCCGGTAGCGTGCCGCCACCGGTCCAGGGCCCGCCGTACCGGCCCGCGGGCCGGGCGGCCCGCCACGACGGCCCGGAACTCGCGCCTCCCGCGGATCTCGCGCAGGACCCCCCGGTCGTGGCTGCCCGGGGCCGGGTGGCTCCGCCTCACCGACCCACCGGGCCCGGTGGGTGTCGAGGAGGTGGTCCCGGATGCTGCTCAGGGCCGATCGCCCTCTCCCGGACCGCGGGGCGACGGGCGGCCCCGCGGCCCCCGCGGAAGTCCCGAACCGCTCCGGGGCCGTGCCGCTGCCGCGTCGATTGACGGCCGCCGTCAATCGACGGCCGCGTTGTCGGTGGCGGGGTGCACCATGAGGGCATGAGCGTGAGCATCGACGTCGCGGGGCTGCGGCCGGAGAGGGTCGCCGTCGTGCCCTCCCCCCTCGCCGAGCTCGGCATGGCGCTGCACGCGCTGTCCGAGCCGGGGCACCACCCGGGCCTCCAGGGCTGGGTGACGGGCGTGACGGCCCGGCTCGACCCGCACCTGGCCGACCGCATGTGCGAGGCGGACTTCCTGTGGCGGACGACGTTCTCTGACCTGTTCCTGCCCTACGCGGGCGTCCCGGGCGGAGCCCTGCCCGGCGCGACGCTCGCCGAGGAACTGGATCTGCTGGACAAGCTCTCCGACGAGCAGTTCGTGGACGCGGCCCTGGAGTTCACCTGCGCCCTGCCCTACGGCACGCCGAGCCGGAGCGTGCTCGCCGACGCCGAGCTCCACCGCCGCGCCCTGGAGCTGGCCGCCGCGCGCGGGCCGCAGCAGCTGCGGTTCAGCAGGCGGCTGCTCGACGAGCCGGCGCTGATCCGGTCCTGGCTGCGGCAGTTCCTGCAGGACTGCGACGAGGCGTTCTTCGCCGACACCTGGTCCCGCCTGCGCCACCAGCTGACCGCCGACGCCCGCCACAGGACCGACCTCCTGCGGCACAAGGGACTGGCCGAGGCGCTGACCTCGATCTCCGCGGCGGTGACGGTCGACGAGGCCGCCGGACGCATCACCATCGACAAGCTCCGCCGGGGCCACAGCCTGATCAGGGACGGCGGTCTGCTGCTCGTGCCGACGAGCCTGGGCTGGCCGCACCTGACGGTGCTGCACCGGTACGGCTGGCAGCCGGTCCTGCACTACCCGGTCAACTCCCCGGAGATCGCGTCACCGCCGTCGGTCGGGCAGCTGACCCTGCGCATGACCGCGCTGTCCCACCCGGTGCGCATGCAGCTGTGCCGCAACCTCGCCCGCAGCACGTACACCACGAGCGAGCTCGTCCAGATCCACGGCATGTCCGCCCCGGAGATATCCCGGCATCTGAGCGTCCTCAAGAAGGCGGGCCTGATCACCACCCGCCGCCGGGGGCGGTACGTCCTGTACCAGCTGGACGTGACCGCGGTGGCGCGGCTCGGCAGCGACTTCCTCGAAGCACTGCTGAGATGACGTCGCACGGGACGCGGGCCGCCGTCAGTCGAAGCGGATGTGCCGGATCCCGACCGCGGCCTGCCGCAGCCGCGTGCGGACCGCGCCCTCGTGGTTGGGCCGGAGTTCCAGTCCGGCCAGCAGGGCGATCCGGTCCGCCGTCCTCGGCACGCTCGTGCGGTCGGTCCACAGGTGCTCGGCGAACTCCGGCCGGCGCAGCCGCTCCAGGCAGTGGTCGAGCCGGGACACCGCCCAGCTCTCCCGGCGCGGCCCGGGGCCCTTCCCGGCGACGTACTGCGCCAGACGCCCGAAACCGCGCTCGCGGAGCCGCCTGAGGACGGTCTCGCGCTCCGCGAGGAGCGTGAAGTGCCGGACGTCGTGGCCCAGTTCGCCGAGCCGGCCCACGGTCTCGGCGAAGTAGTCCGGGTGCGTGACGGTCATCGGCGCGATGACCACGCCGCCGTGCCGGGTGAGCGCCAGGTCGAGGACCTCGACGACGCCCTGCCGCCAGGCGGCCAGGTCCTGGAAGTCCCCGCGCAGCTCCGGCGGGAGCATGCGCCGCAGGCCGAACCCGGCGTGCTCGGGATCGCAGACGACGCTGCCGGGCAGCCGGCGCCGGATCTCGTGTGCGGTCTGTGTCTTGCCGCCCCCGAAGGGGCCGTTGATCCACAGGAGCATGCGCCGACCCTAGGGCCTTTCGTTTGGATCAGCCCGGCTGTGGCCGACGGGACATGGTGACGTGCGACGCCGGGATGATCCAAACGAAAGGCCCTGGGCCGTGTCGGGGCTCAACCGTGCCCGCCCGCCCGGACCAGGCCCGTCTCGTAGGCCAGGACGACCACCTGCACGCGGTCGCGCAGGCCGAGCTTGGTCAGGATGCGGCCGACGTGCGTCTTCACGGTGGCCTCGGACAGGACCAGCCGGGCCGCGATCTCGCCGTTGGACAGGCCCTGCGCGACCAGGACCATGACCTCGCGCTCCCGGTCGGTGAGCCGGTCCAGCTCCTTGTGCTTCGGCTCCCCGCCGGTGGAGGGCAGCATGGGCGCGAACCGGTCCAGCAGCCGCCGGGTCGTCGACGGGGCGACGACGGCGTCGCCGCTGTGCACCGCGCGGATCGCGCCGAGGAGCTCCGCGGGCGGCACGTCCTTGAGCATGAACCCGGAGGCCCCGGCCTTCAGCCCGGAGAACGCGTACTCGTCGAGGTCGAAGGTGGTCAGGATCAGCACCTTGGGCGGCTCGGGCTCCGAGCAGATGCGGCGGGTGGTCTCCACGCCGTCCAGCTTCGGCATGCGGACGTCCATGAGGACGACGTCGACGGCGGTCGAGCACAGTACTTGGAGGGCCTCGACACCGTCCCCCGCCTCCGCGACGACCTCCATGTCCGGCTGGGCGGCGAGCACCATCCGGAACCCGGTGCGCAGCAGCACCTGGTCGTCGACGAGCATCACGCGGATCGCCATCGGGTCCTCTTCCGTGTCTTTCGGGCTTCCGGTTTCTTCCGGGTCCCTACGAGTGTGCCGGGGCCGTGTCAGTGGGCCGGTTTCAGCGGCAGCAGCGCGCTGATGCGGAATCCTCCGCCCGGCCTCGGTCCGGCGTCCAGGGTTCCGCCGACCATGCCGACCCGCTCGCGCATGCCGATCAGGCCGTGCCCCCGGCCGTCGGCGCCGCCGTCCTCGTACAGCTCGTGCGGGGCGCCCTTGCCGTCGTCCTCGACGAGCAGCCCGAGGCCGTCGTCGAAGTAGACCAGGCGCACGCTCGCCCCGGCGTTGGGTCCGCCGTGCTTGCGGGTGTTGGTGAGCGCCTCCTGCACGATGCGGTACGCCGTGAGCTCGACGCCGCTGGGCAGCGGGCGCGGGGTGCCCTCGACCTTGAAGTCGACCGGCAGCCCGGAGCTGCGGCACTGCTCGACGAGCTCGTCGATCTGGTCGACGTCGGGCTGCGGGACGTACTCGCCGGTCTCCTGGTGCTCGCCGGTGCGCAGCACGCCGAGCAGGCGGCGCATCTCGGCGAGGGCCTGCCGGCCCGTGGACGAGATCGTCTCCAGGGCCTTCTTGGCCTGGTCGGGGGCGGCGTCGAGGACGTAGGCGGCGCCGTCGGCCTGCACCACCATCACGGAGACGTTGTGCGCGACGACGTCGTGCAGCTCGCGCGCGATACGGGCGCGTTCGGCGGCGACCGCGACCTTCGCCTGGGCCTCGCGCTCCTTCTCCAGCCGGGTCGCGCGCTCCTCCAGCTGCTCGTAGTAGGCGCGGCGGGTGCGGATGGAGTCGCCGAGCACCCAGGCGAGGGCGAACGGCACCGTGAGGAAGATGATCAGCGCCACATTGCTCAGGACGGTGGCCTCCTGCTCCGGCCACCGCAGCTGGGACAGGGGCGCCGCGCACAGGCCCGCGCCCAGCGCGAGCCGTGAGGCCCACCGGGTGCCGGTCGCGGCGACGGTGTAGGTGATCACCAGGAAGGCGAAGTCGGAGGGCGTGGTCGCCACGTCCAGCACCAGCTGCATCAGCCCGACCCCGATGGCCAGCAGCAGCATCTTCTCCGGCATCCGCCGGCGCAACGCGATGACCAGGGACAGCAGCAGCAGGACCGGGATGATGACGGCCTCGGACCCGGTGCCCTGGCCGCCGGCCTGCCCGCCCCCCGGCTGGACGGCCACGCTCACCGCGGAGATCCCGAACAGGAGGACGGCCCAGAAGGTGTCGACCCCGGTCGGGTGCCTGCGGAGGAAGTCATAGAGGCGCTGCACGTGACCCAGCGTAGGGACACCAGATGCGTGCAGGGGTCAACCGGAGGGCCGATCCCCGCCCCGCGCGCGTACTCCGCAAGGTGGAGGGCCCGCTCTCCTGTACGCGGGAAGGGGCCTAGCCTGGGCCGGTGGCAGCAGAGGCGACCGACGCGTGGCAGGGGTGGCGGGCGGCGGCGGAGTCCGCCCTGTACGGGCCGGAGGGCTTCTACCGCCGCCCGGAGGGACCGGCCGGGCACTTCCGGACGTCCGTGCACGCCTCGCCGCTCTACGCGGCCGCGGTGGCCCGGCTGCTGTGCCGGGTGGACGCGGCGCTGGGGCGGCCGGAGACCCTGGACCTGGTCGACATGGCGGCGGGCCGGGGCGAGCTGGTGACGGGGGTGCTGGCCGCGCTCCCCACCGAGGTGGCGGCCCGCACGCGCGCGTACGCCGTGGAGATCGCCGCCCGCCCACCGGGACTGGATCCCCGGGTCACATGGCTGGCCGAGCCGCCGGGGCGGGTGACGGGCCTGCTGTTCGCCAACGAGTGGCTGGACAACGTCCCGGTGGAGGTCGCCGAGGTGGACGGCTCGGGAGTGCCGCGCCGGGTCCTGGTCCGGCGGGACGGCGCCGAACGCCTCGGGGAGCCGGTGACCGGCGCCGAGGCGCGATGGCTCGCCCGCTGGTGGCCCCTGCCCGAGGAGGGCGGCGAGGGGCTGCGCGCCGAGATCGGGCTGCCCCGGGACGAGGCGTGGGCCGCCGTGGCCGGCACGCTGGAGCGGGGCCTGGCGGTCGCCGTGGACTACGCGCACACGCGCCTGTCACGGCCGCCCTTCGGCACGCTGACGGGCTTCCGGGACGGGCGGGAGACGGCCCCTGTGCCGGACGGCTCGTGCGATCTCACCGCCCATGTGGCGCTGGACGCGTGCGCGCTGCCCGGCGCCCGTCTGCTCTCCCAGCGCGAGGCGCTGCGCGCCCTCGGGATCACCGGCGCACGCCCCTCACTCGAACTCGCCTCCACGCGCCCCGCCGAGTACGTGCGCGCCCTCGCGAGCGCCGGTGAGGCCGCCGAGCTGACGGCGACGGGCGGGCTCGGGGACTTCGGCTGGCTGCTCCAGCCGGTCGGCGTCCCGGACGTCCTGGACGCCCGGTGAACCGCGCGTGACGATCCCGTCCAGGGCTACTTGTCGATGTCCCCGACCACGAAGAACAGCGACCCCAGGATCGCCACCATGTCCGCGACCAGCGTCCCCGGCAGCAGCTCCACGAGCGCCTGGATGTTGTTGTACGAGGCCGAGCGCAGCTTCAGCCGGTACGGCGTCTTCTCGCCCTTGCTGACGAGGTAGTAGCCGTTGATGCCGAGGGGGTTCTCGGTCCACGCGTACGTGTGCCCCTCGGGCGCCTTCAGCACCTTGGGCAGCCGCTGGTTGATCGGCCCCGGCGGCAGCTGCGCGAGCCGGTCGAGGCAGGCGTCCGCGAGGTCGAGGGAGTTGTGCGTCTGCTCCAGCAGGCACTCGAACCGGGCGAGGCAGTCGCCCTCCTCCCGGGTCACCACCTTCAGGACGTCACCGAGTTCGCCGTAGGCCAGATACGGCTCGTCCCGGCGCAGGTCGAAGTCGACGCCCGAGGCGCGCGCGATCGGCCCGCTGACGCCGTACGCGTGCACGGCCTGCGGTGAGAGGGCGCCCACGCCCCGGGTGCGCCCGCGGAAGATCTCGTTGCCGAGGACCAGGTCGTCGAACCGGTCCATGCGGGAGCGCACGCCGGCGACGGCGCCCCGCACGCGCGTGGCCCAGCCGGCCGGGAGGTCTTCCTTGAGGCCGCCCACCCGGTTGAACATGTAGTGCATGCGCCCGCCGGAGACCTCCTCCATGACGTGCTGGAGTTCCTCGCGCTCGGTGAAGGCGTAGAAGATCGGCGTGATCCCGCCCAGCTCCAGCGGGTACGACCCGAGGAACATCAGGTGGTTGAGGACGCGGTTCAGCTCCGCCAGCAGCGTCCGCGTCCACACGGCGCGCTCCGGCACCTCCATGCCGAGCATGCGCTCCACGGCGAGGACCACGCCCAGCTCGTTGGAGAAGGCCGACAGCCAGTCGTGCCGGTTGGCGAGCATGATGATCTGGCGGTAGTCGCGGGCCTCGAAGAGCTTCTCCGCGCCGCGGTGCATATAGCCGATCACCGGCTCGGCGCTCACGATGCGCTCGCCGTCCAGGACGAGCTTGAGGCGCAGCACACCGTGCGTCGAGGGGTGCTGGGGGCCGATGTTGAGCACCATGTCGGTGCTCTCCGCGGCGCCGCCGATACCGACCATGGTCTCCGTCGTAGGAGTCATGGACCCAGTCTCCCCTACGTACGCTGGCCCCATGGAGACGGGGAGCCCGAAGGACACGGGAATCACGCCGGAGGCGCGCACGGGGGACGAACCGGTGTGGACCGCGCTGCCGCCGGGGCTGCTGCGGATGCGCCGGCTGCTGCTGGTGGTGTGGCTGGGACTGCTGACGGCCGGACTGGGCGGGCTGCTCGGCTGGCTCGCCGGGCCCGGCTGGGCGGCGTTCGCCGCACTGCCGCCGGCCCTCATGGTGTGGGGCTGGGTGATGCTCGAACGCAACTGGCGTTCCTGGCGCTACGCCGAGCGCGCCGACGACCTGCTGATCAGCAGGGGCGTGCTGTGGCGCGAGGAGACGGTCGTGCCGTACGGCCGCATGCAGCTGGTGGAGGTCACCTCCGGGCCGGTGGAACGTCACTTCGGGCTGGCCAGTGTGCAGCTGCACACGGCCGCCGCCGCGACCGACGCCACCATCCCCGGCCTCGACCCGGCCGAGGCGGAGCGGCTGCGGGACCGGCTCACCGAGCTGGGCGAGGCCCGATCGGCGGGCCTGTGACGACCCCGGGCGCCGAAGGCGCCCTGCGCGAGGCGCGGCCCGTGCCGGAGCGCCGGCTGCACCCCGTGACGCCGCTCAGGCGCGCGTGGGCGCCCGTCGCCGTGCTCATCGGGTGGGCGGTGCACGACCCCGACCAGGCGCAGCGCCAGCTGACCCGGCTGACGACCACGACCCTGCTGATCGCGCTCGCCGTGCTGGTCCCGGCCGCCGCCCTGTACGGCTTTCTCACCTGGTGGTACACGCACTTCGCCGTCACCGACACCGAACTGCGCATCCGTACGGGCCTGGTGTTCCGGCGCACCGCGCACATCCGGCTGGAACGCGTCCAGGCCATCGACGTCACCCAGCCGCTCCTCGCGCGCGTGGCGGGCGTCGCCAAGCTGAAACTGGACGTCGTCGGCACGGACAAGAAGGACGAACTCGCCTTCCTCGGGGCGGAGGAGGCGCGCGCCCTGCGTGCGGAACTCCTCGCGCGCGCAGCCGGGTTCGCGCCGGAGACCGCCCACGAGGTGGGCGAGGCGCCCTCCCATGAGCTGCTGCGGGTGCCGCCGCGCGTCCTCGCCGTCTCCCTCGTCCTGACCGGCGCGACCTGGGGCTCGCTGGCCGCCGCGCTCGTCGTGCCGACCGTGCTGTGGCTGGTCACGGAGAGCGCGTGGACGGTCCTCGCCACGGCGGTCCCGCTGGTCGGTGCGGCCGGCGCGGCCAGCGTCGGACGGTTCGTCACCGAGTACGACTGGACGGTGGGCGAGTCGCCGGACGGGCTGCGCCTCGACCACGGCCTGCTCGACCGCGCCCACGAGACGGTGCCGCCGGGCCGGGTGCAGACCGTACGGCTGGTGGAGCCGCTGCTGTGGCGGCGGCGCGGCTGGGTGCGGGTGGAGCTGGACGTGGCGGGCTCGTCCAACTCGGTGCTGCTGCCGGTCGCCCCGCGCGAGATCGCCGAGTCGGTCGTCGCCCGGGTGCTGCCCGGGGTGACCGTTCCGCCGCGGGAGGCGCCGGCGCGTCCGCCCCGGCGGGCGGGCCGGTGTGCGCCGCTGTGGTGGCGCGGGCACGGACTGGCCGTCACGGACGCGGTGTTCGCGGCCCGCTCGGGTCTGCTGAGCCGCAGCCTGGCCCTCGTCCCGCACGCGAAGGTGCAGAGCGTACGGCTCACCCAGGGGCCCTGGGAGCGGCGTTGGAACGTCGCCGACGTGCACGTGGACACCGGGGCCGGCAAGACCGTCACCGCGCGGCTGAGGGACGCCGGGGAGGCCGCGGAGCTGCTGCGGACGCAGGCCGAGCGGTCCCGCACGGGGCGCCGGGACGCACGGCCGGACCGCTGGATGGTGTGACAAGCACGAGGGGGGCGCCGGAGACCGTCGTCCCCGGCGCCCCCCTCGCACGGGTCAGGAGACCGCGCTGCGCAGTCCCTGGAGGTCGATGTGCTCGGTCTCGTCGTGGGCCGTCAGGTCGATGACCTGGCCGATGCCGCGGGACCGCTCGTCGGCGGGCTTGAACTCCGCCTCCGCCTCGGCCTTGTGCAGGGCGAGGGCCTCCTCGCCGACCACGTCGGCCAGGTCCTCGTTCTGCACGGACTCCAGCGCGGCGGGCCCGGTCTCCTTCTGGGTGCCGAAGAAGTCGAAGCCGCCCTCGACCGCGGGACGCCGCACGGGTGTCGCGGGGACGACGGCCACCGCGGTCGGCTCTATGAAGTGGCCCGAGGGCCGGCGGGCCGGCGGCAGCGTGGGCTGGACCGGGGCGGACGCTCCGGTCTGGGTGGTGGCGGCCGCGCGCTGGTGCCCGTCGGCCGCCGCGGACTTCCCCTGCGGGTCGTCCTCCGGCGCGCGCTCCGTCTCGGAAGCCGCGGTGCGCGCCGTCTCGGGCGCGCCCGCGCCGGCCTTCACGGCCCTCCGGCCGGAGGGACCCCGCGGCGGGACGTGCTGCGGGGGCTCACCCTTCGGGGAGCCGCCGACCGGCGTCCCGTCGGCGTCCTCGGCGGCGGCGACGTCCTCGGCGGCGGCGGTGTCCTGAGGGGCGTCGGTGTCCTGAGGGGCGGAGTCGTCCGCGGGTTCCCCGGCGGCTTCCGCGTCCCCGTCCGCGCTCTCCTCGGCCTTGCCGTCCCGCGCGTCCTTGTCGTCCTCGTCGAACCGCGACAGGGCCGCCTTGGCCCGCAGGAACAGACGGGAGCCCTCGGGGGAGAAGACCGCCGGGGCCTCCTCGCCGGACTCCGTGTCCTCGGCCGCCGCGGCCTCGTCCGGTTCCACCGCTCCGGCCTGGTCCAGCGCCTGAGCGTCCGCCAGTGCCTCGGCCGCGGCGCTGTCCTCGCCGGCCGGGGCGGCCACGGCCCCGTCAGCGGCGGCGGCCGCGCCCGGCGGCAGAGCGCGCGCGGGCGTGGTCGCCTCTATCTCCAGGACCCGGCGCTCCTCCAGGACGCTCGCCCGCTCGGTCTCCGCGGTGGCGTAGCGGCGCAGCAGGGCCGCGTGCTCGTTGCGCAGCTTCGCGAGCTCGGCCCGCTTGGCGCGCAGTCGCTGCTCCAGCTTCTGGCGCAGTTCGCGGGACTCGTCGAGGTCGGTCTCCAGTTCGGCGACGCGTTCCTCGTGCCGCCACTCGTCGCTCGCCCGCGCGCGCGTGAGGTCGGCGACCTGTTTGCCCGCCTGGGCGTCCCAGCGGCGCATGACGACCGCGCCGACGACCGCGGTGACCGCGGCGGCCGCGGCCAGGCCGCGCAGCACGACGGGTTCGGTGAACACCCAGGGCGCCAGTGCCCAGACGACGGACACGCCTGCGATCGCCGACGGGGGCAGCACCCTGTGCAGGGGCGGGGAATGACGGTGACGTCCACGTGGCATGGCCAGAAACTTACCGCGCGTAGGCGATTCTTGGAGCCCCGCCCCGTAAAAACACGGCCATCCCGCGCCGTTCACACGGCATCAGGAATCACATTCACCGCCGAATTGACCAGGAATCAAGATCGGAGCGGCGCTTCGGCCCTTCCCGGGGTGCCCAGCCGCTCGCCCATCCACTCCAGCGTCGCCGGAATCTCGCGCCGCCAGGTGTTGAAGTTGTGCCCGCCGCTTTCGAGGATGATCGAGGAGATCCGCGTCCGCTTCGTCGCTTTCACTCGCTCGATGAACTTCAGGGTGTCCTTGTAGTTCGATTCGCCGGCCTTGCTGCTGCTGACGAGGAGCGAGGTGTCCGGGGCGGGCAGGTGCTCCAGGCACCACCGCAGGTCGGCGCGGTCGCGCAGGGCCCGGTCGCCATGGAAGAGGTCACCGGTCGTCGCGTCGACGGGCGCCTTGTAGTAGGCGGAGAGCCCGGCCCCCGCGCCGAACACCGCGGGGTGGTGCAGGGCGAGCTTCAACGCGCAGTACCCGCCGGTGGAATCACCGATCACCCCCCAGCCGCCGGGCTGTCCGCCCACCCGGTAGTGGCCGCCGACGGCATCGGGCAGATCCTCGGCGAAGAAGCTCTCGGTCTGCGGCCCGCCGGGGATGTCCACGCATTCCGTGTCCCGGGGCGGCGCCACGGTCGGGCGCATCATCACCAGCACCATCGGAGGCATACGGCCCTGATCGGCGAGCCGCGCCGCCGTCCGCGGATAGTCGAGCTTGTCCACCAGCGCCCGGGCCGTCCCCGGATAGCCGGTCAGGACGACGGCCGCGGGAAACGCCCGGGTGCGAAATCCCGGATGGAAATACTCCGGTGGCAGATAGACGTACGCGGACGTGGCGATACGGGTCGTACGGCCCACGATCTCGACCTTCTGGACCTGTCCGCTCACCGCCGGGTCCCCGCTCGCCGACCCCGGCACCCGCCGCGTCTCCACGACGCGCAGCGGACCGCCCGGCGGGGTGTGGTCGACCACAACCCCCATGCGCTTCTCCTGCCCGAACAGGTCGGCCCAGTCGGCGTAGAACCCGAAGGCCTGGTTCGCGGTGAGGCCGACCGAGGTGAACAGCGCCACCTGCGTACCCGGCAGCAGCCCGACCCGCCCCGCCACGGCCCGGACGCTCCGCCGTGCCAGCCGTGGCCACAGCCACACCGTGCCGGCGAACAGCCCCACGGCCGTCAGGACCGCCAGCGCCAGCACCTTGTCGCTCGTGAGACCCATCGATGGTTACCCGTCCGCGCTTTCCTTGGCCTTTGAAAACGGTTTAGGGGAGCCGAGTGAACCTCTTCCCCCACGACACCGTCCTAGAGGGCGCAATGTCGCCGGATGCCCGAATCGGCACCGGATCCAAATCTCTCGCAGAACTCATGGGATGCGATGTCTGTCAGGACAGATGTGGAAATGTCGGGCGGGGTTCCGCAACGGGCGAGCCGGATACGGCATCTGTCGGACCGGCTGCGGCCGCTTCTGCTGGGCCCGCGCCCCGAGTCCGCCCCCCTCCTGGTCGGACGGGCCTGCGCCCTGGTCGGCCTGCTGAACGTCGCCGCGGGCGTCTTCCCGCGCTTCCGGCACAGCCGGATGCACGCCCTCGCCGAGGTGCTGCCCGGCGCCTTCGGCCCGTTCGCGGCCGCGCTGTCGCTCAGCGCCGGTGTGCTCCTGCTGCTGCTCGCCCACGGGCTCAGGCGCGGCAAGCGGCGGGCGTGGCGCGCGGCCGTCGTCCTGCTGCCCGCCGGAGCGGTGGCCCAGTTCACCTACCGCCACTCCGTCATCGGCGTCCTCATCTCCGTCTGGCTCCTCGTCACCCTGCTGCGCCACCGCGACCAGTTCGTGGCCCTGCCCGACCCGCGCAGCCGCTGGCGGGCCCTGGCCAACCTGATCCTCATGGGCGCCGGCTCGCTCGCCCTCGGACTCGTCATCGTCAGCGCCCACCCGGGCACGCTCCTCGGTGACCCGAGCCTGGCCGACCGCATCAGCCACGTCCTGTACGGCATGGCCGGCTTCGAGGGCCCCGTCGACTACCGGGGCAGCACCTCCTGGACCGTCGCCTTCTCCCTCGGCGCCCTCGGCTGGATCACCGCCGTCACCACCATCTACCTCGCCTTCCGGCCCGAACACCCGGCCGCGCACCTCACCGAGGACGACGAGGCACGCCTGCGCGCCCTGCTCGCCCGGCACGGCGGCCGGGACTCCCTCGGCCACTTCAGCCTGCGGCGCGACAAGGCCGTCGTCTTCTCCCCCAGCGGCAAGGCCGCGGTGACCTACCGCGTCGTCTCCGGCGTCATGCTCGCCAGCGGCGACCCCATCGGCGATGTCGAGGCGTGGCCCGGCGCCATCGAGCGCTTCATGGACGAGGCCAAGGCCCACTCCTGGACCCCGGCCGTCATGGGCTGCTCCGAGACCGGCGCCGAGGTCTGGACCCGCGAGACCGGGCTCGACGCCCTGGAGCTGGGCGACGAGGCGGTGGTGGACGTCCCGGATTTCTCGCTCACCGGCCGCGCGATGCGCAACGTGCGCCAGATGGTCAAGCGCATCGAGCGCGCCGGTTACGAGACCCGGGTACGCCGCGTCCGTGACCTCGGCGACACCGAACTGGAGCGCGTACGGCGCGCCGCCGAGGACTGGCGCGGCACCGACACCGAGCGCGGCTTCTCCATGGCCCTCGGCCGCGTCGGCGACCCCGCCGACGGCGACTGCCTCATCGCCACCGCCCACAAGAGCGACGCGGAGCCCGGCCCCTACGGCGACCTCAAGGCCATACTGCACTTCGTGCCCTGGGGCACCGACGGAGTCTCCCTGGACCTGATGCGCCGTGACCGCTCCGCCGACCCCGGCATGAACGAACTGCTGATCGTGGCCGCCCTCCAGGCCGCCCCCAGGTTCGGCATCGCGCGCGTGTCGCTCAACTTCGCCATGTTCCGCTCGGCCCTCGCCCGCGGCGAGAAGATCGGCGCGGGACCCGTCCTGCGGGCCTGGCGCGGCCTGCTCGTCTTCCTCTCGCGCTGGTTCCAGATCGAGTCCCTGTACAAGTTCAACGCCAAGTTCCAGCCCCGCTGGGAGCCCCGCTTCGTCGTCTACCGCGCCTCCGCCGACCTCCCCCGCCTCGGCATCGCCGCCATGCAGGCCGAGGGCTTCGTCAACCTGGCCCTGCCGCGCTTCCTGCGCCGCCGCGGCGCAGCCCCGCGCCCCTGCCCGCACCGCGTCACGGAAGGGGACGTCCGGGCCGCCTGAGGCCCCGACCAGGGCGGGACCGGGCCGCGGCACGTCACCGCCCCGGCTTGGGCCTACGCTGAACGTATGAGCAAGCAGAGCGGACGCGGGCGGGTCGCGGGCCTTCCGCAGTGGGGCCGGTGCGCGGTCATGGGAGTCGTCAACGTCACCCCCGACTCCTTCTCCGACGGCGGCCGCTGGTTCGACACCACGTCCGCCGTCAAGCACGGCCTCGCGCTGGTCGAGCAGGGCGCCGACCTCGTCGACGTCGGCGGCGAGTCCACCCGCCCCGGCGCCACCCGGGTCGACGAGGACGAGGAGCTGCGCCGGGTCATACCCGTCGTCCGCGGCCTCGCCGCGGAGGGCGTCACGATCTCCGTCGACACCATGCGCGCCTCCGTCGCCGAGCGGGCCCTCGCCGCCGGCGCCGCCCTCGTCAACGACGTCAGCGGCGGCCAGGCCGACCCCGCGATGATCCCGGCCGTCGCCGCCGCGGGAGCCCCCTTCGTCGTCATGCACTGGCGCGGCTTCCTCCAGGGCGGGAACGTCAGGGGTGTGTACGCCGACGTCGTCACCGAGGTCGTCGACGAGCTCCACGCGCGCGTGGACGCCGTCCTGGCCGGCGGCATCGCCCCCGACCGCGTCGTCGTCGACCCCGGCCTGGGCTTCTCCAAGGACGCCGAGCACGACCTCGTCCTGCTCGCCCACCTCGACCGGCTGCACGCCCTCGGGCACCCGGTCCTGGTCGCCGCCTCCCGCAAGCGGTTCCTCGGCCGCGTCCTCGCGGGCCCGGAGGGCGAGCCGCCGCCCGCCCGTGAACGCGACGCCGCGACCGCCGCCGTCTCGGCGCTCGCCGCGCACGCCGGCGCCTGGGCCGTACGCGTCCACGAGGTGCGCGCCACCGCCGACGCCGTACGCGTCGTGCACGCCATCGAGGAGGCGCGCGGTGGCGCAGCGGGACGCGAAGGAGCCCGGTGAGCGCCCCGCACACCGACGTCGAGCAGGTGGAGGCCGTCAACACCGCCTTCTACGAGGCGCTGGAGCGCGGCGACTTCGAGACGCTGTCCTCGCTCTGGCTCACCCCGTCCGACCTGGGCGTCGACGAGAGCTACCACGACCCGGCCGACGTCGGCGTGGTGTCCTGCGTGCACCCCGGCTGGCCCGTGCTCACCGGCCGGGGCGAGGTCCTGCGGTCGTACGCGCTGATCATGGCGAACACCGACTACATCCAGTTCTTCCTGACTGACGTGCACACCTCCGTCACCGGTGACACCGCGATCGTCACCTGCACCGAGAACATCCTCAGCGGCGGCCCCGCCCCCGAGGGGCACGACGACGAGCTCGGGCCCCTCGTCGGACAGCTCGTCGTCGCCACGAACGTGTATCGGCGCACACCCGACGGCTGGAAGATGTGGACCCACCACGCCTCCCCCGTCCTCGCCGAGACCGACCCGGAAGAGGGCGACGAGCCCCCCGGCTGAGTGGGAACGCGGGCCACAGGGAGCAAGAGGTGGTTGGAATCACGCGGCCGCGGGTAGGGGCGGCTACCGACCCGTGAGCCGCCGCGATCCCAGAGGACACACGCGTCGTGCCTTCTGGGGTGGCGGATCGGGCCGCGCCCCCGCGGCCCGGCCCTGTCGGTGCCCGCGGGTAGATTCGGTCGAGGCCGGTGTGCCGCCCGCACACGGCACCGACCGGCCGTCACCGACGACTGCAGGAGTGATTCGCGTGGATCGTGTCGCGCTGCGCGGCCTGAGGGCCCGCGGGTACCACGGTGTGTTCCCCGAGGAACGCAGGGAGGGCCAGACCTTCGTCGTGGACCTCGTCCTCGGCCTGGACACCCGGCCCGCCGCCGCCGACGACGACCTGGCGAAGACCGTGCACTACGGCGTCGTGGCGGAGGAGGTCGTGGGCGTCGTCCAGGGCGAACCGGTCAACCTCATCGAGACGCTCGCCGAGCGCGTCGCCCAGGCCTGTCTGAAGCACGAAGGCGTCCGGGAGGTCGAGGTCACCGTCCACAAGCCGGACGCGCCGATCACCGTGCCCTTCGACGACGTGACCGTCACCATCACCCGGAGCCGAGTATGACCGCACCGTTCATCAAGGGCCCCAGCGACCCGACCGTCCAGCCGGTACCCGCCTCCGTCGTCGACAGGGTCGACGCCGCCGACACCACCCTCCACAACCCGAAACGGGCCGTGATCTCCCTCGGGTCCAACCTCGGCAACCGCCTGGAGACCCTGCAGGGCGCCGTGGACGCCCTGGCGGACACACCGGGTCTGCGCGTCAAGGGCGTCTCCCCCGTCTACGAGACGGAGCCCTGGGGCGTCGAGCCCGGCAGCCAGCCGTCGTACTTCAACGCGGTCGTGGTCCTGAAGACCACCCTGCCGCCGTCCTCGCTGCTGGAGCGGGCCCACGCCGTCGAGGAGGCCTTCCACCGCGTCCGGGACGAACGCTGGGGCGCCCGCACCCTCGACGTCGACATCGTCGCCTACGCCGACGTCGTCTCCGACGACCCGGTGCTCACCCTCCCCCACCCGCGCGCCCACGAGCGGGCCTTCGTCCTCGCGCCCTGGCTCGACCTGGACCCGGAGGCCCTGCTGCCCGGCCACGGCGCGGTCGCCGACCTGCTCGGCACCCTCACCCGCCGCGGCGTCGTCCCCCGCCAGGACCTGGAACTCCGGCTGCCCGAGTAGTCGTTAAGGTCAAGAGCCGGCCCACACTCCGTGGGGCCCCGGGGGGAGCTGAAGGGACACCGTGAGAGAGCTGCGCATCAGGATGCTGGTCGGCGTGTTCGTAGTGGCCGGAGTCCTGTCCTGGGCGGGCGCCCGCCTGTGGAACTCGGTGGGGACCCTGCCCAGCGTCCCCCTGGCCGCCCCCATCGTGCTGGCGATCATCGCCGTGATCCTGCTGTCCACGGCGCTGTCCATCCGCTCCCGCCTCAAGGCGCAGCGCGAGCGTGACCCCGAGGCCAAGGGCGTCGACCCCCTGATGGCGGCCCGCGCCGTCGTCTTCGGCCAGGCCAGCGCCCTGGTGGCCGCCCTGGTCGCCGGCATGTACGGCGGCACGGGCGTCTTCCTGCTGGAGCTCCTGGACATCCCCGCCCGCCGCGACCAGGCCATCTACGCCGGCTTCTCGGTCGTGGCCGCCGTCGGCGTCGTAGCGGCCGCCCTGTTCCTGGAGCGCGTCTGCAAGCTCCCGGAGGACGAAGACGACCACAACGGCACGGGGGCGGCCCCGACCACCTAGCGCCGGCTCAGCGGGCCAGGATGAGGCTCATCGCCTCGGCGCGGGTCGTGGCGTCGCGGAGCTGACCGCGCACCGCCGACGTCGTGGTCTTGGCGCCGGGCTTGCGGATGCCCCGCACCGACATGCACATGTGCTCCGCCTCGATGACCACGATCACGCCCCGGGCCTCCAGGATCCGCATCAGGGAGTCGGCGATCTGCGTGGTGAGACGTTCCTGCACCTGCAGCCGTCGGGCGAACACCTCGACCAGCCGGGCGAGCTTCGACAGACCGGTGATCTTGCCGCTCTCCGCCGGGATGTAGCCCACGTGCGCCACGCCGTGGAACGGCAGCATGTGGTGCTCACAGAGGCTGACGATCTCGATGTCCTTCACGAGCACCATCTCGTCGTGACCGAGGTCGAAGGTCGTCGTCAGCACGTCCTCGGCATCCTGACGCAGCCCTGCCAGCAGCTCCCGGTACGCCCGCGCCACCCGCGCCGGCGTCTCCTTCAGGCCCTCGCGGTCCGGGTCCTCGCCCACCGCGAACAGCAGCTCCCGTATGGCGGCCTCGGCGCGCTTCTCGTCGAACTCGCCTATGCGGCCTTCGCCGTCCAGCGTCACCGGGTCGGTCATCTGCTGCCTCGTTCCTTCGCGGGTGGCGCGTATGGGTCACGCGTCTGAACTGCGGTCATACGGAAATGCCGCGCCCCCCAGGCTAGAACCCTGGGGGGCACGGCATCCATTCCGGTCCCGGTCACCGACCGGGTGGGAGCGTCAGCTCTCGGGGCGCTCCTCGGGGGCCGGCTCGGTCGCCGGGGCGGGGTCCGTCACCGTCGACTTGGCGGTGCTGATCGCCGGGGTCGTGCCGTTGGCGCCGTTCGTCAGTGCGAGCTCCTTCGGGGAGAGCACCGGCGGGCGGGTCGACGGCGTACGGCGCGAGGAACCGGTCCAGGCGGGCCGCGGCGGCCGCTTGACGATGGGGGCGAAGATCTCGGCGATCTCCGCCTTGCCCAGCGTCTCCTTCTCCAGCAGGGCCAGGACGAGGTTGTCGAGGACGTCGCGGTTCTCCACCAGGATTTCCCAGGCTTCGTTGTGCGCGTTCTCGATGAGCTTCTTGACCTCCTCGTCCACCAGGGCGGCGACCTCTTCCGAGTAGTCGCGCTGGTGAGCCATCTCACGTCCGAGGAACGGCTCGGTGTTGTCGCCGCCGAACTTGATGGCGCCGAGACGCTCGGTCATGCCGTACTGCGTGACCATCGCGCGAGCCGTGGCCGTGGCCTTCTCGATGTCGTTCGCGGCGCCCGTGGTCGGGTCGTGGAAGACGAGTTCCTCGGCCGCGCGGCCGCCCAGCATGTAGGCCAGCTGGTCCAGCATCTCGTTGCGGGTGGTCGAGTACTTGTCCTCGTCCGGGAGCACCATCGTGTAGCCGAGGGCACGGCCTCTCGACAGGATCGTGATCTTGTGGACCGGGTCGGAGTTCGGGGAAGCCGCCGCGACCAGGGCGTGTCCGCCCTCGTGGTACGCGGTGATCTTCTTCTCCTTGTCCGACATGATCCGGGTCCGCTTCTGCGGGCCCGCCACGACGCGGTCGATGGCCTCGTCCAGCATGTGGTTGTCGATGAGCTTCTTGTCGGAGCGGGCCGTGAGCAGGGCGGCCTCGTTGAGGACGTTGCTCAGGTCGGCACCGGTGAAGCCCGGCGTACGGCGGGCGACCGCCGACAGGTCGACGTCCGGGGCGACCGGCTTGCCCTTCTGGTGGACCTTCAGGATCTCCAGACGGCCCTGCATGTCGGGGCGGTCGACGGCGATCTGCCGGTCGAACCGGCCCGGGCGCAGGAGGGCCGGGTCGAGGATGTCGGGACGGTTCGTGGCGGCGATGAGGATCACACCGCCCTTGACGTCGAAGCCGTCCATCTCGACGAGCAGCTGGTTCAGCGTCTGCTCGCGCTCGTCGTGCCCGCCGCCGAGGCCGGCGCCGCGGTGGCGGCCGACCGCGTCGATCTCGTCGACGAAGACGATCGCCGGGGCGTTCGCCTTGGCCTGCTCGAACAGGTCACGGACCCGGGAGGCACCGACACCGACGAACATCTCGACGAAGTCGGAACCGGAGATCGAGTAGAAGGGCACGCCCGCCTCGCCGGCGACGGCGCGCGCGAGGAGCGTCTTACCGGTGCCGGGAGGGCCGTAGAGCAGGACGCCCTTGGGGATCTTCGCGCCGACGGCCTGGAACTTGGCGGGCTCCTGGAGGAACTCCTTGATCTCCTGGAGCTCCTCGACGGCCTCGTCCGAGCCGGCGACGTCGGAGAACGTCGTCTTCGGGGTGTCCTTGGTGATGAGCTTCGCCTTCGACTTCCCGAAGTTCATGACCCGGGAGCCGCCGCCCTGCATCTGATTCATCAGGAACAGGAAGACGACGACGATGAGGACGAAGGGAAGCAGGGACAGCAGGATGCCGACGAACGGGTTCTGCTTGGAGGGCGAAACCGTGTAGCCGTCGGGGATCTGCTTCTGCTGGTACTTGTTCTGCAGGGTGTTGGCGATGCCCACGCCCTGGTCGCCGATGTAGCTGGCCTGGATCTTGGTGGATCCCTCGACCTTCACACCGTCTTTGAGCTGGACCTTGATGTTCTGCTCGTCGCCAGTGGTGATCTTGGCCGACTCGACCTTGTTCTCATTGATCGCCTGGACGACCTGGCCGGTGTCCACCGTCTTGTAGCCGCCGGACGAGCCGACGACCTGCATCAACACGACCACGGCAAGGACGGCCAGCACGATCCACATGACCGGCCCACGGAAGTATCGCTTCACGTCCATCCATACGGAGCGGTGCCGCCCCGTCCCTCCTGCCATAGTGAGTTTGATAAGACAGTTCTTCTGACGGTACCCCAGCTTCGACGCCCGTAGCCGCACGGGACGGCCGTCAAGCCCGTCTGCTTGCTCCAACGGCGCGATGCCCGCCGGGGTTCCCGATCTTCCTACGGGGCGGGGTCAGCCGCCGTAGACGTGGGGCGCGAGGGTACCGACGAACGGGAGGTTGCGGTACTTCTCGGCGTAGTCGAGGCCGTAGCCCACGACGAACTCGTTGGGGATGTCGAAGCCGACCCACTCGACGTCGATGGCCACCTTGGCCGCGTCGGGCTTGCGCAGCAGCGTGCACACCTTGAGGCTCGCGGGCTCGCGGGAGCCGAGGTTGGACAGCAGCCACGACAGGGTCAGGCCGGAGTCGATGATGTCCTCGACGATCAGGACGTGCCGGCCCTTGATGTCGGTGTCGAGGTCCTTGAGGATCCGCACGACCCCGGAGGACTGGGTGCCGGCGCCGTACGAGGAGACGGCCATCCAGTCCATGGTGACGGGGGTGGACAGCGCCCTGGCGAGGTCGGCCATGACCATCACCGCGCCCTTGAGCACACCGACGATGAGCAGGTCCTTGCCCGCGTACTCAGCGTCGATCTTCGCGGCCAGCTCTGCCAGCTTCGCGTCGATCTCTTCCTTGGTGATGAGCACCTTCTTGAGGTCGGCACCCATGTCTTTCGCGTCCACCCGCATCACTTTCGGTCGGTCGTCCCGCTTCTGCACGGCTCACGGCCCTACGGCTGACGTCCCCCGCGGGAGTCCGGGGCCTTCCGGGTCCGGAGGCCCGGTATCTCCCTGTGGGGTCGTTTTTTTTCAGCCTTGCCGAATCACCAGTCTGCCACCCTGGCGGCGGGCGACGACTTTGCCGGGGAGGTTGATGGCCCCCTGGCCGCGCCAGCCGGTGATCAGGCGGTCGACTTCCTCGACGTGCCGGGCGAAGAGCGAGCCGGCGGGTGCGCCCGCCTCGATGGCGGCCCGGCGCAGGATCCGGCGGCGCACCGCGGGCGGCAGCGTGTAGAGCTTGGCGCAGTCGAGGAGTCCGGCGGCGTCACGGACGGCGGTCTCGGCCTGGCCGGCCCAGGCGTCGAGGGCGTCGGCGTCGTCGCGGGAGAGCTGGGCGGTGCGGGCGAGGGCTTCGACGACACCTTTGCCGAGCGCCTTCTCCAGGGCGGGCAGGCCCTCCTGGCGCAGCCGGGAGCGGGTGTAGGCGGGGTCCGAGTTGTGGGGGTCGTCCCAGACGGGCAGGGCCTGGACCATGCAGGCCTTGCGGGCGGTCTGCCGGTCGAGGCCGAGGAAGGGGCGGCGGTAACGGCCGCCGGCCCCCGAGACCGCGGCCATCCCGGACAGGGAGCGGATGCCGGAGCCGCGGGCGAGGCCGAGCAGGACGGTCTCGGCCTGGTCGTCGCGGGTGTGGCCGAGCAGGACGGCGGCGGCGCCGTGGCGTTCGGCCGCGTCGTCGAGGGCGGCGTAGCGGGCGTCGCGGGCGGCGGCTTCGGGCCCACCGCCGCGGCCGACGGTGACGGCGATCGACTCGACCGGGTCGAGGCCGAGTTCGCGCAGGCGCAGGGCGACTTCCTCGGCGCGCAGGTCGGAGCCGGGCTGCAGACCGTGGTCGACGGTGATGCCACCGGCGCGGATGCCGAGTTTGGGGGCCTCGAAGGCGAGGGCGGAGGCGAGGGCCATGGAGTCGGCGCCGCCGGAGCAGGCCACGAGGACGAGCGGGGAGGGGGTTCGCTCGTGCGGGGTGGCGCGCCGGGGCGCACGCTGGGCCGGGCCGGGGAGGTCGTACGCCGTGTCACGCGCGGTGTCGTGGGCGACCCGCGCGGCGGCGACCGGCGTCACGGCCGGTGCCTGCGGCCGGGGGGCGCGGCTGCCGGGGGTGGGGACGTCGGTGGTTCGGTCGTGTTCGGTGAGGAGGTCGTGGAGTACGCGGCGAACCGCCAGGCGTATCGCCGCGACCGCAGGATGGGGACCCATGTCCGGTTCCCTTCATGAAGTTGTCCGGGGATGTGGCCGAGTTCGGTCACTCAGAGTGTGTAGATGGTGACAGAAGCGGGCCGTTCCCCGAGCATTGCACGCCTACCCATGGCTCACGGTCCCTCGGACGGGTGATTGGAGAGGCGTTCGCCTGCCGTCGGCCGATTTCTGTTCACGGCCGTCGTATGAGATGCGCGGCGAGCCGGGGGTGTCATCCGTCGGCCTTGCGGTGCACGCGGGCGATCCAGTCCGCCGGTGCGGCGATCTCCGCCTTGGTGGGGAGGGTGTTCGGGGACGTCCAGACGCGGTTGAAGCCGTCCACGCCGACCTGGTCGACGACGGCGCGGACGAAGCGCTCGCCGTCGCGGTACTGGCGGAGCTTGGCGTCCAGGCCGAGCAGCTTGCGCAGGGCCGTGTCGAGCCGGGAGGCGCCCTTGGCGCGGCGCTGCTGGAACTTCTCGCGGATCTCGGCGACGGACGGGACGACGGCGGGGCCGACGCCGTCCATGACGAAGTCGGCGTGACCCTCCAGGAGGGACATCACGGCGGTGAGGCGGCCGAGGACCTCCCGCTGGCCGGGGGTCTGGACGAGTTCGACGAAGGAGCGTCCGCCGTCGTCCTCCTCGGCCTCGGGCCGGCCGCCGACGAGGGACTGGGCGGCCTCGCGGACACGTTCCAGGATGGTCATCGGGTCGACGTCGGTCTCGCCGAGGAAAGACTGGATTTCGCCCTCGAGATGGTCCCGCAGCCAGGGGACGGCGCTGAACTGGGTGCGGTGGGTCTCCTCGTGGAGGCACACCCACAGACGGAAGTCGTGCGGGTCGACGTCGAGTTCGCGTTCGACGTGGACGATGTTGGGGGCGACGAGCAGCAGCCGGCCGCCGCCGTTGCCCCCGGCGGGGAGGTCACGGGTGGCCGGGGCGAACGTCTCGTACTGCCCGAGGACGCGGGAGGCCAGGAACGACAGCAGCATCCCGAGCTCGACGCCGGTGACCTTGCCGCCGACGGCGCCGAGGACCGCCTGGCCAGCGCCGGTGCCGCGGCGCTCCTGCATCTTCTCCAGCAGGGGCTTGAGGATCTCGCGGAACCCGGCGACGTTGGCCCGGATCCAGCCGGGCCGGTCGACCACCAGGACCGGGGTGTCGTGGACCTCCTCGGTGCCCATGCGGGTGAACCCGCGGACGTGTTCCTCGGAGGACTTCGCGTGCCGGCGCAGTTCCGCGACGACGGCCCTGGCCTCGTCGCGGCTCACCTCGGGGCCCGGCCGCACGAACCGGGTCGCAGTCGCCACCGCGAGGTTCCAGTCGACCATCTGAGAAGAAGCAGCACCACCGATGCTCGTCATGCGTCAACCGTACGTGAGCGTTCCCGGTCGGGGCAGGGCGTGAGAGCGGGCGTCCCGCGGGACGGTGCCCACGGGACGGTCACCGGCACCCGCAGGCGGCGAGGGCCGTGGCGGCCCGGTCGAGGGCGGTCTGGGCCGCGTCCCGGTCACTGGTGTCGGAGGCGAGGAACGCGAAGGCGAGCAGGCGTCCGTCCTGGTCGACGACGGTTCCGGCCAGGGCGTTGACGCCGGTGAGGGTGCCGGTCTTGGCGCGGACGACGCCCGCGGCGCCATCGGTGTAGCGGCTGGTGAGGGTGCCCGTGAAGCCCGCGACGGGCAGGCCGGTGAGGGCTGGGCGCAGTTCGGGGCGGGCGGGGTCGGCTGCGTGGGCGAGCAGGGCGGTGAGGAGGTCGGCGGTGAGGGCGTCGCGCCGGTCGAGGCCGCTGCCGTCCTTGAACGTGACGCCGGAGACGGGCAGTCCGAGCTTGCCGAGCCGGGCCTCGATGGCCTTGCCGGCGCCCGCGAAGTCGGGACGTTCGCCGCTCGCGAGGGCGGTGTGGCGGGCCAGGGCCTCGGCGATGTCGTTGTCGCTGTTGGTCAGCATGCGTTCGACCAGGGCGGTGAGCGGGGGCGAGGTGACCTGGGCGAGGGACTCGGCGCGGTTGGTGGCCTTGGAGGGGCCGGGCGCGCTGGTGCGCACACCGTGGTCGGCGAGGAGGTCGGCGAAGCGTTCCGCCGCGTCCCCGGCGGGGTCGTCGGTGCGGTCCGCGGTGCCGCTGCCCGAGTCGTTCAGGCGGCCCTCGTCGGCCATCAGGGCGCTGACGGGGGCGAGGTTCGGGTTCTTGCCGATCGGGTGCCGTTCGGAGCCGGCGTAGAGCGTCGTGTCGTAGGAGAGCGTGACCTTGCGCAGGCCGCGCTTCTTCAGGGCGTCGGCGGTCTTCGCGGCGAGGTCGCGCAGCCCGGCCCAGCCGCCGGTCTTCTCGCGGGCGGTGAGGGTGGGGTCGCCGCCGCCGACGAGCACCAGTTCCTTCGTGTCGGGTTCGAGGGCGGTGCGGGTGGTGAGGCGGTGGTCGGGGCCCATCGCGGTGAGGGCGGCGACGGCGGTGGCGATCTTGGTGGTGGAGGCGGGGGTGAGGGCCTCGGAGGCGCCGTCGCCGTAGAGACGCCGGCCGGTGGCCACGTCCACGACGGCGGCGCCGGTGCGGCGGCCGAGCTCCGGGGCGTCGAGGAGGGGACCGAGGACGGTGGCGAGTGCCTTGCCGTCGGGGACGGACCCGGCGTGGCCGGTGGCGGCGCCCAGGGCGGTGAGCACGGCGCCCGCGCTGGGCGCGGGGCGCGGGCCCCTGCCCCTCGCGCCGGAGGGGTCGGCGTCCCGGCCGTGATCTGTGCCACCCGTGCGCTCCTGGGCGGCCGCCCGGTCCCGCTCGGCCGTACGCTGACCGGTGGAGTCCCAGGGGCCCGCGGCGGTCACCACCGTGGCGGCCAGCGCCAGTCCGGCGGTGGCGGCGCCGGCGGTGTACTGCCAGGTCTTCGGCCTCGTGGCGCGTGCGAGACGTGGCCGCAGGGCGTCCGCGGCCCGCGTCAGTCGCGGTCCCACGGCGTTCGCGAGCCGCGTCACCCGCGGTCTCGCGGCTCGCCAAGGTCTCAGCTCTGGCACGACCACCAGCCCCTTTCGCGATCACACACCTGCGTGAGGGACACTTAATCACCAGAACTATGTGTTGATCATGGAGGAGCCACCGGTGGAGTTCGACGTCACGATCGAGATTCCGAAGGGTTCGCGGAACAAGTACGAGGTGGACCACGAGACCGGTCGTATCCGCCTGGACCGTCGACTCTTCACTTCGACCGCCTACCCGACCGACTACGGCTTCGTCGAGAACACCCTCGGCGAGGACGGCGACCCGCTGGACGCACTCGTCATCCTGGACGAGCCGACCTTCCCGGGCTGCCTCATCAAGTGCCGCGCGATCGGCATGTTCCGGATGACGGACGAGGCCGGCGGCGACGACAAGCTGCTGTGTGTCCCGGCCACCGACCCGCGCGTGGAGCACCTGCGCGACATCCACCACGTGTCGGAGTTCGACCGCCTGGAGATCCAGCACTTCTTCGAGGTCTACAAGGACCTGGAGCCGGGCAAGTCCGTCGAGGGAGCCGACTGGGTGGGCCGTACCGAGGCCGAGGCCGAGATCGAGCGTTCCTACAAGCGCTTCGAGGACCAGGGCGGCCACTGAGCCGTCCCCCTGCCGTTCCACGGACGGGCCGCACGCCTGGCGTGCGGCCCGTCCGTGTGTCTGTGCGTATGCGCATACTGAATACGGCGGAAGGTGTCGTTCAAGGAGAGCTGGTAGGTGACGGACGCGGAGGACCGCAAGCCGCAGTCGGACGAGGCGAGGATGGCGTTCACGCCGCCCGCCGGGGTGGAGATGGGGGACAGCGAGTCGGAGACCACGTCGGAGTTCGCGCTCCCCAAGGGTCTCGACGCCCCGCAGCCGCCTCCCCAGGAGCGGGAGGGCTCGGCCTTCAGCACGCCGCGAGGGTACGCCGCCGAGGACACCCTCCCCGGGTTCACGCCGCCGGGGGGCATCCCGCGGGTCAGCCTGACCAAGGACGTGCCCTGGCAGGACCGGATGCGCACGATGCTGCGGATGCCGGTGGCCGAGCGGCCGGCGCCGGAGCGGACACCGAAGACGGAGGAGGAGGGTCCGGCCGTCCCGCGCGTGCTCGACCTGACCCTGCGTATCGGTGAGCTGCTGCTGGCGGGCGGCGAGGGCGCCGAGGACGTGGAGGCCGCGATGTTCGCGGTCTGCCGGTCCTACGGCCTCGACCGCTGCGAGCCGAGCGTGACCTTCACCCTGCTGTCGATCTCGTACCAGCCGTCACTGGTGGACGACCCGGTGTCGGCGTCGCGCACGGTGCGCCGGCGCGGCACCGACTACACGCGGCTCGCGGCCGTGTACCAGCTGGTCGACGACCTCAGCGACCCCGAGAGCCACCTCTCCCTGGAGGAGGCCTACCGGCGGCTCGCGGAGATCCGGCGCAACCGGCACCCGTACCCGACCTGGGTCCTGACGACGGCCAGCGGGCTGCTCGCGGGCGCGGCGTCCGTGCTGGTCGGCGGCGGACTGCTGGTGTTCGTCGCGGCGGCCGTCGGCGCGATGCTCGGCGACCGGCTGGCGTGGCTGGCCGCGGGGCGGGGGCTGCCGGAGTTCTACCAGTTCACGGTCGCGGCGATGCCGCCGGCCGCGGTCGGGGTCGCGCTGACGCTGACGCATGCCGACGTGAAGGCGTCCGCGGTCATCACCGGTGGGCTGTTCGCGCTGCTGCCCGGGCGGGCGCTGGTGGCGGGCGTGCAGGACGGGCTGACCGGCTTCTACATCACCGCGGCGGCGCGGTTGCTGGAGGTCATGTACTTCTTCGTCGGCATCGTGATCGGCGTACTGGTGATCCTGTACTTCGGGGTGAACCTGGGCGCCAAACTCAACCCGGACGCGGCGCTGCTCGTCTCCGAGCGGCCGTACTGGCAGATCGCCGCGTCGATGCTGCTGTCGCTGACCTTCGCGGTGCTGCTCCAGCAGGAGCGGTCCACCGTGCTCGCCGTGACCCTCAACGGGGGTGTCGCCTGGGTGGTGTACGGGGCGATGCGCTACGCGGGCGAGCTGTCGCCGGTCGCCTCGACGGCGGTCGCCGCCGGCCTGGTCGGTCTGTTCGGGCAGCTGATGGCCCGCTACCGCTTCGCGTCCGCGCTGCCGTACACGACGGCCGCGATCGGGCCGCTGCTGCCCGGTTCGGCCACGTACTTCGGGCTGCTGTCGATCGCGCAGAACAAGGTGGACGCGGGGCTGGTCTCGCTGGCCACGGCGGCCTCGCTGGCCATGGCCATCGCGATCGGTGTGAACCTCGGGTCCGAGGTCTCCCGGCTCTTCCTGCGGATCAGCTCGCCGGAGAAGCGCCGCTCCGCCAAGCGGACGCGCGGCTTCTGAAACGGCGACGGACGCCCTCCGAGGAGGGCGTCCGTGGCGAGCGGGCCGGTCGGTGGCCTCAGTAGCCCTGGTCCGGCGGGTACTGCTGGTTCTGCCGGCCGTAGCCCTGCGGGTACTGCTGGGCGTACGGCTGCTGGGGCTGCTGCTGCGGGTGCTGCCGGCCGTGGGACCGCTGGTCGTGGCCCTGGTCGTCGTAGCTCTGCTGCCGACCGTGGTCCGGCTGTCCGCCCTGGTCCTGCTGCTGCCCGTAGCCGTACGGCCGGTGCCCGGTCTGGCCGCCGTACGGCTGCTGGGGCTGGTCGTGGGACGGGATGCGGCGCAGCTGCGTCGTCGCGTCGTCCATCGGCTGGTACTGCTGGTGCTGCTGTGCGTACTGCCCGTCCTGGGCCGCCGGGGCCTGGGCGGCGGCGCGCTTCTTCTTGCCGCGCTCGCGCAGGTACTCGATGAGGATCGGGACCACGGAGACGAAGACGATCAGGACCAGGATCGCCTCGACGTTTTTCTTGATGAACGGGATCTGGCCGAGCCAGTAGCCCGCGAGGGTGACACCGGTGCCCCAGGCGACGCCGCCGATGACGTTGTACGTGAGGAAGGTGCGGTACTTCATACGGCCGGCGCCCGCCACGATGGGGGCGAAGGTCCGCACGATCGGCACGAAGCGCGCCAGCACGATGGCCTTGGGGCCGTACTTCTCCATGAACTCGTGTGCCTTCTCCAGGTTCTCCTGTTTGAAGAGCTTGGAGTTGGGGCGGCTGAAGAGCCTCGGGCCGAAGAACTTGCCGATCATGTAGCCGACCTGGTCGCCGATGACGGCGGCCAGCACGATCAGCGTGCAGACCAGCCACAGGGGCTGGCTGATGTAGTGCCCTTCGGCGACGAACAGACCCGCCGTGAACAGCAGGGAGTCCCCGGGCAGGAACGCGAAGAGGCCGGACTCCGCGAAGACGATCAGCAGGATGCCGGGGAGGCTGAAGGTCTCGATGAGGTAGTCCGGGCTGAGCCACTCGGGGCCGAGCGCAAGCGTGGTCACGGGATTGTGGCTCCTGGGGGGAAGGGGCGGGCATCGGTCACGAGCGGGTCAAAAATATCAACGCGCAACCGGTGTCCCGGGTTCCATGGACCCGTTCAGGATGCACTGTGCCACCCCGGCGACCAAGCTGTGGGGCATGGGCATCGAAGACTACGGCGGCGGGCAGGGGCCGCGCCCCGACGTTCTTGTCGTGACCACGAACGACGTTCCCGGGCACCGCGTGACGGAGGTCGTCGGAGAGGTCTTCGGACTGACCGTGCGCTCCCGGCACGTCGGAAGCCAGATCGGCGCCGGGCTGAAGTCGCTGGTCGGCGGGGAGCTGAAGGGCCTCACCAAGACGTTGGTGGAGACCCGCCGCCAGGCCATGGAGCGCCTCGTGGAGCAGGCACGCGCGCGGGGCGCCAACGGGGTGCTGGCCTTCCGCTTCGACGTGACGGAGGCGGCCGACGTGGGCACCGAGGTGTGTGCCTACGGGACCGCGGTGGTCCTGGCCCGGGAGGAGTAGCGGGCCCGGGCCAGGACCTCAGGCGGAGTGCCGGTCCGCGTTGGCGAGAATGGCGTCGTGCAGGTGCCGGGCGAAGCCGGGCCGCATGGTGTCGTAGAACGCGGTGAAGCGTGCGTCGGAGACGTACATCTCGGCGAGGCACCGGTGCATCGGGTGGCCGCACTCGTAGTACCAGGCGCCGATGTGCCGGCGGTGCTCCTCGGCCAGGTCCATGGCGGCCTGCCCGGTGGCGGGCTCGCCGGCGTCCATCAGGGCGATGTAGCGCTCGCTCCACTCGGCCGCCTCCGCCTGGATCCGCTTCCAGTCCTCCTTGGTGTAGGTCGCGGCGCGGCGCTGCGACTCGGCGTACGCCTCGGTGCCGCCCCAGCGCCGCTGGGTCTCCTCGGCGTACTGCTCCGGGTCGTTCTCGCCGAAGACCTCGAAGCGCTCCTCGGGCGTGAGGTTGATTCCCATCGTGCGTGCCTCCATGGCGTGTTCCACTGCCGCCGCCATCTTCTGCAGCTTCTCGATCCGGGCGGTCAGCAGCTCGTGCTGCCGGCGCAGGTGTTCGCGGGGGTCCGCGTCCGGGTCGTCGAGCAGGGCGGCGACCTCGTCGAGGGGGAAGCCGAGCTCGCGGTAGAACAGGATCTGCTGCAGCCGGTCGAGGTCGGCGTCGCTGTAGCGCCGGTGGCCCGCGTGGCTGCGCTCGCTGGGCACGAGCAGGCCGATGTCGTCGTAGTGGTGCAGGGTGCGCACCGTCACTCCGGCGAACCCGGCGACCTGTCCCACGGAGTAGCCCACTTCCGCTCCCTTCCCGGTACGTGCTCCACGGTGCGCCCTCACGCCGCGTGAGGTGCAAGCCCCCAGGCCCGGGCCTACCGTCGAGATATGGCACTGCACCGCGGGAACAGCGAATCACCGGACGTACGGGACGGCGGGCGCAGGCTGGCCGTCAATCCCTTCTACGGCGAGGCGAACCCGGTCGCCGGCATGGTCGAGGCCCCGCCCACCCATCGCCTCCCGGACGCCCCCATGTCGCCGTCCACGGCGTACCAACTGGTGCACGACGAGCTGATGCTGGACGGCAACTCACGGTTGAACCTCGCCACCTTCGTCACCACCTGGATGGAGTCCCAGGCGGGGGTGCTGATGGCGGAGTGCCGGGACAAGAACATGATCGACAAGGACGAGTACCCGCGCACCGCCGAACTGGAGCGGCGGTGCGTGGCGATGCTCGCCGATCTGTGGAACGCGCCCGATCCGTCGACGGCCGTGGGCTGCTCCACGACGGGTTCCAGCGAGGCGTGCATGCTCGCGGGACTGGCGCTGAAGCGGCGCTGGACGAGCCGCAACGCCGACCGGTACCCGTCCCGGGAGGCCCGCCCCAACCTGGTCATGGGCATCAACGTCCAGGTGTGCTGGGAGAAGTTCTGCAACTTCTGGGAGGTGGAGGCCCGGATGGTCCCGATGGAGGGCGAGCGCTTCCACCTCGATCCGCAGGCGGCGGCCGAGCTGTGCGACGAGAACACCATCGGGGTCGTCGGCATCCTGGGCTCCACCTTCGACGGGTCCTACGAGCCGATCGCGGACCTGTGCGCCGCGCTGGACGCCCTCCAGGAGCGGACGGGCCTGGACGTCCCGGTGCACGTGGACGGCGCGTCCGGCGCCATGGTGGCGCCCTTCCTCGACACGGACCTGGTGTGGGACTTCCGGCTGCCGAGGGTCGCCTCGATCAACACCTCGGGGCACAAGTACGGGCTGGTGTACCCGGGCGTCGGCTGGGCGCTGTGGCGGAACAAGGAGGCACTGCCGGAGGAGCTGGTGTTCCGGGTGAACTACCTGGGCGGCGACATGCCGACGTTCGCGCTGAACTTCTCGCGGCCGGGCGCCCAGGTGGTGGCGCAGTACTACTCGTTCCTGCGGCTGGGCCGGGACGGCTACCGGGCGGTGCAGCAGACGGCGCGGGACGTGGCGGGCCGGGTCGCCGGCGCCGTGGACAAGCTGGACGACTTCCGGCTGCTGACCCGGGGCGACGAGTTGCCGGTGTTCACCTTCACGACGGCGCCGGACGTGACCCGGTTCGACGTGTTCGACGTGTCCCGGCGGCTGCGGGAGGCGGGCTGGCTGGTGCCGGCGTACACGTTCCCGCCGAACCGCGAGGACCTGTCCGTGCTGCGGGTGGTGTGCCGCAACGGCTTCTCGGAGGACCTGGCGGACCTGTTCGTGGACGATCTGCGCCGCTCCCTGGTGGACCTGCGCCGGCAGCCGCACCCCCTGACCCAGGACAAGGGGGCGGCCACCGGGTTCCACCACTAGGGCCTTTCGGCGCGGTCAGCGGCTCAGCCGGGCGAAGCGGCGTACCGCGAGGGGGAAGAAGACGGCGAGGAGCGCGAGGGGCCAGAGGACGGCCGCGGGGACGTGGTCGGTGCCGGTGCCGGCGAACAGGTCGCGGACCGCGGTCGCCGTCCGGGACAGCGGATTCCACTCGACGACCGTGGCCAGCCAGCCGGGCATGGACGCGGGTGCCGCGATGGCGTTGGACAGGAAGCCCACCGGCCAGACGAGGATCTGCACCGCCTGCACCATCTCCGGCTTTCCGGCGACGAGGGCGAGGTGGATGCCGATCCACAGCATGGCGAACCGGAACAGCAGCAGCAGTCCGAGGGCGCCGAGGAAGCCCGCCGGGCCGCCGGCCGGGCGCCAGCCGAGGGCGAGGCCGACCGCCGTGAGGACGAGCACGCCGAGCGTCGACTGGAGCATGTCGGCGACCGAACGGCCCACCAGCACCGCCCCGTTGGTCATCGGCATGGACCGGAAGCGGTCGATGACGCCCTTGTCGAGGTCCCGGGTGACGGCGATCATCGTGCCCTCGAGACCGAAGGCCATGGTGAGCGCCAGCATCCCCGGCATGAGGTAGTCGAGGTAGGCGCCGCCGACGCCCCGGCCGCCGCCGACGAGGTAGCCGAACATCAGCAGCAGCATCACGGGGAACAGCAGGCCGACCGCGACGGGCACGGGCTGCCGCGCCCAGTGGGCGAGTTCCCTGCGGGTCATGGTCCAGGAGTCGGTCAGGGCGTGGGCGGGGGTGGTCACACGGTCTCCTTCACTCGCTCGGGGCCGCCGGTGAGGTGCAGGAAGACCTCGTCGAGCGTGGGCCGGCGCAGCGCGATGTCCTCGGCCTCGATCCCGGCCTCCTCCAGGGCCCGTACGACCCCGGCGAGAGCGGCCATCCGGTCGGTGACCGGGGCGCTGAGCAGCCGCCGGTCGGGGTCGACGCTCACCTCGTCCTTCGGTACGGGCAGCAGGGCGACCGCGGCGCCGAGGGCGCCGGCGTCGCGCAGGACGACGTCGATGCGGTCGCCGCCGGTGAGCGCCTTGAGCCGGTCGGCCGTGCCGTCGGCGACGACCCGGCCGCCGTCGACGACCGAGATGCGGTCGGCCAACTGGTCGGCCTCCTCCAGGTACTGGGTGTTGAGCAGGACCGTGGTACCGCCGCCGACCAGGGAGCGGACCGCGGACCAGACCTCGGCGCGGCCGCGGGGGTCGAGCCCGGTGGTGGGCTCGTCCAGGAAGAGCACGTCCGGTTCGGTGATCAGGGACGCGGCCAGGTCGAGGCGGCGCCGCATCCCGCCGCTGTAGCGCCGGACGGGTTTGCGGCCGGTGTCGGCGAGACCGAAGCGCTCCAGCAGCGCGTCGGCGCGCAGCCGCGCCCGGCGGGCGCCGAGGTGGTGGAGCCGGCCGAACATCTCGAGGTTCTGGTGGCCGCCCAGCTCCTCGTCCACGGCGGCATGCTGGCCGAGCAGGCCGATGCGCCGGCGTACCTGGTAGGCCTGGCGCACGACGTCGTGACCGGCCACCTCGACGCGGCCGGCGTCCGGCCGCAGCAGGGTGGACAGGATGCGGACCAGGGTGGTCTTGCCGGCCCCGTTGGGGCCGAGCACGGCGTGGACGGTGCCGTGGGCGACCGTGAGATCGAGCCCGTCCAGTGCGTTTTTGCCGGTGGTGCCGCCGTACCTCTTGCGTACCCCTTCGACGGTGATCGCCGCTTCGGTCACAGGGACTCCCTCGCTAGTCAAACTTGACTACCCCGCGAAACTACTGCCCTCGGGAGGGTTAGTCAAACTTGATTAGCGACTGTCCTCGGGGTGCGGCTCCCCTGTGGCGTACGGGTTCTCCTCACCCGCGGCCAAGATGCCGACGAACGGCTCGCCCTCGTCCGCGAAGGTGTAGGCGCCGCCCTCGACACGGTCGATGAGGCCGCGGGTCCACTCGCCCTCGGAGTCGGCGGTGTGGACCCACATGTTCATGATCTCGCCGATGTGGCCGAGCTGTTCGGGGCCTTCCTCGGGCACGTAGTGCTTCAGGACCGCCGCCCGCCACTCCTCGATCCGCCGGACGCGCTCACGCAGCAGTTCCACCGCCTCCGCGCGCGGCAGGTCGACCAGGAAGCCCACGGCGGCCGTCTTCATGTCCCCGCGCTGGTCATAGGTGACCAGCGCCTCGCGCAGCAGCCGGAAGTACTCCTCGGTGCCCTCGCCGGTCACCTCGTACTCGGTGCGCGGCGGACCGCCCGCCGTGGACGGGGCGATCTCGTGCGCGTGCAGCAGTCCCTGCTTCGCCATCTGCTTGAGCGCGTGGTAGATCGAGCCCGGTTTGGCGTTGGACCACTCGTGCGCGCCCCAGTACTCCAGGTCGTTGCGCACCTGGTAGCCGTGGGCGCGGCCGTGCATACGGACCGCGCCCAGCACGAGGAGACGGATGGCTGACATGCCGTCCAGGTTAGAACGGGAATCCGCTGCGGCCGTGCTGCACGGAGATCCACTTCATGGTGGTGAAGGCGTCCAGCATCGTCTCGCCGTTCAGCCGGCCGAGACCGGAGTGCTTCTCGCCGCCGAAGGGGACGATCGGCTCGTCGTGGACGGTGCCGTCGTTCACGTGGAACATGCCGGAGTCGATCCGCTTGGCGAAGGCGACCCCGCGCTCGACGTCGGCCGTGTGCACGGCGCCGCTCAGGCCGTACGGGGTGTCGTTGACCAGCCGTACGGCCTCGTCCTCGCCGTCGAACGGCACGAGGAAGACGACCGGGCCGAAGACCTCCTGCCGCAGCAGCGCGGAGTCCGCCGGGAGATCGGTCAGGACGGACGGCTCGACCAGGTTGTCCGTGGCCGTGCCGTGCACCAGGGCCGTCGCGCCCTCGGCGAGGGCCTGGGCGACCGTGCCGGTGAGCGCCTCGGCCTGCGAGGAGTTGATGACCGGGCCGATGACGGTCTCGGGGTCGCGCGGGTCGCCCACCTTGAGCGACTTCACCTTGGCGACGAACTTCTCGGTGAACGCGTCGGCGACCGTACGGTCCACGAGGACGCGGTTCGCCGCCATGCAGACCTGACCCTGGTGGACGAACCGGCTGAAGACGGCCGCGTCGACGGCGTAGTCGAGGTCGGCGTCGTCCAGCACCACCAGCGCGCTGTTGCCGCCGAGTTCGAGCACGGAGCGCTTGAAGTGCGAGGCGCAGACGGTGGCGACGTGCCGGCCGACCTTGTCCGAGCCGGTGAAGGAGATGACCTTGGGGACCGGGTGCTCGATGAACGCGTCGCCTATCTCGGCGATGTCGGTGATGACGACGTTGAGCAGACCGGCCGGCAGACCCGCCTCCTCGAAGATCTTCGCGACCAGCGAGCCACCGACGATCGGGGTGTTCTGGTGCGGCTTGAGCACCACGGCGTTGCCGAGCGCGAGGGCCGGTGCGACCGACTTCAGGGAGAGCAGCAAGGGGAAGTTGAACGGGCTGATGACACCGACGACACCGACCGGCACCCGGTAGACGCGGTTCTCCTTGCCGTCCACCGGCGACGGGATGATCCGGCCCTCGGGCCGCAGCGCCAGATGGACCGCCTCGCGCAGGAACTCCTTGGCCAGGTGCAGTTCGAACGCGGCCTTCAGCCGGGTGCCGCCGAGCTCGGCGACGATCGCCTCGCCGATCTCCTGCTCGCGCTCCTCGACCACGCGCAGCGCCTTCTCGAAGACCGCCCGGCGGGTATAGGGGTTGGTCGCGGCCCACTGCTCCTGGGCGCGGGCCGCCGCCCGGTACGCCTCGTCCACCTCGTCGACCGTGGCTATCGTGATCGACGCCAGCTTCTCGCCGTCGTACGGGTTGAAGTCGATGATGTCCCAGGAGCCTGTGCCCGGGCGCCACTCACCGTCGATGTACTGCTGAGCCAGGTCGGTGAAACAGGACGACATGTGATCCCTCGATCCCTTGCAGACATCCGATCGGCGCGGTCGCCATCGTGATCGTCCTCACGGTCTGATCACACGTCATCGTACGTGCGTCTCAAAGGAGTTGGCGGAGTCCCCGGAGAAGATCCCGGCTCTCGTCGGGGCCCGGACTGTCCTGCTGGAGCTCCTTGAGGGCGAGCTCGTACTGGGCGACGTCCTCGCGCTTGTCGAGGTAGAGCGCGCTCGTGAGCTGCTCGAGGTAGACGACGTCGGAGAGGTCGGACTCGGGGAAGCTGAGGATGGTGAAAGCGCCGGACTCGCCGGAGTGCCCGCCGAAGCCGAACGGCATGACCTGCAGCCGGACGTTGGGCCGCTCGGAGATCTCGATGAGGTGCTGGAGCTGGCCGCGCATCACCTCGCGGTCGCCGTACGGCCGGCGCAGGGCGGCCTCGTCGAGGACGATGTGGAACTCGGGGGCGTTCTCCGAGACGAGGTACTTCTGCCGCTCCAGGCGCAGCGCGACGCGCTTGTCGACGTCGGACGGGCTCGCGCCCTTCATGCCGCGCTTCACCACCGCGTGGGCGTACGCCTCGGTCTGCAGCAGGCCGTGCACGAACTGCACCTCGTAGGCGCGGATCGAGCTGGCGGCGCCCTCCAGGCCGACGTAGGTGGGGAACCAGCTGGGCAGGACGTCCGAGTAGCTGTGCCACCAGCCGGCGACATTGGCCTCGCGGGCCAGAGAGAGCAGGGAGGCGCGCTCCTGCTCGTCCGTGATGCCGTACAGCGTCAGCAGGTCTTCCACGTCACGTGTCTTGAAGCTCACCCGGCCCAGCTCCATCCGGCTGATCTTCGACTCGGACGCGCGGATCGAGTATCCAGCCGCCTCACGGGTGATTCCGCGCGCTTCCCGCAGTCGCCTCAGTTGCGAGCCGAGCAGCATGCGTCGCACCACCGATCCGGGCTCTCCCGCGCTCACGTTCGCCAGCCTCCCCAACCCGTCTTCCCGGCCCGCAGTCTGCCACTAAAACACTTCGAGCAGTACTCGCCCGATTACAGAGACGGCAAGAAGCCAAGGATTCCACTCGTGAAGCAGCGGCGGAAGACAAGAAGAGGGGGTGAAGTTGGCGGAAAAAATGGCCAACAAGCGGTACGGGAATGGCCAATTCGGTCACGTGCACGTGCATCTGCCCTTGCATCTGCTCTTAGCTTCCGAAACCATGGTTCCGCGCAACCGCTGCATCGCCACGACCGCGAACCCCGGGAGTGCCTCGCATGGGGACGAATGGATCGACCATGCTCGAGCCGTTACGGCAGGGCCTTCCGCCACTGGACCCCGCAGCCGTCTCCAACGCCGCCTCCTGCGCCCTGCCGGCCCGGTACGAGGCCGTCCGGGAAGCCCGCGGCTTCACGCGCCGCACCCTGGACCAGTGGGAGCTGGGCGACCGCTTCGACGACGTCTGCCTCGTGGTCTCCGAGCTGGTGACCAACGCCCTGCGGCACGCCCTGCCGTCGAACGCCCCCCGTGTCTCCGAGCAGCCCCCGCCGGTGCGGCTGCACCTGATGCGGTGGACCGAGCGACTGGTGTGCGCGGTGCGCGACCCCAGTCACGACAGCCCGGTCGCGGGCGACTCGGACGACTTCTCGGCGGAGTCGGGCCGGGGGCTGTTCCTCGTCGACGCCTTTAGCGACGGCTGGGGCTGGCACCCGATGGCGGGCACCCTGGGCGGCAAGGTGGTCTGGGCGCTCTTCCGCCTCCAGCCCGGCCGCACGGACTGAGGAGACACCGGGTGCCGCGATGCCACGGTTCTACGCGCGTCATCGCGGCCGGGGCGCCGGACGCGCCCTTCCGGGGCCGGGGTGCGGTCCGGGGCCGCGGTACGGCCGGCGGCGTCAGCCGACGACCAGGTGGTCGAACTCGCCGTCCTTGACGCCGAGGAGCATCGCCTCGATCTCGGCACGGGTGTAGACGAGGGCCGGGCCGTCGGGGAAGCGCGAGTTGCGCACGGCGACATCGCCGCCGGGCAGCCGCGCGAACTCCACGCAGGAACCCTGGGAGTTGCTGTGCCTGCTCTTCTGCCAGGCCACCCCGTCCAGCTCCGTGGCCGCCATGCCGTTGTACACGTCGTGGTCCACAGGTCGCTCCCCGATGGTGCGGTGGCTCTTCGCCATGAGGCATGAGGTGATGCAGTGGTGCGTGTGCCGGACGACTGCTTGCGGATCATAGCCCGGTTTCACGTGCAAATGCATGAGCAGATGCACGTGCACGCGCGGTGTTCCCGTGGTTACTCCTGAGACGTGCGCGAACCCCCCATGCCTTCCAGCGCGTGCCCCAGGGATCGCATCACATGAGTGCGCCAGCCCCCGCTCATGATCTTCCGCGCCATGAGCTGAGCGGGGTCGTCCGGATCGAACCCCTCGTGCACTAGAAAAAGACGCGTTCCTCGCCCTTCTTGTTCCAATCTCCAAGTAATCGTCCAGTCAACGGAGTTGGACGAGGAGGAGTCGCGCCACCGGACGCTCAGCATCCGCTCGGGCGTGTAGGCGAGGACCTCCGCCTCGACCGTGCCGGAGAAGTCGGTGTTCGGCCGCGGCACGGAGGTCATCGTGTATCGGTGCCCGACCTCCAGCCGGAACGCCTCGGCCCCCTGCATCTGCCACTGCACGAGCAGCTCGGGCTCGGTCAGGGCGCGCCAGACCTTGGCGGGCGGGTGCGGGAAGTACTGGTCCACCCGGATGACGGTGAGGTCGTCATCGGGGGGCCCGGAGGCCGGTTCGGGGCGGCGGCCCGGGTCTGCGCTCATGTCGGGTCATCGTCGGGCATACGGTCGAGCAGATCGCCGAGGTCCTTCAGACGCTCGCGCCAGAACCGCTCGTACGGATGGAGCCAGTCCTGCACATCGGCGAGCGGAGCCGCCTCCAGCCGGTAGATGCGCCGGCGGCCGGACCGCTGCTCGGAGACCAGTCCGGCCTCGCGGAGCACCCGCAGATGCTCCGACAGGCTGGGCCGGCGCATGGCGAAGTGCGCGGCCAGGTCCTGGACCGCCTGGGGCCCGCCGTCGCGGAGCAGTCGCAGCACCTCGCGGCGGGTGCCGTTGGCCAGCGCGGCGAAGACGCGGTCCTGCGGCGCCTCCTGGACCCCGGTCGTGGTCATTCCCGTCCCTCTCCGGTCAGTGAGCGGCCTCCGTCAGCAGCATCAGGCCGTTGCCGTCGGGGTCCTGGAAGCCTGCCATGCGGCCCCAGGGCACATCACCCGGGCCCTGTACGGCGACCCCGGCCTCCGCGAGCCGTGCGCAGTCCGCGTCGACGTCGGTGGTGACCAACATGATCCCCCGCGTCGTGCCCGGCTCGAAGCCGCCCATCCCGGGACCGGAGAGCGTGAAGACCGTCTGCGCGCCGTCGGGCGCGACCTGGAGCCATCGGCCCTGGGGCGTGGCGAGATCGGCGACGACGCGGAAGCCGAGGACGTCGGTGTAGAAGCGCAGGGCACGGTCCTGGTCGGCGACGGGGAGCGTGACGAAAGAGGCGTGGGTGATGGTCATGGCACGAGAATAGGTAGGAGATTCCCTACGCGTCAACCGTAGGGGATTTCCTATGCGTCAACCGCGCTCCGTCTGCCCGGCCCGCCGCACGGAAGTCCCGTCCTTCTCAGCGACCGGGAACCGACTCCCTGGTAACTTGCTGCGGTCGTTTCGGCCACGCCCGGCCGATCCGGCCATGCCGACCGCTACAGCTTGGGGGCTCCCAGTGACCTCGGCGACTTTCCCGCGTACGCGCACCATGTCGGGCCGGTGGGCCAGGAATGTGGCCGTGGCCGCGTCCCTGGCAGGGGTGCTCGCGCTCAGCGCGTGCAGCGGAGGCGGCGACTCCGACGGCGACTCCGCTCCCGGCGGCGCCTCGACCGGTGCCGGCGCCGGCACCGGCGCTACTGGAGACGGCTCCGGAGGCGGTTCGGCCGCGCCCGCCGGCGAGCTGGAGGGAAGCTGGCTGGCGACCACCGACGGCAAGGCCGTGGCCCTGGTGGTCACCGGCGACAAGGCCGGGCTGTTCGCGACCGGCGGCTCCGTGTGCAGCGGAACGGCCGGTGAGCAGGGCGGGAAGCAGACGATCCGCCTGAAGTGCACGGACGGCAACAAGGACCGGGCGGCCGGGACCGTCGACTCCGTCGGCAAGGGCGAGCTGAAGGTGACCTGGAAGGGCGACCTCGGCGTGGAGACGTACACCAAGGCGGAGGGTGGCAAACTGCCCACGGGCCTGCCCACGGCCGGTCTGGGATCGTGATGCCCGATCGGTGACCGGCTCACCGACGCGACTCTTCGAGGACTCCCATGCGCACCATCTCCGTCACCGCCACCGTCGCCGCCCTCGCCGCGGCGCTCCTCCTGACGTCCTGCGACGACGCGGGGGACGGGAAGAACAGCCCGGACACCGGGGCCGCTTCCGGTTGCGTCGGCGATCTCGCCGTGCGGTTCGGGCCCGCCAACGCCGCGCCCGCCGCCGGGGACACCGGCAACGTCCCCGTCACCGTCACCAACCGCGGGGACGCCCCGTGCACCGTGGAGGGTCTGCCCGGCGTGGAGCTGGTCGCCGGGAACACGACCGCCGCGGTCCCGGCTGCGGACGCCGCCTCGGCCGGGAAGGCGACCTTCGCGAAGGGTGCCTCGCTCGCCTTCACGCTCACCTACGTCCGCGGCGAGGAGGGCGGCGACACCTCCCTCGCGGCGCGGACGGCGACGGTGCGGCTGCCCGGGGCCGCCCGGACGCGGAGCTTCAAGTGGGCGTACGGCGCCGTGGCCCTGAAGAGCGACGGGCGCACGCCGGACGCCTCGGTGACCGGCTTCCAGCAGTCGACGGACTGACGACGCTCAGGTCAGCGGCCGGCGTGGGTCCACGCGGGCCCGGTCGGCCGCTTCCGCGCCCTGCGTCCAGCCCGCGTCGTCGCTCACCCCGCGCAGCCGGGTCGTCGTGGTCCGCGGGAACATGCTGTCCAGGCGATCGGTTACCGCCACCTCGCGGGACGCCAGGACCGGCAGCAGGTCGTCGGTCACCTGCGTCCGCGCGGCGGCGGTGAGGCGGACGCTCACCCGATGGGCGTAGGACGCCAGGAACGACTGCCGGAAGGTCTTGGTCCGCTTGCGGCCGCCCGCCCGCTGGGCGGCCTCCGCCTTGGTCATCGCGGTCTGGGCCTGCACGAGCAGTGAGGTGTACAGCAGCTCCACCACCTCCAGGTCGGCCTCGAACCCGACGACGGTGGAGAAGCCGAACGGCTCGTTCCACACGGCGCGGCAGTGGTTGGCCCGCGCCACCGCGTCCAGCAGCACGGCCTTGGCCTGCTCGTACGGCGGCTCCACACCGACCCGGCAGGCGCCCGGCGTATCGGCGGACGCGGCCGGCGCACGGGAGGCGACGAGCGCTTCGTCGATGCTGTGCCGGGCCATCAGCTCCTGCGCCTTGGCGGTCAGCGCCTCGGCCTCCTGCGGGAACCCGGTCGCCTCGGCCTTGGCGAGCAGCGCGCGCACCCGGGTGAGCATGCGGGACTCCGGGCGGGCGGCCCCGCCGGACGGGGCGGCCGTCTCCTCCAGGGGCTCCAGCGCGGGCAGGCGCAGCAGCAGGCGGTACAGCTCCAGGACGGCGGTCGCGTGCGAGAAGCGGTCGGCGCGGGCCGGGTCCTCGCCGGGCAGGGCGTCGAGCTGGGCCCGCCAGCGGGGTCCGCGCGCCCGGTCCCGGGGCGCCTGGGCCCGGACCAGCGCCGCCAGCAGGCGTACGTGCACGTCGTCCAGGTCCCGCCGCACCAGCCGTACGACGTCGGCGGGCTGCCAGCCGCGCCGCCAGGCCGCCGCCACGAACTCCTCGCCGCGCCGGGCCAGTTCGCTGTCGGACGAGGGGTCGGCGGCGAGCAGCGAGGCGCCCGTGTCGAGCGTCGCGTGCTCGGTGTCGCAGAGGGCGGCCTCGAAGGCGCGGTCGACGGTGCTGGGCGTGCTCACCAGGCGATCGTAAGTCTGTTCAAGACCCCTTCCGTCCCCGTACCGGGCTGTACCGGGCGGTATCGGACGGCGAAATCGAACTGTCAACCACCGGTTGACACCTCCTCGCTGTCAACCTACGGTTGACACATGTCGACGAATCCCAGCATCACGTCATCCGTCCGTCTCGACGAACTCATCGCGGCCATCAAGAAGGTCCACGAGGAACCCCTGGACCAGCTCCAGGACGCCGTGATCGCCGCCGACCACCTCGGCGAGGTGGCGGACCACCTGATCGGCCACTTCGTGGACCAGGCACGGCGGTCCGGCGCCTCCTGGACCGACATCGGCCGGAGCATGGGCGTCACCCGGCAGGCCGCGCAGAAGCGTTTCGTGCCCAAGGAGGGCAACGACCTCGACCCCCAGCAGGGCTTCGGCCGCTACACCCCGCGCGCCCGCAACGTGGTGATGGCCGCCCACAACGAGGCCATCGCGGCCCGCAACCCCGAAGGGCGCCCCGAGCACCTGGTCCTCGGCCTGCTGGCCGAGCCGGACGGCATCGCCGCGAAGGCCATCCTGGACCGGGGCGTCCTCCTGGACTCCGTGCGCCAAGCCGCCACCGCCGCCCTGCCGTCCCCCGCCGACGAGATCCCCGAGCTCATCCCCTACGGCTCCGACGCCAAGAAGGTCCTGGAGCTCACCTTCCGCGAGGCCCTGCGTCTCGGCCACAACTACATCGGCACCGAGCACATCCTGCTGGCCCTGCTGGAGTTCGAGCACGGCTCCGGCGTCCTGTCCGGCCTCGGCATCACCAAGGAGGCCGCCGAGGCGTTCATCGCCGAAGCCCTCGCGCAGTACCTCCGCAGCGGGGAGCAGACCGCCCGGGAGGCGGCCCGCGAGGGCGGCACGGCGCAGGGCTGAGGCCGATGTCGGACCCGGGTGCCACACTCGCGGCATGACCGACCGCTGGGCGCTCGCCCCGGCCGAGGACGGCGGCGCGGAGATCGCCCCCCTCGGCCCGGACGGGCTGCTCGCGGGGCCGGTGCTGCGCGTACCCGACCTCGCGGAGGCGGTGCGCGGACGGCCCGGGGTCACCCGCTGGGTGTGGCGGTCCACCGCCGAGGTCTATCCGCGCCTGCTCGCGGCGGGCGTGCGCGTGGAGCGGTGCTACGACATCGAGGACGCCGAGACCCTCCTCCTCGGCCACGAGGGGCGGCACGGCACGCCCAGGTCGGCCGCCGCCGCCCTCGCCCGGCTGCGGGGTGGCCCGGTGCCGCCCGACCCGCCGCAGCGCGCCGCCGAGCCGGGCGCCCAGTCCTCCCTCTTCGACCCGCAGGCGATCCCCGTGCCGCTCGCCGACCTGGCCGAGGTCCACGCCGACCAGCAGCGGCGGCACGACCGCACCGCCCACCCCGACCGCATGCGGCTGCTGACCGCCGCCGAGTCGGCGGGCATGCTCGTCGCCGCCGAGATGAACCGGTCCGGGCTGCCCTGGAGCGCCGACGTCCACCGCCGGGTGCTCACCGACCTGCTCGGCGAGCGGTACGCGGGCGGCGGGGAGCCGCGCCGGCTGGCCGAGCTGGCGGACGAGGTGTCGGCCGCGTTCGGGCGCCGGGTGCGGCCCGATCTGCCCGCCGATGTGATCAAGGCGTTCGCCCAGGCCGGCATCAAGGTCCGGTCGACCCGGCGGTGGGAGATCGAGTCCGTCGACCATCCGGCGGTGAAGCCCCTCGTCGAGTACAAGAAGCTGTACCGGATCTGGGTCGCGCACGGCTGGTCCTGGCTGCAGGACTGGGTGCGCGACGGGCGGTTCCGGCCCGAGTTCCTCGCGGGCGGCACCGTCACCGGGCGCTGGGTGACGAACGGCGGGGGCGCCCTGCAGATCCCCAAGGTGATCCGGCGCGCGGTCGTCGCCGACCCGGGATGGCGGCTCGTCGTCGCCGACGCCGACCAGATGGAGCCCCGCGTGCTCGCCGCGATCTCCCGGGACCCCGGGCTGATGGAGGTCGCCGCGCGGGAGAGCGACCTCTACCAGGCCGTCTCCGACCGCGCCTTCTCCGGCGACCGCGCCCAGGCCAAGCTCGCCGTGCTGGGCGCCGTCTACGGCCAGACGTCGGGCGACGGGCTGAAGAACCTGGCCGCGCTCCGCCGCCGCTTCCCCCGGGCGGTCGCGTACGTCGACGAGGCAGCGCGGGCCGGTGAGGAGGGGCGGCTCGTGCGGACCTGGCTGGGGCGGACCTCGCCCCCGGCCGCCGGGGCGTCGGACGAGGCCGCCGAGGAGGCGGGCATCCCCGTGCCGGACACCCCGTCCGGGCCGGACGGACCGGCGGACGGGTCCGCGCCGCAGGACTGGGTGCCCGGCTACGCCTCCACCAACGCCCGCGCCCGCGGCCGCTTCGCCCGAAACTTCGTCGTCCAGGGCAGCGCGGCCGACTGGGCCCTGCTGCTGCTCGCCGCGCTGCGCCGGTCCTGTGCGGACATGGCGGCCGAACTGGTCTTCTTCCAGCACGACGAGGTGATCGTGCACTGTCCCGAGGAGGAGGCCGAGGCCGTCGTGGCCGCCATCCGCGAGGCGTCCGCGCTCGCCGGACGGCTCACGTTCGGGGACACGCCGGTGCGGTTCCCGTTCACCACGGCGGTGGTGGAGTGCTACGCGGACGCGAAGTGAGGGACGACCGGACCGCTCCGGCGCGCTCTCGGACGACCGTACGGTCCCTCGGTCCCGCGTCTCAGATGACCGGCGGCCGGCCCAGCCGGGTGAGCCGTCCCACCGTGCGCCAGCGCATGGGCCGCCGCTCGCCCGCGGGTTCCCTGACGCCCTCCAGGAAGCCGCCGAACCAGGCCCGCAGACCGGCCGCCGACCGGGTGCGGGCGAGCGTGAGCAGCATCCAGATCCCGAGGTGGACCGGGATGAGCGGGAGCGGCAGACGGCGCCGGGTCAGCCAGACCCGGTTGCGGGCGTTCACGCGGTAGTAGATGGCGTGCCGGGCCGGCGAGGTCTTCGGGTGCTGGAGGAGGAGTTCGGGCGCGTAGAGGATGCGCCAGCCGGCGTCGACCGCCCGCCACGCCAGGTCGGTCTCCTCGTGCGCGAAGAAGAACTCCGCGGGCCAGTCCCCGGTCTGCGCCAGCATCGCCATGCTCAGCGCGTGCCCGCCGCCCAGGAAGCCCGTGACGTAACCGCCGCGCAGCGGATCGGACTTGCCGATCCTCGGCACGTGCCGCTGCTGGGTCTCGCCGCGCTCGTCGGCGATACGGAACCCGACGATGCCGAGCCGGTCGTCGGCGGCGTACAGATCCCGTACCCGGCGCAGCACATCGGCGTCGACGAGCAGGCCGTCGTCGTCCAGTTCGACCACGACGTCGACGTCCCCGAACGCGCGCAGCCGCTCCAGGGCGGCGTTGCGCCCGCCGGGGCAGCCGAGATTCTCGTCGAGTTCGATGCCGGTGAACTCGCCGGGCAGGGAGAGGCGTTCGACGAACTCGGGCAGCGGGCAGCCGTTGCCGACGACCACGATGCGGTGGGGGGCGAGGTCCTGCTTGGCGACGGACTCCAGCAGCGCGTCGACCTCCACGGGCCGGTTGCCCATGGTCACCACGGCCACGGCGATCCTCGGTTCCGTCATGCCCGTCCCTCGTCCGTCTCGTCCGGCTCCCACCATCATCGGCGTGATGCTAGTGGTTCACCGGGACGACGTGCCGCGTTCGCCCACCGCCCCGTTCAGGCCCGCAGCGGATTGAAGCGCTCGGCCGCCATCACGTACCAGGCCGTGGCCCCGAGATGCCGGTACGGGTAGTACCCGAACCCGAACCCGGTGTCGATCGGGCTGCTGGCCGACACCACTCCGGCCCGCGCGGGAAGAGCCCGCCCGCCGACCGTCTGGCCGTCGCCGAGCCGGTCCTGGGCACGCTCGATCGAGTCGAGCAGCCGCCGCGCCCGGGCCTCGTCACCCCGGCCGTGCCGTTCCCGCAGGGAGAGCGCGAGGTGGGCGGTGCCCTCGAACCACACACCGTTGCGGTCCGGCCTGGGCTGCCCGTCGGCGATCGGGGCGCCCTCGTCGGCGAGGAGACTGGCCGAGCTGAAGGTGACGCCCTCGTACGACTGCCCCGCCGGAACCGTGCTGTTGGGCCGGCCCGCGTGGTCGAGGACGGCCAGGTGGCGCGCGGCCCAGTCCAGGGAGCGGGCCCGGGACCGCGCGTCGAGGGCGAGGTACGTCCAGGTCTGGGTGTCCTCGGGGATCGGCGAGCGGTTGACGGTCACCCCGTCGTTGGTGCCGGTGTAGAAGAAGCCGCCGTCCGCCTCCCACATCCGCTCCACGAAGGCCCGGGCGTGGGCGCGCCGCTCCCGCCAGACGCGGTCCCCCGTGAGCCGGGCGAGCCGGCCGAAGAGACCGACGAGGTCGGTGTTGTGCTCGGTGGAGGAGAACGGCAGCTTCGCCCCGGCCCCGTCGACCCCGAACTTGTAACCGCCGAGGGGCTCGTCGTCCGTACGCCCGTTGCGCTCGATCCACTCCCCGATCCGCACGGCACCGTCACGGAAGCGGCGCTTCCCGGTCCGCCCGGCCAGCGCGGCCAGTGCGATCCCGGCCCAGGCCATGTCACCGACGGCCGTCCCCGTGAACCCGAACTGCGTTCCCACGTTGGCCGTGCCGTCCGCCCGCACGAACCCGTCGGGCTGGAGCGAGCCGTCGTAGAAGGTGTACGGCCCCACGTTGTACGCCTGCCGCAACCGCCCGTCGTCATGGACGGGGTCGTGCGACTGGGCGTACAGCAGCGCGTCCCCGAGCGCGACCGCGCGGGCGTGCGCGTCCGGCGTCCGCGCGGCGAGCAGGGCGAGGATCGCGAGCCCGTTGTCGTAGGTGAAGGCGGTGCTGAAGAGACCGGCCTGGTCGGTGTAGCTCTGGGCGAGCCGGATGCCGCCCTGCTCGGGATAGGCGTCCATGGCGGCGGCGAGGAAGGCCACCGCCCGCCGCCCGGCCGATCCGGCGCCGCTCCCGCCGGAGGAGACACCCGCGTGTGCGGTGCCCGCGCCGGCCGCGGTGAGCACGGCGGCACCGATGCCGGCCCCGAGGAGCGAGCGGCGGCTGAGCGCCGGGCCCTGTCTGTCGCTGAAGTCGGTCATGGATCTCCCTCGGGCCGGAGCTGGAAGCACGGGTGAGAGCGGGCCTCGGACGGCCTTTGAGAGCGCTCTCAGGGATGCGCGCTCATTCTGCTGGCGGCTCCTGGCCGGGTCAACGCCCCTGTCATAGGAAGAACTTGGCGGCCGCTGAATTCCGGGGCCGGGACCGGGGGCCGGGCCGGGCCGACAGTGTCAACCTCTCCGTGCGACGGCCGGGCACCCGACGGCGACGGCTGGGACCGAGGCCCGGACATCGGCCGGACGCGGCAGCCTTCCGGCGGACAGGGGAGACAGCTGACCACCGTGGTGACGCACAACGTCGCGTCTGTGGGCAGCTCCCCGACGACCATGACCGGCCCGGCCCGCGACTGGCGCACCGACGGGGACGTCGCCCCGAACGACCACGCCAGGGCGCCGAAGGCGCCGGCCGACTGCGCGGGTCCGGCGATGGCGCGGATCGGCGCGCTCATGGTCGGCCGCCACGTCTTCGACGGGAAGCGGTACTTCGGCTCCGCCGACACCCACCACCTGCGCGACGACCCGCACACGGTGATCCGGGGCGACCGCGTGCGGCACCTGCGCTTCCGCGCGGGGCGCGACGGGACTGTCGACGTACGCCCAGGTCGTGTCGCTAGCGCACCACCTTCGCCAGGAGCGAGGCCACGTCGGCGAGGAACTGGAGCCAGGGCCGGGCACGCTCCGCCCGCCGCCCCAGCCGTCCGCCCCATCCCCCCGACCGACGGCTCTCCCGCCGGCTGAGCGCCCTGTCACGCACCCGCTGTAAGCCCTTGATACGCCGCGCCCCGATGCGCCTACGTCGCGTCATACGGGGACGCTAGCGACGGCGGACGCCGCACCGCAGGGCAGAGGACCGCCAAAGGGCGAGGCCGGTTATTGGCGGTAACCGTCAGACCGTCACACGACGGCCCCGACCGACGCGAGCCGCTCACACCCCGCACAACTCCTCGCCGTACGCGCCTAGCCAGCTGGACCCGTGCGCCCGCCCTGCTCGCCTCCGCGCTCACGGCGGCCGAATGCGGCTGGTCCGTCATCCCGCTCCCCGGCAGCAAGCGCCCCGCGGGGGACGCCGAACGCGCCTGCCCCCGCACCGGGCGCTGCACGGGCGGGCACCGCATCCCGGAGGAGCGCGCCACCACCGACCCAGCCCTGACCCACGCCGCCTGGGCCCAGCGGCCGTGCGACGTCGGCATCGCCACCGGCCCGGCTACAAGCGTGGCTGCCCTGAGCCTGCGCCTGGGACCGCCGACACCCGCGCGGCCCGCTCCCTACGCCGTCGCCGCATCCGCTGACGCGAAAAGCCCAGCTCAGGAACATCTGAGCTGGGCTTCGAATGGAGCCGCCTTCGGGATTCGAACCCGAGACCTACGCATTACGAGTTGTCCGATCTTGGTCCAGGGGTGTCCGCCGCCGTTCGCCGTGCTGCTTACCCCCCTGGCCAGATGGCCTGCCGGACGTTAACGGATGCGGCCGGATCACCTCGGAGTCAACGGCAAACGAGACCACGACTGAGACCGCAGGGCCGACTACAGAGAAGGTCGCCCCCCGTGGCCCCCCGCTGGCAGCGGGTAGCGGTAAGCGGTCGCGACAAGCTCGCCCCGTGCCGGTGACCAGTCGCTCCATGAACGCCAGCGTCCCCCATGGCAGCGGAGGTCATCACCGAGTTCGATTTGATCTATCACTACCAGGCAGGTGGAGACGCCTTCGGCGTGGCGAACCTCCCCCTCGGTCAAGTCGATAGCCTCGCGGGTAGTGGTGCTCCCCTTTACCTCCACGTGGACCTCGGTCCCGTTCTTGCGAGCGGTGATGTCCCACGGTGAGTGAGCACCCACGTCCTCAACCTCGTAGCCGTGTGAGCGGTAGTGGCTGAGCACGAGGTCCATCGCATGCCGCTCGACGGCCTGACGCCGTTGTACGTCCCGCTGCCGGCCGTAGCCGGTGGCCGCCCTGCGCTGCTTGGGTAGCGAAGCGGGCGACAGGTCGGGGACTTCCGGCTCGTGGGGCTCGGAGACGGCGGTCTGGCGCAACTCCCGGAGCTCTGGGAGCTCTTCGACTAGTGCCAGCGGAAGCTTGGTCAGGTAGCCCTGCGCAGCACGAAGAGGCCGCGTACTTGACAGCGCGAATGGGAAGTAGACGGGCTCCCCGACTGCCTCTATGAGGCGATCCCGCAGAGCTCGGATCGTGGGCTCGATCTCACGGAGCCGACCCTGAGTGACAGGTTGCTCCAACCTTCGGTAGCCGCCGAGAGGAGCTTCCCAAGCGGGCTCCGGACCGGACGCGCTCCGCTGCCGTCCGTAGGTGCCCCGGCTCTGCCAGGTGATCGTGGAGGCGAAGGCCTCACCTCGAATGTGGGAGTACCCCACCACGCCAGGACCGTGGTTTTTGTCCCAGTGCAGAACGAGATCGCCGGGCCGTACCTCGCGTACGAGCGAGTAGGACCAGTACGGCTTGCCACTATCGTCGACTTGAGGCGCGAGCAGGTTGGTGCCGATGTCCTCGCGGTTCGTGATCTCCACCCAGTAACGCTCGTTCGGGTCGCTCCTCCACCACGTGTTGATGGCCATGGTCCCCCTGACTCTCAAGATCGGGCTGTCGCTGATCCTGTCAGGTCTAGTGGATCCAGCGGTTCGGCGTGCACCTTTCTCACAGCGACCGGGGGTGGCGACCTCTTCGTCCCGACGCGATCAGCCCTTCTAGGACCTTGCTCCGGAGCCTTTCACTTGCTCGCTCCGCTCCGGAGCTGTCCGGGAGGGTTCCGGCTCGACTGCTTCGGTTGGCCCCCTGTTTGGCCCTCCCCGTGCTGGACCACGAGGGGCTTACGGTCAAGCCCCTCGACGTGCCGAGCAGAGATGGCATCGGCTGTGGATGAGCCGTCCTTCTAAGCTCGTAAAGGCTGCCATGTTGCATCGCAGCCCCACGCCTTTTCACAGTGATGTCTACACCGTGATCAATCAGTGGCATCCTCGTACGTCTGCGTTATTTCATGCACAACCCCCTTGACGTTTTCAATCGAGGATTGCGCCAAGTCCACTCCCTGATTGAAGACGAACAAGACGCCCATTAGAGTTACGACTGCTGCGCCGAGCTTCCCGCGAAAAGGGGACGTTGAGGGCATTCCGCCAACGGCTTGTGTCAGGGAACCAACTAGACCCTCTGTCTGCTGCGCGACCCTTGCGCCACCAAATAGGCCGACATTGTCTATCAGCCAAATGAGATGTTCCACTTGCCCATGTAGGCGATCTCGTACACTTTCATCAATTTCTCCCGAAGGAATATTTTCCAATAGTTGAATCCACTCCTCGCAGCGATCCTTGAGATCCGACAGTTCTCCGCCGCGAGGTGCCGCTGAACTGCCAGCCAACGTCCCCGCGATGAGATCTGCGGTCACCGCCAACATGTCAAGGTCTTGGCTGGATATGACGTTCTGGCACCCTACATCTTGGCTCCAAATGGCGTTCGGGAACGTAACGGCCGACCACCATGCGGGGAAGTACTGTGAAATTCTTTCGCGTTGACGTTCTGGTAGGGCATCAACATCTTGACATGTCGCATTGAGAAGACCCGAAGTCTCGGAATGAAAGCGTACGAAATCCCTACTTCCGTAGGGTGCCTCAAGCGCCTGAGCCCAACCCTCGTGAAGTTTACTCTTTCCAGAGTCTCGGACGCGCAGCAGGATGTCATGGAGGTGGTGCGCATTGGTGTTAGTGCTGAACCTACTCATACCTGCCCGAGTTTTCCTTTCGCTGACAAGTTAGCCCTCAAAGTTCGATGTCAGTGGCTCTCTTCGTCCTGTGACCCGGAACGTTCTTTCAAAGCTGCGATCACAACTGCAGGGTTACCGTCGTACAGCAGGTGTGGTTCGTCTGTCTGAGGGGGGATGAACCGGGTGCGGTACCGCTGGAGGTCGCTCTCGGAGAAGTAGATCGAGTTTGGATCGTCAGCGTGGAACTCGTTGCGCTTGCTGATCCTCGCCCATAGTTCGTCATGACTGGCTGCGAGGTAGACGAGTACAGGAGTGGCGCCGGCGTCGGTGGCGATCGCTTGCCACTTGGCTCGGTCCTCCGGGGTCCAAAAGCCGTGGTCGACGACGACGTCGTGCCCGGCCTTGAGCTGTTCCCGGAGGTCGACCGCCACGTCTTCGAGGACGGGTCGTTCAAGGGTGGGGAAGAGGCCCCGCGGGAAGTCCACGCCATAGACGCCGTGTCGGCTGAACATCTCTTCGTCTGGGCATAGTCGTATGAACCCGCGGGCGGTCAGGGCCCGGGAGAGAGTCGTCTTGCCGGAGCCGGGGAGTCCGGCCATAAGGACACAGAACGGCGGGTGCGGGCGCATCGGTCTCGTCATGGTTCGGGAGATGGCGGCCACCTCCGCTTCAGCTTCGGACGTGATTGTGCCAGCCTGGCGGGCCGCCAGTAAGTGCATCCGGGCGGCCTTCGAGCACGTTCATGAGCGTGTCATCCACAACCGTCACGGGGACACCTCCGATTCTGTGCGCCATGTCCGGCCTGGACCACCGAGGTCCACGCCGTACTCCACGATGTTGCCCTCACTGTCCACGAATTTAGCCGTCATCACGACCACCGGGTCCGCCAGCGGGTTGTCGGGGTCCAACTCCAGGAGTCGCGCGTACTCCGGCGTCAGTAGGCGGGCCGACGCGGTGTCGATGCGGTGACTGATCGGGTGACCGGTCGCCTGGGCGATGAGCTGGAGCGAGGTTCCCCCCGTCAGCCGCTCGCTTGCTGCAAGCTGAGGGATCAGCTTCCCGTACCGCGCGGGAATCCACGACGTGCTGTGGGCGACGATGCCATGCCGGTCCCTGTATACGCGGCTACGACGGACCACGTCGGAGCCGGGTTGAATGTCCAGCGCTTGTGCCACTTCATCGGGCGCGGGCACCACGGACGCCTGGTGCGAGTCGGACCGCTCACCCGCCCCCCAGCTAGACCCGGTACGGCGTCCCCGGTCCTGCCGCTGCGCGCCGGACGACATCGAAGCCGGCCGGTCCAGCACCTCGGTACCGATGCCGTGGATGCCACGGACAAGCCCTTCGTTGCGCAACTTGCGCAGGGCTTTCTCGGCTGTCGCCGTGCTCACCTTCCACTCTTCCGAGAGGTTCTTGATGCTCGGCAAGAGGGTGCCTGGCTGTAGCTGACCAGACGCAATCAGCTCTGTGTAGTGGGCGGCAATCTTCGCGTACGGCGCCCGATTGTCGGCCTGGCCTGCCATATCGTCCGCTCCTTGTCATCACTTCCCTGAGGTTCCCTAGCTTACCGCTTGACACCGCAGGGAACCCTAGGGAACCTTAGGGATGTCCCCGCCGGTCGGTTCGATTGAGCGGCGGTTGCTTCGACACACCTATGTCCGCCGCCCGGAGGGCCCCGTGAAACGGGCTCGAAGGAAGCGCCGGTTCCTTGACAACTAAATGAGGATCACGCCGCCTCTCCTTGGCCAAGTAGGCGGCCATGCGGGATCTCCCGCGTGAGGTACAGCGCAACCCGATCTCCGCAGCGTTGCTGCGGCCGGTTGCCTCCGCCGTTCGTCTCGTACGAGCGGCGCCGAGGGGAGCCGGATTTACCGACTTCAACGGCGTGTGGCCCCGGTGCGGGAACACCGGGGCCACTGTTCGGGCCGTTCCTGTGTGAGAGGAACAAGACCCAATGGACCACATCGTGACTGTTCAGGACTCTGTTACCGCGTTCGAGCCGTGGATGGAGCCCACGGACGCGGAGCTGGACGCCATCGACCGCGAGATGCCTGTCATCCGCGCGGAGATGGAGCTGCTGGACGCGCAGATCGTCGTCATCGACCGCACGCCGTGCGAGCTGGACGAGCGGCGCATCCGCCGGGCCCGCCGGCGCGTGCTCGCCGCGCACCGCGCCCACGTCAACGGCCGTTCCGGTCAGACCGGTGGTGCGGCATGAACCTGCACCGTAAGGGCCGCACTGCCCTCGTGCTCGCGCTGGTCGTTGTGGTGGCGATGGCGTTTCGGGTGTCCTGGAATGCCCTGCGTGACATCGCCGGGGCCATCGGCGCCGACACCACGGCCGCGACGCTCTACCCGTTCGTGGTCGACGGCCTGATGGCCCTGGCCTTGATCGCCACCCTCGTGCTTGCTGGGCGAGACCGGGTGTTCGCGCTGCGGGTGCTGGCCGCCTACACGATTGCCTCGCTCGTGCTGAACTACGTGCACGGCCTGGTCCCGGAGCTCCACGGCCGCACGGTCGACTGGGGCCGACTGGCCGACTGGGGCCCGGCGAACTGGGCGCTCGTCCTGCTCGCCACGTCGCTGCCGGTCGGGTCGATCTACTTCGGCTCCGACCTCGTCGCGAAGGTGCTGCACCACCGCACCGCCCCGATCACACTCCCGACCGCGAATGCGGAGGAATCGACTGGAACCGAGAGGAATCGGTCTAGTTCTGACCTCGCGGTATCGACCCCGGAGCCGATCACGCCGAACGTGATGGCCCTGCCCCGTCCGGTGGCGGTCGGCTTCATCAAGTCGAACATCCCGGCCAAGCCCGTCCCGGCGATCGAGCAGCCGACCCCGGCGCCGATCGAGCGGCATACGGTGGCGGCCGAGTCGACCCGACCGCGCCGTGCTACAGGCCGCGTGCCTGACGTCGCCCGCACCCCGCGTCCGAAGCGCAGCCCGGATGAGCTGCTGGACGAGGCGCGGAAGGCGACGGCCGATTGGCCGGACGCCCGGCTGACCGCCGAGGGCATCCGCCGTGAGGTCCGTACCTCCCCGGCGAACGCCCGCACTCTGCGCGACACCCTGCGTGCCGAGCGCGGTCTTCAGGCGGTGTGATGGGCACGCTGCCGGTCTACCGGTGGCGGCTCGCCCCGGACGGCTACGCCACCCGCCGCCAACTCCGCGCCCTCGGCCTGCGCCCCGGCGGCCAGGACGTGGCGGCACAGCTCGAACGGCCCCGCCGTCGGCGGGGTCCGTTGGTCGCCTACCTCTACCGCGTCGACCGCGCCAAGCCGGTCCGTCCGATGACCCCGGCCCGGTGGGCGGCTCTGGCCAAGGCCAATGCCGCCCGCCGCATCTGCCCCGCCTGCCGCCGCGACGCGGGATGCGTCATCCCGCCGTCGCACGGCATGTGCTCTGCCTGCGCTTTCCCCGACAACGCCCCGGAGGGTGCGTCATGGAACAGCTCCCCGACAAGCGTCCGCTGACCGTCGTTCAGCTCCCCGACGGCAGTCATGTCTACGCCGACCCCACCCATCTGCCCGCACAGACTGCCGGGCCGCAGGTGGTGCACATCCATCAGGCGCCGCCGGACCGCACGGTGCAGCGCGTCGCGCTCGGCTCGGGAGTCGGGGCCGGTGCGGTCGCGGCCGGCGTCTACTTCGGCCCGCTGCTCGTCGGCGCGCTGACCGCCATCGCCGCGAACCTGGCCATGCTCGCGTTCATCGCGCTCGTGCTCGGCTGGGCCGTCGTCACCGTCGTTCGCGCCGTCGGCGACAGCACCAAGAGCCCCGCCCGGCGCGGCCGCAGGGGGCGTTAAGACCTGCCCCGCCCGGTGTGGGTAGCTCAGCGATGTTCCGTGTAGCGCCGCATGAGCTGGTTGCCACCCCATCCACCGGCCACGGCCGCTCCTGCAGCGGCGGCCCAAGTAACCGTCTGCGGGGCCCCCGCTGCCGACAACAAGGCACCCACCACGCCGAATGCGGCCACGGCCCCGGCAACCCACAGCGTGAATCTGAGTCTCTCCGCCGTCCAAGATTCCGGCCTCATCCACTCCCCCTCTCGGTCAGTTCCACTGCATCGCGCCTGCCGTATCCGGCAGGCGCCCCGCAGAGGCCCGCGTACCCCGTGCGGGAGGGGTTTGACCCCCGGAAGGCTGTTCGGCCGCCAGAGACACCGTAGCGACGCAGGGTGACGGAAGTTTCCGTCCTCGCGCGCGCACGCGTAGAGGCCGCCTCGGAAACCAGGAAACCGGAAACACGCTCACTGCGCGTAACACCCGCGTGTGGTGACGGGCCGTCGCAGGGCCCGTCACCACCAACCCACCGATCCCTTGAGAAGAGGACACCCGTGAGTCACGGACAAGTCTGGCGCACCCACCGCCAGTACGCCGCCACCGCCGCCCGATGGACCGCCGACCACTGGCGCAAGGAAGCCGAACGCCGCCGCGCCCTGCGCGCCGAACGCAAGCCGCTCGTGCGCGACGCCCGCCGCGCCCTGGCCACCGCACGCGCCATCGACCCCGAAGGCGTCACCCCCCTGCGCCACCGCGCCGAGCGCGAATTGCGCACCGCCAAGCGGCGCGTGCCCGACCCCATGTGGCTGTTCGCCACCAAGACCGCCACCGCGCTCGGTGCCGCCGGGTACGTGTGGCTGCCGCACGTGTCCGCCCGCGTCTGGGTGTGGTCGGCCGTGGCCGTCGTCGCGGCCGTCACCGCCCTGTCGGTGTGGATCGCGGTGCGCGAGCGCGACACCAGCGGACTCAAGCCCACCGCCGAAGAGAGCGCGTTGCTGAAGCGTCTTCAGCCGCAGCACTGGAAGGAGCACGCTGAACAGCGTGGCCTCGCGGGCACGCTGACCGGCCGGCCGAAGCTGACCGAAGCCGGGATCGTCTGCGCCGTCCGGCTCGACGGCACCTGGACCGCGACCAAGCTCCGCACCGCCGAGGACCACATCCGCAACCTCCTCGGCGCCCGCACGAGCCTGCGCATGCAGATCAAGGCGGGCAAGCAAGGCGGCTGGGCGGAAATCACCTTGCGCACCCGCAGCGCGGCCGACGGCGACGACCTGACGTGGACGCCCGAGCGGCGCTCCCTCGGCATCGACACCGTCACCGGCGAGCAGGTCACCGTGCCGCTCGGGGAGCGGTTGCTGATCGCCGGACGCTCCGGTGCCGGCAAGAGCGTGGCGTCCCGGCCGCTGCTGTTCGACGCGTCCGAGGGGCCGACGAACGCGCTCGTCATCATCGACCTCAAGCGCGTGGAAGGACGGCTGTGGGACCACCGGGCCCGCGTCGCCTCCACCCCGCGCGAAGTCATCGACGTCGTCGACGAGCTGGAGACGGAGATGCTGGAACGGCTCTCCGTCCTGCCCAAGGGACAGGACACCTGGACCCCCACGCCCGACCGGCCCCGCATCACGGTCGTCGTCGACGAGGGCGCCGAGGTCATGACCGCCGCTGACAAGGTCCCCTACGAGACCGAGACGGCCGACGGGAAGACTCGCACGGTCAATCGCTCGGCACTGCCGGGCCTGGAGTCTCTGGCGCGCATGGGCCGGGCGGCGTGCATCGACCTGTGGTGGATGACGCAGAAGCCCACCATCGGCGACGGCATCCCCAAGCAGATCGCCCCGCAGATCGGCGTCTCCATCTGCCTTGCCGTGCGCACGCCGGCCGAAGCCCGCGTGGTCCTCGGGGAGGACGCACAGGCCAAGGGCTGGAACGCCGACGAACTCCCCGTCCCCGGCGTCGCGCTCGTACGGGACGGCAAGCGCAAGCCCGACCCCGTCAAGGTCCGCTACATGGACAAGAGCGTCGTCATCGCTCTGCCCGACCGCACCCCCTGGTCCCGCTCCATCGCACCCACGGTGGAAGCCGCGGGCGCCCCCACCCTCACCCTCGTCAAGGACACCACACCCGAGACGACACCGGCCGTGGACGGCGCCGCCGCCCGCGTCCTCAAGGCCATCGAGACCGCCGACGAACCCGTCCGGCAGAAGGACCTCGTCACGATCACGGGCCTGTCCAAGAGCGCCGTGTCCAAGGCCGTCAAAGCCCTCACCATCGACGGCACTGTGGCCCGCACCATGGACGGCTGCCTGACCGTCGCGCGCGGCGACGACTCCGCCGCCGCCTGAACCACCACCAAAGACGACGGCGGCCCCCATCCGACCAAGAACCGGGGCCGCCGCCTTCCACCAGACCGTCAACAGACCTGTGGAGGTCTCCCAGCATGACCCAAACGACCGACATCCGGCGAGACGGCCACCGGCCGTTAACGCCGGACCTGCTCGCCTCCGCGCTCGCGGCGGCCGAACGCGGCTGGCCCGTCATCCCGCTCCACCCCGGCAGCAAACGCCCCGCCGGGCACCCCGAACGCGCCTGCCCCCGCACCGGACGCTGCACGGGCGGACACCGCAAGCCCGAGCAGCGTGCGACCACCGACCCCGCGCTCATCCACGAAGCGTGGGCCCACCAGCCCTACAACGTCGGAATCGCGACCGGCCCGGCCGGACTGCTCGTCATCGACCTGGACGTGTGCAAGCCCGAAGAGCCGAAAGGAGCGCCTGACGGCGCAACTTCCTTTGCGGCGCTCTGCGAGCGCACCGGACAGACCGTCCCGGCGACCCACCGGGTGCGGACCGCGCGCGGAGGGGAACACCTGTACTTCACCGCCCCGCCCGGCGTGCACCTGAAGAACAGCGCGAACCGGCTCGGACCGCACATCGACACCCGCGCATGGGGCGGCTACGTCGTCGCCCCCGGCAGCACCACCCCCGACGGCACGTACGAGGTCGCCCACGACGCGCCCGTGGCGGAACTACCCGCCTGGCTGACTGCGTTGCTCACCGAGCCGGACAAGCCCGCTCCGCTGCCTGTGCGGGTCCACGACGGCACCCGCGCGGCACGCGTAGCGCTGGAACGCGAGTGCGCCGTTATCGCCTCCGCGACCGAGGGCGGGCCGCACGGCCGCAACGTCACCCTTCACCGCAGCGCCTGCAAGGTGGGGCGCTTTGTGGCGTGGGGCGACATCCCCCGGCACGTGGTGGAGGAGGCAATCCAGGGGGCGGGGGAGGCTACGGGCCTGCCGCCGGCCGAGTGCCGCACCACCATCCGCAGCGCACTGGACTGGGTCATCACCCACGCCACCCCGAGGCAGGCGGCATGACGGCCCCCACTCCCCCCGCCCTGGATTGCCCCACCAACACCCCCACCGACCCGCACGCCGCTCCACAAGCTGTGGACACGGCGACCGTGGGCGAGCCGAAAGGCGCCGCCCGCAAGGGCGTCGTCACTGCTGTTCGTTCTGAGCGGTTCCGGAGCAACGAGGCACGCCACGACGCGGAAGACCCGACGCCCGAGCGGCCCGGCATCCGCATCTACGCCCCACCGGTCTACCGCCACCACTGGGACGGCGCCCGCTGGTCCACACGGCAGGGCGACACCCCCACCGCCGCCTACGCCTGCACCTGCGGGCAGACCGGCACCGCCACCGGGCCGCTCACGGTGGCCGCGCTGGTCGCCGAGTACGCCGCGCACAAGTCCGGCTGCACGGAAGCTTCCCCGACGCCCCTGGAAAGGAGGACCGCCGCATGACGCCCAAGTCCATCGACGGCGCCGCGCTGCTCGACGAGGTGGAAGCCTTCCACCGGCGCTTCAACGTCTTCCCCACCGATGCCGCATACGTCGCGGTCGCGCTGTGGGACGCTCACGCCCACCTGCTCGACTGCTTCGACTCCACCCCGCGCCTGGCCTTTCTGTCCCCCGAACCGGGGTCGGGAAAGTCGAGGGCACTGGAGATCGTGGAAACCCTCGTGCCGCACCCGATGGTCGCGGTCAACGCGTCCGCCGCCGCCCTTTTCCGGGCCGTGTCCGGAGCCGACGGACGGCCCACGATCCTGTTCGACGAGATCGACACCATCTTCGGACCCAAGGCAGGGGACAACGAGGATCTGCGCGGCTTCCTGAACGCCGGACACCGCCGTACCGGCGTCACCTACCGGTGCATTGGCGACGGCGGGAACCAGACCGTGCAAGCCTTCCCCTCGTACTGCGCGGTCGCCGTCGCTGGCCTCGGCTCCCTGCCCGACACGATCCTGACCCGTTCCATCGTCGTGCGCATGCGCCGGCGGGCCCGCAACGAACGCGTGGAACCCTTCCGCGCCCGCATCCACGAGGCTGAGGGCCACAAGCTGCGTGACCGGCTCGCCGAATGGGCCGCACAGGCACGCGGGTTCGTGCTCGGGGCTTGGCCCGACATGCCCGACGGCGTCACCGACCGGCCTGCGGACGTGTGGGAACCGCTGCTGGCTATCGCGGACGCCGTCGGCGGGCAGTGGCCCGAGCGGGCCCGCGACGCGTGCGTGACGCTCGTCAGGGCCGCGCAGACCACCGATAAACACAGCCTCGGCATCCGGCTGTTGACCGACCTGCGCGACCACGTCCTGATCGGCGTGGACAAGCTGCCCACCATCGCCATCCTCGACCGGCTCAACGCCCTCGATGACGCCCCGTGGGCCGACCTCGACGGCAAGCCCCTCGACAACCGGCGCCTGGCCCGGATGCTCGGCGAGTACATGACCGCAGACAACACCCCTGTCCGGTCCCGCAACATCCGCACCGCCGGCGGAGTCCTCAAGGGCTTCCACGCCGAGGACCTGGCGGACGCGTGGGCGCGCTACTGCCCTCCCCCTCCCCAGGACTCCGCTACATCCGCTACACCGCTACAGCCCAGCTCAGAGGCCATGAATCTGTAGCGGCACCGAAGCGTGTAGCGGCTACGCCCGCAACGCCGTAGCGCGTGTGTAGCCGCTACACGCCACCCCTCCGCTACAAAAATACCCCCGCTGACCTGCGATGTAGCGGCGTAGCGGATGTAGCGGACTTCCCAGAAGGGCCCCGAGACGCCTTGCCGAGGAGGCACCCCGGATGAGCACCGCGATTGCCGCCCCTGTCGACCGACTGCTCTACAAGCCCGAAGAGGCCGCCGAAGCGCTCGCCATCGGTCGCTCCACCGTCTACGAGCTGATGGCCGAAGGCACTCTCAAGTACATCAAGTTGGGCCGCACGCGCCGAATTCGGCGGAGCGACCTTGAAGAGTACGTGGCCAACCTCGCGCCGATGCCCAACTGACCCCGAGGAACGTCACCGAGGCGCCCCGAGCACCCCGCTCGGGGCGCCTCCCGCATGGAGGAGCACATGAGCCCCCGCAAGCCCAACATGGAGTCATCCATCTACTTCGGCGGCGACGGTTGGTGGCACGGCCGCGTCACCATGGGCGTGAAGAGCGACGGCAGCCCCGATCGACGCCACCGCCGCGCCAAGACAGAGCCGGAAATCAGGCGCAAGGTGAAGGAGTTGGAGCGCCTACGCGACCAGGGACGCGCGCCCGCGGCGGGACGTAAACCGACCGTCGCCGCGTGGATGGAGACCTACCTCACCGACATCGCGAGCCTGAAGCTCAAGCCCCGCTCGCTCGACGACTACTGGTCCAAGACCCGAAACGACATCATCCCCGGCGTGGGCAAGCACCGGATCGACAAGTTGCAGCCCGAGCACCTGGAGCGGATGTACCGGGCCATGCTCGACGCCGGCCACGCCCCCTCGCACGTCGTGAAGGTACATCGCATCCTGTCCCGAGCCCTGAAGATCGCCCACCGCCGACGCATCGTCGGGGAGAACGTCGCCACGTTGGTGGACCCTCCCAGCATCGACGAGACCGAGGCCAACCCCTTCACCAAAGAGGAGGCCAAAGCCTTCCTGGAGGCTGCGTCCAAGCGGCCCACGTTCATGCGGTGGATCGTCGGTGTCGGCATGGGGTTCCGGCAGGGCGAGACGCTCGGGCTGCGGTGGTCGTACGTCGATCTCGAAGCTGAGTTGTTCCGCCCCGAGTGGCAGCTTCAGCGCCTCACCTGGCGGCACGGCTGCGACGACCCGCACGCCTGCGGAGAACGTCTGCACCGCTTCGAGCCGTGCCCTCCGGACTGCACCACGCACAAGGGCTACAAGCGCGGCTGTCCGAAGCCATGCACCAAGACCTGCACCAAGCACGCGAGCGCCTGTCCTGACCGCAAGGAAGGTGGGCTCACCTTCACCCGGCCCAAGACCAGGAAGAGCCGGAACGCCGTACCGATCCCGCCCGTCTTCGTTCCCTTCCTGCGGGATCACAGGGCGCGGCAGGGCGCGATGCGGGAAGCCGCCGGGGAGCTGTGGCAGGAGCACGATGTGGTGTTCTCCCGGCCCGACGGCCGGCCACTGGACCCACGTGCCGACTACGAGGAGTTCAAGGACCTACTTAACGAGGCCGGGATCGATGACCGGCGTCTGTACGACGGGAGCCGCCACACCGCCGGCACGATCCTGAATGAGCTGGGCGTCGACATGCCCACGATCATGGAGATCCTGCGGCACACGCAGATCAGCCAGACTCGGCGCTACGTCAAGGGACGGTCCCACTTGTCCAAGGACGCCATGCGGCGGATGGGAGAGTTCTTCGTACCTCCCCCGTCCCCTCCGACGCCCCACGATCCGGGCCCCACTGAGACCAGAACTGAGACCGCCGACACCCGTGCGGCCCGCTCGCTACGCCGTCGCCGCATCCGCTGACGCGAAAAGCCCAGCTCAGGAACGTCTGAGCTGGGCTTCGGATGGAGCCGCCTTCGGGATTCGAACCCGAGACCTACGCATTACGAGTGCGTTGCTCTGGCCATCTGAGCTAAGGCGGCGCGCTGCCCGCACTATGGTGCGATCAGCAACGTCGGTAAGTCTACACAGTTTCTGTGGTGCTCCGAACCAGCCCCCGCACCGCCCCGGAGCCCCGCTTCCCGGGCGGGCAGGGGGCGGCACGGGCGCGGGGCCGCCGGCTCCGCGTGGTCGTCAGCAGCGCTTGTCCCGGGCCGGGGGCGTCCCCCGGACGAGGTACCGGTTGATCGTGCGGTCGATGCACGTGCTGCCCCGCCCGTACGCCGTGTGCCCGTCGCCGTCGTAGGTGAGGAGGCGGGCCGAGGAGAGCTGGCGGGCGAGGGCCTGGGACCAGCGGTACGGGGTCGCCGGGTCGCGGGTCGTGCCGACCACGAGGATCGGGGCCGCTCCCCTGGCCTCGATGCGCTGCGGCTGCCCGGTGGGGGCCACCGGCCAGTACGCGCAGTTCAGGGTGGCCCAGGCCAGGCCCTCGCCGAACACCGGGGACGCCTTCTCGAAGGCCGGCAGGGCCTTGCGGACCTCGTCCGGGGTGGAGAAGGCCGAGGGCAGGTCCAGGCAGTTCACGGCGGCGTTGGCGAACATCAGGTTCGTGTACCGGCCGTCGGCGTCCCGCTCGTAGTAGCTGTCGGACAGGGCGAGCAGTCCGGAGCCGTCGTTCTCCTCCATCGCCGAGTTCAGCGCGTCCCGCAGGGTCGGCCAGGCGCCCTCGTCGTACATCGCCGCGATCACGCCCGTGGTGGCCAGGGACTCGCCGAGCTTGCGGCCGTCCGGGTCGCCGGTCGCGACGGGCCGTGCGTCGAGCTTCCTGAAGAACGCCTTGAGGTTGGCGCCCACCTTCTTCGCCTCGTCGCCCAGCGGGCAGTCCGAACGCCGGACGCAGTCCCGGGCGAACGCCCGGAACGCCGTCTCGAAGCCCGCCGTCTGGTCGAGGTTCATCCGACGGGCGGGCAGGGACGGGTCCATCGCGCCGTCCAGGACCATCCGCCCCACCCGGTCGGGGAACAGACCGGCGTACGTCGCCCCGAGGAACGTGCCGTACGAAGCACCCACGTAGGCCAGCTTCTCGTCGCCGAGCACCGCGCGCAGGAGGTCCATGTCGCGCGCCGCCTCGGTGGTCGAGACGTGGCGCAGCAGACCGGGGGCATCCGTCCCGCAGCCCTCCGCGAACCTCTTGTAGGCGTCGACGAGCTCGCCGACCTCCTTCTCGTCGTCCGGCGTGAAGTCCGTCTGCGTGTACCGGTCCATCTGCCGTCCGTCGAGGCATTCGACGGGCTCGCTGCGGGCGACCCCGCGCGGGTCGACGGCCACCATGTCGTAGTGGGCCCGCACGTCGGTCGGGTAGCCGATCCCGGCGTACTGCTGGAGGTAGGCGACGGCCGAGCCGCCCGGTCCGCCCGGGTTCACCATGAGCGATCCGAGCCGTTCGCCGCGGCCCGTCGCCTTCTTGCGCGCCACGGCGAGCCGGGTATGCCCGGCGTCCGGCTCGGCGTAGTCGAGCGGCGCCTTCAGCGTGGCGCACTGGAATCCCGGCACCCCGCAGGCCCGCCAGGTCAGCTTCTGGTCGTAGTACGGCCTCAGTGCCGCCGGTGTCGACCGCGGCAGCGCGGCCAGGGCCGCCCCGGCCGCCGGGTGTCCGGCCGGCTCCGCGGATCCGCCGGAGGAGCAGGCCGGGACGAGCAGCGCGGCGAAGCCGAGCAAGGCACCGAGGGTGCCCGCCCGCCGGGAGCGGCGACGGCGGTCGCGTGCGCCCGGCGCGCTCGGGGCCGGGCCGGGGTGAGCTGAGGTGCTGCGCCAGATGTGCATCTGGCGAGCGTAACTCTATGGAGTCGCGTAAACGCCCTCCGTACATCTCTCCGCTCGTACGTGTTACACGCACCGTCATATGGGGTGCGGCGCCCGGCCGTCAGCCCGCTCTGAGCGCCATCGTCATCGCCTCCACCGCCAGCAGCGGCGCCACATTGCCGTCCAGGGCGGTCCGGCAGGCGGCGATCGCCTCGATCCGGCGGAGCGTGGACTCGGGCGAGCTCTCCCGGGCGAGGCGCTCCAGGGCGTCCTCGACGTCGGTGTTCGCGAGGGCCACCCTGGAGCCGAGCTGGAGGGCGAGGACGTCCCGGTAGAACGCCGTGAGGTCGGTCAGCGCGACGTCCAGGCTGTCGCGCTGCGTCCGCGTACGGCGGCGCTTCTGCTTGTCCTCCAGGTCCTTCATGACACCGGCGGTGCCGCGCGGCATCCTGCCGCCCTGGGTCGCGCCCAGCGCCGCCTTCAGCTCGTCGGTCTCCTTGACGTCGGTCTCCTCCGCGAGCTGCTTGGCGTCCTCGGCGGCGGCGTCCACCAGCTCCTGGGCGGCCTTGAGGCAGGCGCCGATCTCGCCGAGCCGCAGGGGCAGCTTGAGGACGGCGGCCCGGCGCTGCCGCGCGGCCGGGTCCGTGGCCAGCCGGCGGGCGCGGTCGATGTGCCCCTGCGTGGCGCGGGCCGCGGCGGCGGCCACCTCCGGCTCGACGCCTTCGCGCCGGACGAGCATGTCGGCGATGGCGTCGACCGAGGGCGTGCTCAGGTTCAGGTGGCGGCAGCGGGAGCGGATCGTGGGCAGGACGTCCTCGATGGAGGGTGCGCACAGCAGCCACACGGTCCGGGGGGCGGGCTCCTCGACGGCCTTGAGCACGGCGTTGGCGGACTTCTCGTTCAGCCGCTCGGCGTCCTCGACGAGGATGACCTGCCAGCGGCCGTTCGCCGGTGAGGTGAAGGACTTGCGGACGGTGTCCCGCATGTCGTCGGCGAGGATCTGGGCGCCCACGGCGGCGACGGTGGTCACGTCGGCGTGCGTGCCCAGCAGTGCCGTGTGGCAGCCGTCGCAGAACCCGCAACCGGGTGAGCCGCCCAGGGCGCGGTCGGGGCTGACGCACTGGAGGGCGGCGGCGAAGGCCCGCGCCGCCTGGTTCCGGCCCGCTCCGGGCGGGCCGGTGAAGAGCCAGGCGTGCGTCATCTTGGACGCCTCGGGCGGCGGGGCGTGCGTGGCCACGGCCGTGACGAGGGCGTCGGCGTCCCTGGCGGCGGCGTCCAGCTGCTCGCTGATCCGCTCCTGCCCCACCAGGTCGTCCCACACGGTCATGGGCGCCGCCCGCCTTTCGTCACGCTTCGGGTCACCGCGTCCATTGTGCGGGTCGGCACCGACAACCGGGCCGGCCGGGCCCGGCGGGGGTCAGCGCCGCCGGCCCCTGCCCCGGCCGCCGCCGTCCTCGTCGTCGTGCGCGTCCTCGTGCGGGCCCAGCAGCTCGTCCGCGAGGGACGGCAGGTCGTCCAGCGGGGTCTCCTCGGCCCAGTCGGAGCGGGTCCGGCGGCGCGGTGTGCCGGTCTCGTCGACCTGGGGCATCTCGCGCGTGCGCTCCTCCTCGCGGAAGTACCCCGGCGGGACCCGGTCGCCGGGCCCGTCCGCCGGCACCGGCGGCAGGACCGCCGTCTCGTCGGCGGCACCCGGCGGCACGGGCGGCAGCACGGCCGTCTCGTCGGCCGCGCCTCGCGGGACCGGAGGCAGCACCGCCGTCTCGTCGGCCGCGCCGGACGGGTCCGACAGCCGCGGCAGCTTCGAGGTGGACTCCGCAGCGGACTCCTCGGCCGGCGGGCGCTCCTCGTCGCGCACCGGGCGCAGGACAGCCGTCTCGTCGGCCGCCCTGCCCGCCGCCGCCTGCTCCGGGGTCACGACGGGCGTCGGGACGGTCATCGCGACGTCCGGTGCGGCCGGGGCCGCGGGGGCCGTCGGCCGGGGGCCGGCCTGTGCGGCGGCCGCGGCCTGCTCGGCGAGCCGCCGGGCCTCCTCGGCCCGCAGCAGGGCCTCCTCCGCCGCGCGCTGCTTCTCCAGACGCCGTGCCTCGGCCTCGGCGCGGATGCGCGCCTCCTCCTCGGCCTGCTTGCGGCGCCGCTCCTCCTCGGCCTTGCGGCGCGCCTCCTCCTCGGCGCGCGCCTTCTCCTCCGCGAGGAGCCGCTTGCGCTCCTCCTCGGCGCGGCGCTGTGCCTCCTCGGCCCGCTGCCGGGCCTCCTCGGCCTGCCGTTCGGCCTCGCGGCGCTGCGCCTCCTCCAGCTCGCGCCGCTTGCGCTCCTCCTCCTCGGCGCGCAGCCGGGCGAGCTGCTCCTGGCGCTCGCGCTCCAGGCGCTCCTCCTCGGCCTTGCGCGCGGCCTCCTCCTCGGCCTTGCGGCGGGCCTCCTCCTCGGCCTTGCGGCGCGCTTCCTCGCGGGCCTGGATCTCGGCCTCGGAGAGCGGGAGCATCTGGTCGAGCCGGTGCCGGATCACCGTGGTGACCGCCTCGGGCTCCTGGCTGCCGTCCACGACCAGGTAGCGGCCGGGGTCGGCGGCGGCCAGCGTCAGGAAGCCGGAACGCACCCGCGCGTGGAACTCCGCCGGCTCCGACTCCAGCCGGTCCGGCGCCTCGGTGAACCGCTCGCGCGCGGTCTCCGGGGCCACGTCCAGCAGCACGGTCAGATGGGGGGCCAGGCCGTTGGTGGCCCAGCGGTTGATCCGGGCGATCTCCGTCGGCGACAGGTCACGGCCCGCGCCCTGGTAGGCGACCGAGGAGTCGACGTACCGGTCGGAGATCACGACGGCGCCGCGCTCCAGCGCGGGCCGGACGACGGTGTCCACGTGCTCGGCACGGTCCGCCGCGTACAGCAGCGCCTCCGCGCGGTGCGACAAGCCAGCGCTCGACACGTCCAGCAGGATCGAGCGCAGCCGCTTGCCGACGGGCGTGGCCCCGGGCTCGCGGGTGACGACGACCTCGTGGCCCTTGCCCCGGATCCACTCGGCCAGCGCCTCGGCCTGCGTGGACTTCCCGGCGCCGTCGCCGCCCTCCAGGGCGATGAAGAACCCGGCGGTGGCCGGTACCTGCTCGGGGTCGTCCCCGCCGAGGACGGCGTCCCGCAGGTCCTTGCGCAGCGGCACCCCGGACCGGTCGTCGACCTTGGCCAGCACGAGCACGGCGACGGGCAGCAGCAGCGCGCCGACCAGCATCAGCGTGAAGGCGGCCCCGCCGTGCGCGAAGACGAACTTGCCGCTCTCCAGCCGGTGCGGCCCGATGAGCGCGGCCACCAGCGGCGCGAGGAGGGCGCCGAGCGCGACACACAGCCGTGCGACCGCGTGCAGGTGCTCCGTGGTGCGGGCGCGGCGGAACTCCTCGGCCTCCTGGTCGAGGAGGCCGTGGCCGGTGTTGGCGGAGACGCCCGCGCCGAATCCGGCCAGGGCGAGGATCAGCAGCACGGTGGTGACGTCCGGGACCAGGCCTGCGGCGAGCAGGGCGACGCCGGTGAAGGCGACGGCGAGCGCGAGCAGGCGGCGCCGCGACAGGGCCGGCAGCACGGAGGGTGCCGTACGGATGCCGGCGACCACGCCGCCGGTCAGGGCGAGCACCATCAGGCCGTACAGGACGGGGCCGCCGCCCAGGTCCTTGGCGTGCAGGACGGCCACGGCGACGGCGGCGGCCACCGCGGCGGCGACGGCCGCGCACGCCGTCACGAGCAGGGAGATCGCGCCGGTACGGCCCTTGTCGGCATCGGTGCCGGTCTTGGGGCGGCGCAGCCCTTCCAGCGGCGACCGCGCGCGGGGGGTGCGCGTGTCGGGCAGCTCCAGGAAGGTGACGACGGACAGGGACGCGGCGAACAGGCCGGCCGCGACGTACGAGCCGAGCGCCGCCTGGTGCTGCGCGAACCAGTCGATCCCGGCGCCGAGCAGGTTGTTCAGCAGGGACGCGGCGATCAGGGCGACGGCGGCCAGCGGGACCGCGACGAAGGCGGTGCGCAGCGACAGCCGGCGCAACGCGTCGAGGTGGTCCGGCAGCGGCCGTACGGTCGCGCCCTCCGGCGGCGGGGGCGGCAGCAGGGCGGGAGCCGCGCTCTCGCGGGCCACCGTCCAGAACCGCTCGGCGACGCCGGTCACGAAGGCGGTGACCAGCAGGAGCGCCAGCGCGTTGTCCGGGGTCCAGTCGATCCAGAGCGGGGCGACGATCAGCAGGGCGGCGCGCACTCCGTCGGCGCCGACCATGGTCCAGCGCCGGTCGAGCGGGCCGTCCCGGCCGGTCAGCGAGGTCAGCGGGCCGAGGAGCACGGCACCGAAGAGGAGCGTCGCCAGGAGGCGCACACCGAAGACGGTCGCCACTGCGAACGCCGCGCCGCGGTAGCCGCCGCCGAACGACCCTTCGGCGATCGCCGTCTGAAGGGCCAACAGGACCAGCACCAGCAGCGCGAGGAAGTCGCCGACACCGCCGACGAGCTGCGCGCTCCACAGCCGCTTCAGCTGCGGCCGGCGCAGCAGGGCGCGGATGGCACGCTCTCGGGAGTCCGCGACCAGCGCGTCGTCGGGGGCTTCGGGGTGGGCCGTTGGCTGCTCGGCTCGCGTCATGCGTTCAGCCTATCGGCACGCACCGACAGCCCGGCGCGCCCGTCCGAACGTACGCCCGCCCCGACACCAAACTGATGCCGGGGCGTTCGTTTCGCGAACCCGGAACGCGGTACGGACCCCTCGACCCGGCGCCGTGAGCGCCGGATTGCGGCATTGGTCCGGCCCGCGCTCCCGGCTCAGTCGTCGCTCGACGCGGCCGGCGTGTCGGAGGCGCCCGCGCCGTTCGTGGCGGTGGCCTTCGCGGCGGTCTTCTTCGCCGTCGTCTTCTTGGCCGTGGTCGTCTTCTTCGCCGCGGTCTTCTTGGCCGCGGTCTTCTTGGCGGCCGTCTTCTTGGCCGGGGCGGCCTTCTTGGCGGTCGTCTTCTTCGCCGTCTTCTTCGCGGGGCTCTTCGCCCGCTTCTCGGCGAGCAGCTCGAAGCCGCGCTCCGGGGTGATCGTCTCCACGCTGTCGCCGGAGCGCAGGGTCGCGTTCGTCTCGCCGTCCGTCACATACGGGCCGAAGCGGCCGTCCTTGACGACGACGGGCTTCTCGCTCACCGGGTCGGTGCCGAGCTCCTTCAACGGCGGCTTGGCGGCCGCGCGACCGCGCTGCTTGGGCTGGGCGTAGATCGCCAGCGCCTCCTCCAGCGTGATCGTGAAGAGCTGCTCCTCGGACTGCAGCGACCGCGAGTCCGTGCCCTTCTTCAGATACGGGCCGTAGCGGCCGTTCTGCGCGGTGATCTCCTGGCCCTCGGCGTCCTTGCCGACGACACGCGGCAGCGACATCAGTTTGAGGGCGTCGTCCAGTGTCACCGTGTCGAGCGACATCGACTTGAAGAGGGAGGCGGTGCGCGGCTTGACCGCGTTCTTGCCGGTCTTCGGGGTGCCCTCGGGGAGCACCTCGGTGACGTACGGGCCGTAGCGGCCGTCCTTGGCGACGATGGTGTGGCCGGTGGCCGGGTCGGTGCCCAGCTCGAAGTCGCCGCTGGGCTTGGCCAACAGTTCCTCGGCCAGCTCGACGGACAGCTCGTCGGGCGCGAGGTCCTCCGGGATGTCGGCGCGCTGGTGCTGCTCGGTGTCCTTCTCGCCGCGCTCGATGTAGGGGCCGTAGCGGCCGACGCGCAGCACGATGCCGTTGCCGACGGGGAACGAGGAGACCTCGCGCGCGTCGATCGCGCCCAGGTCGGTCACCAGTTCCTTGAGGCCGCCGAGGTGGTCCCCGTCGCCGTTGCCGGCCTCGGCCGCGCCGCCGATGCCCGGGCCGTCGCCCTCGCCGAAGTAGAAACGCTTCAGCCACGGCACGGACTGGGCCTCGCCGCGGGCGATGCGGTCGAGGTCGTCCTCCATCTTGGCGGTGAAGTCGTAGTCGACGAGCCGCCCGAAGTGCTTCTCCAGGAGGTTGACGACGGCGAAGGACAGGAAGGACGGGACGAGTGCCGTGCCCTTCTTGAACACGTAGCCGCGGTCGAGGATCGTGCCGATGATCGACGCGTACGTCGACGGGCGGCCGATCTCGCGCTCCTCCAGCTCCTTGACCAGGGACGCCTCGGTGTAGCGGGCCGGGGGCTTGGTGGCGTGCCCGTCGACCGTGATCTCCTCGGCGGTGAGCCGGTCGCCCTCGGCGACCTGCGGCAGCCGGCGCTCGCGGTCGTCGAGCTCGGCGTTCGGGTCGTCGGCGCCCTCGACGTACGCCTTGAGGAAGCCGTGGAAGGTGATCGTCTTGCCGGACGCGCTGAACTCGACGTCCCGGCCGTCGGCCGCGGTGCCGCCGATCTTGACGGTCACGCTGTTGCCGGTGGCGTCCTTCATCTGGGAGGCGACGGTCCGCTTCCAGATCAGCTCGTAGAGCTTGAACTGGTCGCCGGTCAGGCCGGTCTCGGCGGGCGTGCGGAAGCGGTCGCCGGAGGGACGGATCGCCTCGTGCGCCTCCTGCGCGTTCTTGACCTTGCCCGCGTACGTGCGGGGCTGCGGGGGCAGGTAGTCGGCGCCGTACAGCTGCGTGACCTGGGCGCGGGCGGCCGCGATCGCGGTGTCGCTCAGCGTCGTCGAGTCCGTACGCATGTACGTGATGTAGCCGTTCTCGTACAGCTTCTGCGCGACCTGCATGGTGGCCTTCGCGCCGAAGCCGAGCTTGCGGCTCGCCTCCTGCTGCAGCGTCGTCGTACGGAACGGGGCGTACGGCGAGCGGCGGTACGGCTTGGACTCGACGGAGCGGACGGCGAACTGCGTCTGCTCCAGGGCGGCGGCCAGCGCGCGGGCGTTGGCCTCGTCGAGGTGGAGGGTGTTCGCGCTCTTGAGCTGTCCCAGGGAGTCGAAGTCGCGGCCCTGCGCGACCCGCCTGCCGTCGACGGTCTGGAGGCGGGCGACCAGCGTCGACGGGTCCGAGGGGTCCCCCGCGCGGCCGGTCGCGAAGGTGCCCGTCAGGTCCCAGTACTCGGCAGAACGAAAAGCGATGCGGTCGCGTTCCCGCTCCACGACGAGGCGCGTGGCGACCGACTGGACACGGCCGGCCGACAGGCGCGGCATGACCTTCTTCCACAGGACCGGCGAGACCTCGTAGCCGTAGAGGCGGTCGAGGATGCGGCGGGTCTCCTGGGCGTCGACGAGCTTCTGGTTCAGCTCGCGCGGATTGGCGACGGCGGCCTGGATCGCGGCCTTGGTGATCTCGTGGAAGACCATCCGCTTGACCGGGACCTTCGGCTTCAGCACCTCCTGGAGGTGCCAGGCGATGGCCTCGCCCTCGCGGTCCTCATCGGTGGCGAGGAAGAGTTCGTCGGATTCCTTCAGCAGGTCCTTGAGCTTCTTGACCTGAGCCTTCTTATCGGCGTTGACCACATAGATCGGCTCAAAGTCGTGTTCGACGTCCACGCCGAGACGGCGGACCTCACCCGTGTACTTCTCCGGCACCTCGGCGGCGCCGTTGGGAAGGTCGCGGATGTGCCCGACGCTCGCCTCGACTACGTAGCCGGGGCCGAGATAGCCCTTGATCGTCTTCGCCTTGGCAGGCGACTCGACGATGACGAGTCGGCGGCCGCCCTGTGCGGTCTCGCTGGTCGGGGACAACTTCGCTCTTCTCTCCGGTCGACGCTGGGCCTCCCCAGGATCGGATGCGCCCGGGGTCGGGTGGTGGTGACGCTGCGGAGTGTGACGGTACATCCCGCCCTGTTGTCAAACGGGAAAAGCCCGCAACGGCCACTCGAACGGTAACCCGACTTCCGCCATTCCTGCCGCCCGGAGTGGTCGGCGGCCTTTTCGAGCCTTTCCGGAAGATCGGCCCTCAATTATCGGCCGCGCAGCTCACGAGCCGTTCTCAGAGACGGGCGAAGGCCCAGACGCCGATGATCAGCGTGAGCGCCGAGACCAGGCCCGCGAGCACCGCCGATGCGACGGGGTTCACACCGTGGGCGACGGGCCGGCGCTGCCGGACCCGGACCCCGGTCCACACCAAGAGGCTACCGCCGAACAGGGCGAACACGACGCCCACGAAGATCGCCGGTCCGGTTTCCATGATCCCGCTCGCCCCTCTTTCCCACCGCGCGTCCCCACACGCGCGTGCCTCGGCCCGGCGAGGCTGTCACGCGCGGGGGAAGGGCGGGCGAACCCGGGATGAACGGCGGTCTGCCCGGAGCGGGGGCGGGACGGCGCGCGCGTCGGCGTACCTGGCCGGTTCCGGGAGGTTGGCCTGTTTCACCCGCCTCCCGGCCGCGTCCGGCCTCCCGTCACCGGGCCGGTTCGAGGAAGCCCTGCTCCACCAGCAGCCGGATCTGCGCGGGCGTACGGTCGCGCAGCACCACCGGGTCCTCGCTCATCAGCTGGGCGATGGCGTCCAGGATCCGGCCCGCGCTCAGCGAGCCGTCGCACACGCCGGCGAAGCCCGCCCCGACCGTGTCGACCTGGGTGGCCCGCCGCATGCCCCGGTGCTGCCGCAGCACCACGTGCTCGGGGTCCTCGGCGCCGGGCAGCCCGATCTGCTCCTGCACGACCTCGGACACCAGCCGGAAGCGGTCCTCCAGCAGCGCGGCGTCGTCCCGGCCGCGCAGGTAGTCGAGACGCTCGAAGTGCGCGCGCACGGTGTCCCCGAGCGGCTGCTCGACGGGGTGCGGCCACTCCTCGACCGTGATCGACGGCACGGCGGCCGACGTCCGGCGCAGGGTGATCCAGCCGAACCCGACGGCCTTCACCTTGCGGGCTTCGAACTCGTCCAGCCACGCGTCGTACCGCGCCTGGTACGCGGCCGTGTCCCCGCGGTGGTCACCGGCGTCCCGCAGCCACAGCTCCGCGTACTGCGTGACGTCCTGCACCTCGCGCTGCACGATCCACGCGTCGCAGCCGCGCGGCACCCACGCGCGGACCCGGTCCTGCCAGTCCTCGCCCTCCACGTGCTGCCAGTTGGCGAGGAATTGGGCGTACCCGCCCTCGTTCAGGCGGTCGCCCGCCCCCTGGACGACCGAGCGGCACAGGTCGTCGCCGCCCATCCCGCCGTCGCGGTACGTCAGCCGGGCGCCCGGCGAGATCACGAAGGGCGGGTTGGACACGATCAGGTCGTACGTCTCGCCGTCCTGGAGCGGCTCGAACAGCGAGCCTTCCCGCAGGTCCGCCGCCGGGGCGCCGGAGAGCGCCAGGGTGAGCGCGGTGATGTGCAGCGCGCGCGGGTTGAGGTCGGTCGCCGTCACGCGCGTGGCGTGCTGCGCGGCGTGCAGGGCCTGGATCCCGGAGCCGGTGCCGAGGTCGAGCGCGGAGGCGACCGGCGTGCGCACGGTGATCCCGGCGAGCGTCGTGGAGGCGCCGCCGACGCCGAGGACGACCTCCTCGGCCGTGCTCCCGATGCCGCCGGCCCCGCCGACCGCGCATCCCAGGTCGGACACGATGAACCAGTCCTCGCCCTGCGGGCCGCCGTACGGCCGGACGTCGACCGTGGCACGGACGTCGTCGGCGCCGGCCCGGGCCAGCCAGCCGCTCTCCAGGCACACGTCGACGGGCAGGACGTCCGCCACGCGCGCGTAGGGCACCGGCTGCTGGAGCAGGAACAGCCGTACGAGCGCCTCCAGCGGTGTCTCCCCGCGCGTGGCCCGGAGCGCGGGCACCGTCTCGCTGCGGGCGAGCGCCGCGTACGCGGGCGCGCCGAGCAGCTCGAGCAGCCCGTCGGCGGTGAAGGAGGCCCCGAGCAGGGCCTCCCGCAGACGGGCTGCGACATCCGGCCGCCCGGAGCCGGGCGGCGCGGGGAGGTCGGGCAGGACGGTCAGGTCAGGCTGGCTGGAGTCACTCACGCCCTCATTGTGACCCGCGCCGCCTCATCGGGCGGTCAGCCGGCGGAGCCGGACTCGACGGCCTGCTTGCAGCCCTCCTGCGAGGTGAGGGCTTCCTTCACGTCACCCGACTCGAGCTTTTTCAGCGAGGCGATGGCGCTCTGGCGCTGCGTCTCGACCTGCTTCATCTCGGCCGACACGTCCTTCAGGCCGGACGCGAACTCTCCCTGGTCCTTGGTGTTCAGCCCGTCGACCTGCTTCTTCAGGTCGCCGTAGGCCGTGGAGAGCTCGGTCAGCTTCTTGACGACGTCCTGCTGGTTCTTCGCGCCGTCCTCGACGCCGGGAGGCGTACCGGCGTCACGGATGAGCGTGGCGCGCGCCTTGTAGCCCTCGGCGAGGTCCTGGAAGGCCTTGGCGTCGGCCGCCTGCAGTTCCTTGGGCGTGCTGGAGGTGTCCTTGGCCGCCTTCGTGATCGCGACATAGGCGGCCGAGATCTTGGCGTTCTGGGCCGGCACCTGGTCGCAGACCTTCTTGGCCCAGGCGTCGAGCTCCTTGTTGCCCTCGTCGCTCGTGCAGCCCGTCAGCGCCAGTATCAGTACCGCACCGCCGGACAGCGCGGCCGCGAGCTTCTTGTTCACCGGTCTGGTCCCTTCGTGGCTCTCGGCCACGGGACCCTACACGGCGGGCAGATGATGACAGCGTGCTATTTGCGGTTTTTATTACCTCTTACCGCTGTTTACACCATGTGAGACAAGGGTCACGGCGTGGGGTGTGAACAAGCGCGGAGCGGGCGGCCGGCACGTCGATGCGCGCCGGGCCGCCCGCCCCTGGAGCCGGGCTGCCGTAAGACCGCCTACGAGACCACCGCGGAATCCGCCGGCTTGGACACCCTCTCGGCGTTGCCGTCGTCACCCATGGCGATGCCACGGCGCTTCGACACGTAGACCGAGCCGACGATCACCAGCAGCGAGGCGACGGCGATCAGGACGCGCACGGCGACGTTCTTGTCCTCGCCATAGCTGAACTGGATGACCGCGGGCGCGATGAGCAGCGCGACCAGGTTCATCACCTTCAGCAGCGGGTTGATCGCCGGTCCCGCGGTGTCCTTGAAGGGGTCGCCGACCGTGTCACCGATCACCGTGGCGGCGTGGGCCTCGCTGCCCTTGCCGCCGTGGTGGCCGTCCTCGACGAGCTTCTTGGCGTTGTCCCAGGCGCCTCCGGAGTTGGCGAGGAAGACCGCCATCAGCGTGCCGCAGCCGATGGCGCCCGCGAGGTAGGCACCCAGGGCGCCGACGCCGAGGGTGAACCCGATGAAGATCGGCGCCATCACGGCGAGCAGGCCGGGCGTGGCCAGCTCGCGCAGGGCGTCCCGGGTACAGATGTCCACGACCTTGCCGTACTCCGGCTTCTCCGTGTAGTCCATGATCCCGGGCCGCTCACGGAACTGCCGCCGCACCTCGTAGACCACGGAACCCGCCGACCGCGACACGGCGTTGATGGCGAGTCCGGAGAAGAGGAAGACGACCGCGGCGCCCGCGATGAGGCCGACCAGGTTGTTGGGCTGCGAGATGTCCATCATCAGGTTCATCGGCGCGCCCTCGCCGCTGAGCTTCTCGCCGACGTCCCGCGCACCCGTGGTGATGGCGTCGCGGTACGACCCGAAGAGCGCCGCGGCCGCCAGGACGGCGGTGGCGATGGCGATGCCCTTGGTGATGGCCTTGGTGGTGTTGCCGACCGCGTCCAGGTTGGTGAGCACCTGGGCGCCCGCGCCCTCGACGTCGCCGGACATCTCGGCGATGCCCTGCGCGTTGTCGGAGACCGGACCGAAGGTGTCCATGGCGACGATCACACCGACCGTGGTGAGCAGGCCGGTGCCGGCCAGCGCCACCGCGAACAGGGCCAGCATGATCGACGTGCCGCCGAGCAGGAACGCCCCGTACACACCGAGGCCGATCAGCAGGGCGGTGTAGACGGCGGACTCCAGGCCGACGGAGATGCCGGCGAGGATGACGGTCGCCGGACCGGTCAGCGAGGTCTTGCCGATGTCCCGGACGGGGCGCCGGTTGGTCTCGGTGAAGTAGCCGGTCAGCTGCTGGATGACGGCCGCGAGCAGGATGCCGATGCCGACGGCGACGAGCGCCAGGATCCGCGGGTCGCCGCCCTTGGCCGCGATGGCGTCGTCGGTGACCCCGTCGAGGTCCGCGTAGGACGACGGGAGGTAGGCGAACACGGCGATCGCGACCAGCACGATCGAGATGACCGCCGAGATGAAGAAGCCGCGGTTGATCGCGGTCATGCCGCTGCGGTCGGAGCGGCGGGGGGCCACCGCGAAGATGCCGATCATCGCGGTGATCACGCCGATCGCGGGCACGATCAGCGGGAACGCGAGTCCCAGGTCGCCGAACGCCGCCGACCCGAGGATCAGCGCGGCGACCAGCGTCACCGCGTACGACTCGAAGAGGTCGGCCGCCATTCCGGCGCAGTCGCCGACGTTGTCGCCCACGTTGTCGGCGATGGTCGCGGCATTGCGAGGATCGTCCTCCGGAATGCCCTGTTCGACCTTGCCGACCAGGTCGGCGCCGACGTCGGCGGCCTTCGTGAAGATGCCGCCGCCGACACGCATGAACATCGCGATCAGCGCGGCACCGAGACCGAATCCTTCGAGCACCTTCGGCGCGTCGGCCGCGTAGACGAGCACCACACAGGAGGCGCCCAGCAGACCGAGCCCCACCGTGAACATGCCGACGACGCCGCCCGTGCGAAAAGCGATCTTCATGGCTTTGTGCGAGACGGCGGTGAGATCCTTTTCCGGCTCACCTTCCGCGGGGGTCGCTTCCCGTGCCGCCGCGGCGACGCGCACATTGCTGCGCACGGCGAGCCACATGCCGATATAGCCGGTGGCCGCCGAGAACGCGGCGCCGATCAAGAAGAAGACCGATCGGCCGATGCGCTGATTCCAGTCGTCCGCGGGCAGCAGCATGAGCAGGAAGAACACGACGACGGCGAATACGCCGAGCGTGCGCAGCTGCCGGGCCAGATAGGCGTTGGCGCCTTCCTGGACCGCGGCGGCGATCTTCTTCATGCTGTCGGTGCCCTCGCCCGCCGCGAGCACCTGACGCACCAGGACGCCGGCGACGACGAGCGCCGCCAGGGCGACCACGCCGATCACCGAGATGATGACCCGGTTGTCATCCGTCAGTACGGCCGCCGCGAGGGTAGTGGGATGGTCAAGCTGATGAGGGGTAGAAAGCCCCGTCATTCGTCCTCCTTGACGCTGGGGCTGAGCTCAAGATGTGGACGGATTCTAGGTACCGGAACCTGATCAAAACAGATGGCGGTAAACGGAATCGGCCTTCACATGCCGTTCAGCAAATGATCGACATCCGGCCAGAGAACCCGAAAGTGCTAATGCCCCAAAACCATTGACGCCCCGATTGACCCTTGATCGGATGATCGCGACCTTGATCAATGATCGGACTATCGATCGTGAATTCCTTCACGAATTCGCGGCCGCCATACGATAAAACACGAAGGGGCCCTGCTCAGCAGGGCCCCTTCGGAAGAAGTGTGCGGATGCTTCAGGGCAGCACCACGGTCTGCGGCGCGGTCGGCCACGTCATACGGATGAGTCCGCCGTGCTCGCCCGCCGAGACCTCGACGTCGTCGACGAGTCCGCTGATGACCGCGAGACCCATCTCGTCCTCCTCGGCGTCGACCTCGTCGCCGCCGGCACCAGCGCTCCCCTCACCGGGAACGGTGTGCGGGGCCTCGTCGCCGACCTCGATGGAGAACTGTTTCTCCTCCTCGATCAGCGACACCTTCACCGGCGCCGTGATGCCGACGCTCTGGTGCAGTCCGACGGCACGGCTGCACGCCTCGCCCACGGCGAGCCTGACCTCGTCCAGGACGGCCTCCTCCACTCCGGCCCTGCGCGCCACCGCTGCCGCCACCAGACGGGCGGTCCTGACGTGCTCGGGCAGCGCGCTGAAGCGGAGTTCAACGGTGGCCATGCATCCCCCTCGGAACTTCGGGCGTGCTGTCAGGGGGACCGGGCCGCCGAAAGCCCAGTCCCCCGTCTCCTACCACTTCTCCCACCCCGGGCACGCGTCACCGCGCCCCCCGGGCGTGCGGTGACTCAGTCGGTCGCCGCCACCGCTTCCTCGACCGAGGTGTGGATCGGGAACACCTTGGTGAGGCCGGTGATACGGAAAATCTTGAGAATGCGCTCCTGGTTGCAGACCAGGCGCAGGGAGCCCTCATGGGCACGCACACGCTTCAGGCCGCCGACCAGCACGCCGAGCCCGGTGGAGTCGAGGAAGTCCACGCCCTCCATGTCGACGACGAGGTGGAAATTCCCGTCGTTCACCAGCTCGACCAGCTGCTCGCGCAGCTTGGGCGCGGTATATACGTCGATTTCGCCACCGACCTCGACGACCGTACGATCGCCGACGGTACGGGTCGACAGGGACAGGTCCACGGATCCTCCAGCACCTTGCTATCGAGCGGTCGCCCCTCGGGACACCTCGGCTTGCAACCCAAGGTCGGTTCGCCAGCCGCGATGGCATTCAATCACTTACCGGCAGGCGTGCACGACGCCTTGGTCCCATTGTCCGTCACGCCGGTGACACACTCGGTGCCGATGGCCAAGAATCACCGATCCGATCGATCCCCGACGGGCCCCGCTTCCCGGGTGGACCCGGGTGCCGTGCTGGGCCGACTCGCCTCGGGGCCGAGCCGGGCTTCGCGCATCACTCATACGGAGCATGTGCCCCCGCGAGCGGGCCGCCATGCCGTCTGGCCCGACCGGATCCGCGCCGAGGTCGTCGCCGCCGTGCAGAGCGCCGGGATCGAACATCCCTGGGCCCACCAGGCACGCGCCGCCGAGCACGCCCTCGACGGCGAGTCCGTGGTCGTCGCCACGGGCACCGCCTCCGGCAAGTCCCTCGCGTACCTCGTCCCGGTCCTCTCCACCCTCCTGGACGGCTCCGAGGCCCCGAACGGACGCGGCGCCACCACCCTGTACCTGTCGCCGACGAAGGCCCTCGCGGCGGACCAGTGCCGCTCCGTGAAGGAACTTTCACATCCGCTGGGCAATTCGGTACGGCCGGCCGTGTACGACGGCGATACGCCGTTCGAGGAACGCGAGTGGATCCGCCAGTACGCGAACTACGTCCTCACCAACCCCGACATGCTCCACCGGGGCATACTCCCGTCCCACCCTCGCTGGTCCTCCTTCCTGAAGGCGCTGAAGTACGTCGTCATCGACGAGTGCCACACCTACCGCGGTGTCTTCGGCTCCCACGTCGCCCAGGTGCTGCGGCGTCTGCGCCGCCTGTGCGCCCGCTACGGCTCCTCCCCCGTCTTCCTGCTGGCCTCCGCCACCGCCGCCGAGCCCGCCGTCGCCGCGCGGCGCCTGACCGGGCTGCCGGTGGTGGAGATCGCCGACGACGCCTCCCCGCGCGGCGAACTCGTCTTCGCCCTCTGGGAGCCGCCGCTCACCGAGCTCCGGGGCGAGAAGGGCGCACCCGTCCGGCGTACCGCCACCGCCGAGACGGCGGACCTCCTGACCGACCTCGCGGTGCAGGGCATCCGCTCGGTCGCCTTCGTCCGCTCCCGGCGCGGCGCCGAGCTCATCTCGGTCATCGCGCAGGAACGGCTCGCCGAGGTCGATCGTTCGCTCGCCGGGCGTGTCGCGGCCTACCGGGGCGGCTACCTCCCCGAGGAGCGCCGCGCCCTGGAGCAGGCCCTGCACTCCGGCGAACTCCTCGGCCTGTCCGCCACCACCGCCCTGGAACTCGGCATCGACGTCTCCGGCCTGGACGCCGTCCTGATCGCCGGCTACCCGGGCACCCGCGCCTCCCTGTGGCAGCAGGCCGGGCGGGCCGGCCGCTCCGGTCAGGGCGCGCTGGCCGTCCTGGTCGCCCGCGACGACCCGCTGGACACCTACCTCGTCCACCACCCGGAGGCCCTCTTCGACCGCCCGGTGGAGTCGACGGTCCTCGACCCCGACAACCCGTACGTCCTCGCACCCCACCTGTGCGCGGCAGCCGCCGAGATCCCCCTCACCGAAGAGGACCTGGTCCTCTTCGGTCCGGAGGCCGAGGGGCTGCTGCCCCAGCTGGAGTCCGCGAAGCTGCTGCGCCGCCGCACCAGGGCGTGGCACTGGACCCGCCGGGAACGGGCCGCCGACCTCACCGACATCCGCGGCGAGGGCGGCCGCCCGGTCCAGGTCGTCGAGGCCGGCACGGGCCGACTTCTCGGCACCGTCGACGCGGGCGCCGCGCACACGAGCGTGCACGAGGGCGCGGTCCATCTGCACCAGGGCCGCACCTACCTCGTCCGCTCCCTCGACCTCGAGGACTCGGTCGCCCTGGTCGAACAGGCGTCCCCGTCGTACTCCACGGTCGCCCGGGACACGACGGCGATCTCCGTCCTCGAGACCGAGACCGAGATCCCGTGGGGCGACGGCCGCCTCTGCTACGGCTCCGTCGAGGTCACCAACCAGGTGGTCTCCTTCCTGCGGCGCCGGCTGATCACCGGCGAAGTACTGGGCGAGACGAAACTCGACCTCCCTCCCCGGACGCTGCGCACCCGCGCTGTGTGGTGGACGGTCACCGAGGATCAACTGGACGAGGCCCGGATCAACCCGGAGATCCTCGGCGGCGCCCTGCACGCCGCCGAACACGCCTCGATCGGCCTGCTGCCCCTCTTCGCCACCTGCGACCGCTGGGACATCGGCGGCGTGTCGATCCCGCTGCACCCCGACACGCTGCTCCCGACGGTCTTCGTCTACGACGGCCACCCCGGCGGCGCGGGCTTCGCGGAGCGCGCCTTCCACACGGCCCGCGCCTGGCTGACGGCCACCCGCGAGGCCATCGCCTCCTGCGAGTGCGAGGCCGGCTGCCCGTCCTGCATCCAGTCCCCCAAGTGCGGCAACGGCAACGACCCACTGCACAAGCGGGGGGCCGTACGGCTGCTGACGGTGCTGCTGCGGGGGGCGGCGGAGGGGGAGGCCGGGGCGCAGAGGGAGGCCCGGGCGCAGGGCGCGGCCGGGGCGCAGGGCGCGGCCGGCGAGGCGGCCGACGGCAAGGGAGCGACTTCGGCCTCGGGCGCCCTGATCGCTCCGGACGGGGGGAACTCTTCGGCTTCGGCCTCGGGGACCGCTCCGGCTCCGGACGGGGGGACCTCGTCGGATCCGGCCGCGGGGACCACACCGGCTGCGGACGAGGGAACCACTTCGGCTTCGACCGCGGGGACCCCTCCGGCTCCGGACGAGGAGGAGGCGCGGGCGTAGGCGGTGGACGTCAATGCCCGCGGTCGCTGCCGGCGAGGCGGCCGACGGCGAGGGAGCGGCTTCCGCCTCGGGCGCCCCTACCGCTCCAGAGGGGGGCGCCCATACCGCTCCGAACGGGGACCTCTTCGGTTCCGGACGCGGGAACCACACCGGCTCCGGACGGGGGACCACCTCGGCTTCGACCGCGGGGACCCTCCGGCCCCGGACGAGGAGGAGGCGCGAGCGTAGGCGGTGGGTGTCAGTACCCGCGGTCGCTCCCCCCGGGAGGCTTCTACGGCTCCACGCCGCCCGGCGGGCCTCCTCCCTCTGGCGCGCCGGGCCCATCCGATCCCTCAGGGAAGCCGGCTCCTCCAGGCCCGATCGGTCTCCCGGGACCCGCCCGGGCCCTGACCTCTGCGGTGAAGGGCCCCCGCCCGGACGTCGCTGTCACGTCGGACACGTCGCCCACAACCACGCACCGCACCAGGTGTGCCCCGGTCGCCTCGGCGATCCGCTCCGCCCGGGCGCAGGCCCCGGCGGTGCCCTCCGCCCAGTGGTCCGCCGCCGCGAGGGCGGCCAGATCCGCACCGCCCGCCGCACGGTGCCGGATCACCACCGCCTGCCCGAGGGCCAGCACTACGCCGAACACGACGCACAGGACGGCGATCAGGCCGAGGCTCCAGGCGGTGGCCGAACCCCGATCGGAGCCGGGACCTGTGCGGTACGCCTCGGCGACGCGCCTCCGCCCTCGTCCGTCCCCCGCGCTCACGGCTCCACCCCCACCATCTCCTCCGCCGCCGCCACGGCCTCCTCCCGCACCTCCAAGGGGAGCCTGCTCAGCACGGGCGGTCTGGCCACCACGACCACACGGACCACGCCCCCTTCCCGGGCGACCGTGACCTTCGCACCGTTCGGTGCCACGTCGCCGGCCACCTCGATGACGGAGTCGTCAGGTTCCTGCCGGGCTGCCGCGCGGGCCCCGGTGCGGGCCGCGTCCACGCACTGGATCTGCGCCGCGACCACGAGCAGACCCCACACCAGCGCCATGGCGAACATCACGAGCACCGGCAGCACGACAGCCGACTCGGCCGTCACGAACCCCCGGTCCGAACCCAGGGCGCCGACCGGCCCCCTCGACCGGCCCTCCCTGCCTCCCACGGGGGCCCCGCGGGCCGGACGACTGCCCGGCCCGCGTCCGGCATCCCCCTCACGCCCCGCCATCGAGCGCCCGCTTCACGATGCCCTGGAGCTCCGCACTGACCTCCCCGCTCGTCACGACCTTGTAGAGCACCACGGCGAAGGCCACCGCCGCCACGATGCCCATCGCGTACTCGGAAGTGACCATCCCCGCGTCCCTCCGCGCCGCCCGCGCCCTGCCCACCAGGGCCGCCATCCGTACCCATACCGCCTTGAACATCCGTAACCCCCGTAAGGTCCGCTTCTGTCGATCCAGGTCCCACACACATCCGCGCTCGACGCACTCTCGCCGCGCGCCGCGCGTCCGCATCGTTCACACCGTCACGTGCCGCCTCCTCCCAACACGCCGCCCGCCAGCCCGATCACCACGGGCGCCACCCCGACCGCGATGAACGCGGGCAGGAAGCACAGGCCCACCGGCGCGGTGACCATGACGGCCGCCCGCCTGGCCCGCTCCGTCGCCGCACGCGTCCAGTCGGCGCGGGCCTCCGCCGCGAGCCGTGCGACCGGTGCGGCCGCCGGGAGACCGGAGACGCCGGCGCGTTCCAGCAGCCGTGCCAGCGCCGCGGCGCCCGGCATGGAGGCCAACCGCCGCCAGGCGTCGCCCGGTTCACCACCGAGTCGGCATTCCGCGGCGCCCCTCGCCAGCGCATCGCCGACCGGACCGCCCAACGCCTCGCCCACGGCCTGCGCCGCGATCACCGGACTGGCGCCGGCGGCGATACAAGCCGCCAACAGATCGGCGGCGAGCGGAAGTCGACCTGACACCTCACTCGCGTCGACCGCGTCCACCTCCGGGCCCGCCGCACCTCCGCCGGCGCCCTGCCTCCGACGCCACCACCACAGGCCGACGGCCCCGGCCGACCCGACCAGCAGCCCTGCCAGACCGCCCACCAGGGCCCAACCGGCAGTCCCGACAGCCGCCACAGGAGCCCACCGCCGCATCCCGCGCCGGACGTCGAGCCGTCTGCGAACCGGCACCAGGTCGGCTCTTCTCATCAGGCCTACCAGCCGCCCCCTGACCCGGCGCTCCCGGCGGACGTCCGCCCACCACCGCACCAGCCAACCGGCGATCAGCGCCGCCCCCACAACCATCCCCAGCCTGTGGACAACTTCCCCGCTCACACCACTGCCTCCTTCGCGTCGAAACCCCGCGTCGCCGCCTCACCCCGCCTCCGCTCCCCGCACGATGCGGGCCGCCCACCACATACCGGCCCCTTCCAGCACGGCGCCGACTGCCAGGCACCCGAATCCCGCGCCGGTGTGCAGCAGCACGTGCAGTGGATCCGCGCCCATGGCCGCACCGAGCAACAGCCCGAGCACCGGCAGACCGGCGAGCATCACCACCGTCGATCTGGCGCCCGCCAACTGGGCGCGCAGATCGGCACGTTGATCGCGCTCCGCGCGGAGTGCCGCCTCCAGCCGGTCCAGTCCGGCCGCGAGACCGGCGCCCTGGTCGACGGCAACCCGCCAGCACGCGCCCAGCCCCGACAGCCCTTCGGCACCGGGCTGCCGCGCCGCGGAGGCGAGCGCGCCGGGCACATCACCGCCGAACCGCGCCGCCGCCAGCACGGCGGACTGCGCCGCGCCGAGCCCGCCGGAGTCACGCGCCGCCCGCAGCAACGCCTCACCCGGCTGCCGCCCCGCCCGCACCTCACCGGCCAGTGCCCCGCACAGCGCGATCACCGCACCTGCGCGCAGTTCACGCGCGCGCCGCGCCTCCTGGGCCAGCCGCATCCGCCTCAGCAACGGCACCCCGCCCGCCCCCGCGACCAGCGGCAGCACCGACGACCCGAGCACCGCCAGCACCAGACCGGCGACCAGAGCCCACCCCTCGGCTCTCAGGCGCCCCCGCACCCGGCGCAGTGTCCCGGCCACCCGTCGCCAGTCGGACGGCCCGGCGTCCAGACCGTCACCGCCCGCGAGCAGCACCCGAGCCCGCCGCACACCCTGGTCCCGCCCGCCCACCAGACAGACGGCCGCCGCTCCGAGGCACACACCGGCCGCGCCCAACCCGTCCAGCGCGCCGGAGGCCAGCTCACCCATGGCTTCCACCTGCGCCACTCCTGATGTCACCGCCCCCGCGCAGCAGCGGCTGGAGCCGCTCCCAGCCCCGCTCGGCCACGAACCCCTCCGGTGCCCAGCGCAGCGCCGGCACGGTCCGCACCAGCCCGGCCGGGTCCCGCTCCAGCACGTGCACCTCGGCGATCCGCCGACGCCCGGCCCGGTCCCGTACAAGATGGAGGACGACCGACAACGCGGCGTCCAACTGGCTGTGCAGGGCAGCCCGGTCGAGCCCCGCCGCCGTCCCGAGGGCTTCGAGACGGGCGGGCACATCGGCGGCCGCGTTGGCGTGGACCGTCCCGCAGCCGCCCTCATGACCCGTGTTCAGGGCGGCGAGCAGATGCACCACCTCGGGTCCGCGCACCTCGCCCACGACCAGCCGGTCCGGCCGCATCCGCAACGCCTGGCGCACCAGGTCCTCCAGGGTGACCAGTCCGGCTCCCTCCTGGTTGGCGGGCCGGCTCTCCAGCCGTACGACATGGGGATGGTCCGGCTTGAGCTCCGCCGAGTCCTCGGCGAGCACGATCCGCTCGTCCGGCCCGACCAGCCCCAGCAGGGCGCTCAGCAGCGTCGTCTTGCCGCTGCCGGTCCCCCCGCTGATGAGGAAGGACAACCGCGTGCCGACCAGGGCCCGCAGCACCCTGTCCCCGCCCGGCGGCACCGTCCCCGCAGCGACCAGTTCGTCGAGCCTGAACGCCCGTGGCCGCGCCACTCGAAGCGACAGACAGGCACACCCCACGGCCACCGGTGGGAGCACCGCGTGCAGACGGGTCCCATCGGGCAGCCGGGCGTCCACCCAGGGCCGGGCGTCGTCCAGGCGCCGGCCGGCCACCGCGGCGAGGCGCTGAGCGAGACGTCGTACGGCGGCCGCGTCGGGGAAGGACACGGAGGTCAGCTCCAGGCCCCCGCCCCGGTCGACCCAGACCCGGTCCGGTGCCGAGACCAGCACGTCGGTGACGGCGGGATCGGCGAGCAGCGGCTCCAGCGGGCCGCTTCCGACCAGCTCGGACCGTAACCGCTCGGCCGCACCGAGCACTTCGGCGTCGCCCAGCACCCTGCCCTGTTCCCGCAGTGCCTGCGCGACCCGGGCCGGAGTCGGCTCGGCCCCGCTCTCCGCCAGCCACTGCCGCACCCCGTCGAGCAGCCCCGCCGGCATGTCCGCCGCCCCGCCGGCTCCGCTCGGCGCCCAGCGCCCACCGGGCGCGACCGCCATGTCACCCGGCCGGGCTCCCACTTCACCGACTGCCGTCCGGGCAGGCACCCCACCGGCGCCCCCGGCCCACCCTTCCGAACCTTCCGGCACCCCTCTCAAGCCCACCTGCCCCGGCCGCCGACCAGGACCACTCACCGCCCAACGAGGCACCCGTGCCCGTGCACCCGCACCCGCACCCACACTCACACTCACTGCCGACACCATGCCCGCGCCCCCGCACGCCGCGTCCGCACTCACCCGGCCACCGCCTACCTCTCCCACCGGCTCAGCCCTCCTCTCCATGTCGCCCCTCACGCCGCCCTCGCCTCGCACAGCGCGCGCTCCCAGAACTCCCGGCAGAAGCGGGCGAGCGGACTCCGCGCCGCCGCGCCGGGCGGCTCCCTGTGCTCGTGGGGCCGCACCAGCCCCGGGTCCACCGGCACCTCGCCGACCAGCGGCAGATCCAGGAGCCGGGCCACTTCCCGGTCGTCGAGTCCGGGCGGGTAGGGCCCTCGTACGGCCAGGCGCAGATCCCTCAGCAGCAGTTGGACCGCCGAGGCCACCTGCCGTGCCGCGGCGACCGCGCGCAGCTCGGCGGGGACGACGAGGATGCCGACGTCGAGCTGGGCCAGGGCTTCGGCGACACCGTCGTCGATCCGGCGGGGCAGGTCGACGACGACGGCTCCGCCGCGGCGCCGGGCCGCCGCCAGTACGGCGCGCATCGCCTGCGGAGGAACGGCGACGCTGTCGCCCCGGTCCCAGCTGAGCACCCGCAGGGAGTGCAGTTCGGGCAGGGACTCCTCGAGGGCGCCGCTGCCCAGCCGTCCGCGTGAGCCGGCGAAGGCCGGCCAGCGCAGGCCCTCCACCGCCTCCCCACCGAGGACGACGTCGAGTCCGCCGCCCAGCGGATCGCCGTCCACCAGCAGCGTGCGCACTCCCTCGCGCGCGGCGGTCACGGCGAGGGCACACGCGAGCGTGGAGGCCCCGGATCCGCCGCGGCCGCCGATGACCCCGACGGTGAGGGCGGGCCGGCCGACGCCTTCGGCGACGTCGGCGATCCGGTCGACCAGCCACTGCTCGCCGTCGGGAAGCATCAGGACATGGTCGGCACCGATCTCGACGGCCCGGCGCCAGACCCCCGAGTCGTCCTGGTCACGGCCGACGAGGAGCACACCGCCCCGGCGTCCGGCGCCGCGCACCCGGCGGGCGGCGTCGTCGCCGACGAGCACGAGCGGCGCGGCCTCCCAGCTGCTCCAGGGCTCGGGCACCCCGTGGTGGACCTCGGGTGTGGCGCCGGCCGCCGCGCACAGGCGCAGCAGATCGTCGAGCAGATCGGCGTCCTCGGTGACGATCAACGGCTTTCCGGGCCGCTCGTAGGCGGGCTCCGGCGGATCGTGTGTGACGGCTGCGGTCACGGTTTCCATCCCCCATCGCTGCATCGCTCGCGCGGCCCCGCGGCCACGCCATTCCCAAAGGTGTGAAGAGCCGGTAAGCGGCCTCCACATGAACGGCCGATAGGAACCGGCCAATCACGCCCGACAAACCGGAACCGGCCATGAAGTCGGACCGCCGGGACGCGTCGGAATCACGATGCAGCGATCCGGCAAATCGTGTGGATCTTGGTCAATAACTGTGGACAACTCGGTAGTTGTGAATATGACCGTCACCCGAACCGGTGAGCCTTGCACCCATCTCTGGACGATCTCCCGGCAGTGGCGCGACGATTACGCAGTGTCACGGATCAGAAGCGTGCCGAAAGCGCGGCCACAGCCGCCCGGCTCCGGCCTCGCGGCCACGCTCATAAGGGGAAAACGGCCCCGGACATGCGACGACCCCCGCCGGGGGGGGAGAGCGGGGGTCGTCTCCACGGCCGACTCGGGGGGGGGAGGAGTCGGACCGGGTTAGCACGGTCGCGAACGATCCGTGACTTCCATGGTGTACCCGAGAGCCTTCTCAAGCAAACCCACGCGCCCACCTTACGCCGAATGGGCTGCGCCTATGCTCGGGGGCGTGGAAAACCACTCCTTGCCCCGCACAGCCGCCTTCTTTGACCTGGACAAGACGGTCATTGCGAAGTCGAGCACGCTCACGTTCAGCAAGTCGTTCTACCAAGGGGGCCTGATCAACCGCCGGGCCGCCTTGCGGACCGCCTATACGCAGTTCGTCTTCCGCGTGGGTGGTATGGACCACGACCAGATGGAGCGCACCCGCGAGTACCTCTCGGCGATGGTCCGCGGCTGGAACGTCCAGCAGGTCAAAGAGATCGTCGCCGAGACGTTGCACGACCTCATCGACCCGATCATCTACGACGAGGCAGCGTCCCTCATCGAGGAGCACCACACGGCCGGCCGCGACGTCGTGATCGTGTCGACGTCCGGTGCCGAGGTCGTCGAGCCCATCGGTGAGCTGCTCGGCGCCGACCGCGTGGTGGCGACGCGCATGGTCGTCGGCCACGACGGCCGCTTCACCGGAGAGGTGGAGTACTACGCGTACGGCCCGACCAAGGCCGAGGCGATCCGGGAGCTGGCCGCGTCCGAGGGCTACGACCTCGCTCGCTGCTACGCCTACAGCGACTCGGCCACCGACCTGCCGATGCTGCAGACCGTCGGGCACCCGCACGCCGTGAACCCGGACCGCGCGCTGCGCCGCGAGGCACTCGCGCGCGGGTGGCCGATTCTCGACTTCCACCGGCCGGTCCGGCTCAAGCAGCGCCTCCCCGCCTTCTCGGTACCGCCGCGGCCCGCCCTGGTCGCGGCGGCCGCCATAGGCGCGGCCGCGGCCACCGCCGGCCTCGTCTGGTACGCGAGCCGGCGCCGTACGGCGCTCGCCTGAGCCGCGCGCCCGCCGCCTCTCCCGTCACGTGCGGATATCGATGCCCGTTTGGCCCATATTTGAGAGTAAAAGTAAAGAACTGCAGCGAGGGCTTCCGCTTGGTTGCGGTTCGGAGTACAAAGGACTCAACGGCCCGCGAGAGCCAAGGACATCCGAGAGGATCACCTCAGCTACGCATTTTGGCCCCACGGACCGAGCATGGACATCGAGCACCCACGCGACGTCGACCCGTCGAATACGGGCCAGCCGCACCAGGTGACGGGCAATGTTCCCGACCTGATGGGCAATACATCGAGGACGCTTGGTAACGCGATGAACATGCCAGCGGCGGTACGAATCCTCGTACCGCCGCATTTCGTCGCCCGTGTTCTCCGCGGCTCACGCGGCTCACGGAATTCACTTCGCGCCACGCGGCCAAGCGCCGCTCACGCGGCTCCGCGCTGAAGCGCCTCGCAGACCGCCGTCGACTCGCGCGCGCCCAGCTCGACCGCCTTGCCGCAGTGGGCGATCCAGGCCGCCACGCCCTCGGGGGTGCCGGAGACGTAGCCGTCGAGCGCCGCCAGATAGGCCGCACGGCCCAGCTCGGCGTGCCCCACCTCGGCGGCGCACACCGACTTCGGGTCGAGCCCGCTGCCGACCAGGACGACCCGCTCAGCCGTACGCGCGACCAGGCCGTTGCGGGAGGTGAAGGGGCGCAGCGCGAGCAGTTCGCCGTGCACGACGGCGGCCGTCACCAGCGCGGGCGCCGATCCGCCCGCGATGATCAGCTCGGAGAGCCCCTCCAGCCGGCCGTGCGCCTCCGCAGCGCTCGGCAGGGGCAGCTCGATCAGCGGTTCGTCGACCGCCTCGCCCTCCTGCCGCGGCCGCCCGACCCGCTCGTCACCGTCCGCCGCGGCCACCAGGTGCAGCCGGGCCAGCACCCGCAGCGGCGACTGACGCCAGATGGACAGCAGTTGACCGGCCTCGGCGGTGAGCCGCAGGGCCGCGCCCATCACGCGCGCCTCGTCGTCACCGCTGAAGTCGGTACGCCGGCGCACCTCCTCGAGCGCCCAGTCCGCCCCGGACAGCGCCGCGGAGCCACGGGCGCCGCGCAGGGCCGCCTCGGACGTGATCTCGTTGCTGCGGCGCCGCATGATCCGGTGCCCGTACACCCGGTCGACCGCCTTGCGCACCGACTCCACGGCCTCGGGCACACCGGGGAGCGACCCGAGGGCCGCGAGCGGATCGGTGGACGCGCCTGTCGTACTCATGAGTACGACATTACGCGCCGCCCGCGATCCGGCCGCCACCCCGTCCGGCTTCTCGCCCGCCACGCGCCTGCCTCCACCCCTCGATCGGGTGGCCTTTCGGGCACGCCTGCCACGTACAGCTATCTTCCGACTACTCTTGGTGAACATGAAAATTGCTTTCGTCGGGAAGGGCGGCAGCGGAAAGACGACGCTGTCCTCCCTGTTCATCCGCCATCTGGCGGCGGCCGGAGCGCCGGTCGTCGCCATCGACGCCGACATCAACCAGCACCTCGGAGCCGCGCTCGGCCTCGACGAGAGGGAGGCCGCGGCGGTCCCCGCGATGGGCGAGCGGCTGCCACTGATCAAGGACTACCTGCGGGGCCACAACCCGCGCATCGCGTCCGCCGCGACGATGATCAAGACGACTCCGCCGGGTGAGGGGTCGCGGCTGGTGCGGGTGCGCGAGCCGAACCCGGTGTACGACGCCTGCGCCCGGCCGGTGGAACTCGACGGCGGCGCCGTCCGTCTGATGGTCACCGGCTCCTTCACCGACTCCGACCTCGGGGTCGCCTGCTACCACTCCAAGACGGGAGCGGTGGAGCTGTTCCTGAACCACATGGTGGACGGCCGCGGCGAGTACGTCGTGGTCGACATGACGGCGGGCTCGGACTCCTTCGCCTCCGGGATGTTCACGCGCTTCGACATCACGTTTCTCGTCGCCGAGCCGACCCGGAAGGGAGTCTCCGTCTACCGCCAGTACCGGGACTACGCGCGCGACTACGGAGTCGTCCTCAAGGTCGTCGGGAACAAGGTCCAGGGGCAGGACGACCTGGACTTCCTGCGCTCCGAGGTCGGGGACGACCTGCTGGTGACGGTCGGGCACTCGGACTGGGTGCGGGCCATGGAGAAGGGCCGTCCGCCGCGGTTCGAGCTCCTGGAGGACGCCAACCACACGGCTCTGCACCGTCTGCGGACAGCCGCCGACGACACGTACGAGCTGCGCGACTGGGAGCGCTACACCCGCCAGATGGTGCACTTCCACCTGAAGAACGCCCAGTCCTGGGGGAACGAGCGCACCGGGGCCGATCTGACCGCGCAGATCGACCCCGGGTTCGTCCTCGGCGAGCACCTCGTCGCGCGCTCCGGGGCGGAATCCTCCCTGTCCCCCACCGCCTGACCTGCCGGCCCGCCCGTCCGGCCCCGCTCCGCAGCCGGCCGGGCGGCCGGGGTCCTACCGCCCGGCCGGCGGCGCCCCCGGCACTCCCTTCGGAGCCGGGGCCCCACCGCCCGACAGGAAGGACGCCCAGCCCTGCCTCGGGGCCTCGCCGACGCTCAGCGTGCGCAGCTTGCGCAGGGTGGCGGGGTCCTGGGCGTCGAGCCAGTCGACGAGCTGGCGGAAGGACACGCAGCGCACGTCGGGCTTGTTGCAGACGGCTTCGACGACCTCCTCCACGGCACGCATGTAGGTGCCGCCGTTCCAGGACTCGAAGTGGTTGCCGATGATCAGGGGGGCGCGGTTGCCGTGGTACGCCCGCTGGAAGCCCATGAGCAGCCCGTCCCGCATCTGGTCCCCCCAGAACTCGCGCTTGGCGGGGTCGCCCTGGGTCTTGGTGCCGGACTGGTTGACCATGAAGTTGTAGTCCATGGTGAGCTGTTCGTAGGAGTGCCCGGGGAACGGCACCAGCTGCATCGACAGGTCCCACACGCCGTCCTTCTCCGTGGGCCAGAGCTGGTTGTTGACGCCGCTGGAGTCGTAGCGGAAGCCCATCTCCCGGGCGGCCCTCACGAAGTTCGAGCGGCCTTCCAGGCAGGGGGTGCGGGCGCCGATGAGTTCCTTGTCGTAGTCGAAGGGCAGGGGGTCCGCCTGTGCCATCCCGGTGTTGGTCTTCCAGGACTTCACGAACCTCTTGGCCTGGGTGATCTCCTCCTTCCACTCCTTCACCGACCACTCGCCGACCCCGCCGCCCTTGCCGCAGAAGTGCCCGTTGAAGTGGGTGCCGATCTCGTTGCCCTCCAGCCACGCGAGGCGCAGCTGCCGCACGGTGTCGGCGATCCCCTGCTGGTCGTTGAAGCCGATGTCCGAGCGGCCCGGGGAGTGCTGCGGCGGCCGGTACAGGTCGCGCTTGTCCTCCGGCAGCATGTACACGCCGCTGAGGAAGTACGTCATGGTCGCGTTGTTGGCCTTGGCGACCTTGCGGAAGTGGGAGAACAGCCTCTGGCTGTCCTCACCGGCGCCGTCCCACGAGAACACCACGAACTGCGGCGGCTTCTGGCCCGGCTTCAGCCTCTCCGGCCGCGGCAGATGAGGCTGTGCACCGGTGTACGCCGTGGAGCCGTCGCCGATCAGACGGATCGCGCTCTTCGGGGCGGGAGCCACCGGCTTCTGCTTCTGCGGCCCGGGCGCGGCCTGCCCGTCCGGGTCGGATCCGATCGCGCATCCCGCGAGCGACGCCGCGCAGACGGCGGCGATCGCGGTGCCCGCGGCGATCCTGCGGGGCACGGCTGACCGATGCGGTGGGGCGCATCCGCGGGATGTGGCCGACCTGGCGGGTGTGGCGGTGGCGCGGTGAGGAGCGGTCCTGCGGGTGGCGGCCATGTCCCTCCACCTTCTTCCTTCTCTCGGGTCCGGCGGCGCCGCAAAGATCGCACGGGTCGAAGGTGGAATTAATACGACAAGCCGACTAATCGGCGACTTCACCCCTCAGAGGGATTTATTAGTCCATTTGCTCGGACACTCCATTCCCTCCCTTTACTCTCCATTACGATTCGTTTACCGACTGTCACTACCCGCCGCTGCACGCCGTGCCCACACGGCCGCGACAGACCCCTGGCCCACCGCCAGGTGCCCCCACGATCCGCGACCGCGCTGCCCCGGAGGAGACGGGAACATGTCAGCCTGCACCCCCACACGCCACGAAGACGCCAACCGAAAGGAACACAGCCACGAGCCGCACAGTCCGCCGCGCCGGCCCCGCGGCCCCCGCCTCACCGGCGCCGACGCATCGGCGTCCATCGCGGTCTTCCTGATCGCCCTCCCGCTTTCCCTGGGCATCGCCCTCGCCACCGGCGCCCCCCTCCAGGCCGGCCTCGTGGCCGCCGCCGTCGGCGGAGTCGTCGTCGGACGACTCGGCGGCGCCCCCCTCCAGGTCAGCGGCCCCGCCGCCGGGCTCACCGTCGTGACCGCCGAGCTCATCCAGCGCTACGGGTGGCGCACGACCTGTGCCATCACCGTCCTCGCCGGTGTCGCCCAGCTGGGCCTCGGACTCCTGCGCGTGGCGCGTGGCGCTCTCGCCGTGAGCCCGGCCATCGTGCACGGCATGCTCGCCGGCATCGGCGTCACCATCGCCGTGGCCCAACTGCACATCGTGCTCGGCGGCACCCCGCACAGCTCGGTCCTGCTCAACCTGCGGGACCTGCCGGCCCAGCTGGCCCAGGTACAGACCGCCGCCCTCTCGGTGAGCGCGCTGACCCTCGCGCTGCTGCTGGCCTGGCCCCGCATCCCGGGCCGCGCCGGACGGCTCCTGCGGGCCGTGCCCGCGCCCCTCGTCGCCGCCACCGGGGCCACCGCCTGCGCGGCACTCCTCGGGTTCAGCCTGCCCAAGGTCGACCTGCCCTCCTGGAGCAGCCACGCCCTGGCCGGTCTCCCCGAAGGCCCCGTGCTGGGCCTGATCGCGGCCGTGCTCACGATCACGCTGGTGTGCAGCGTGCAGTCGCTGCTCGGCGCGGTCGCCGTGGACAAACTGGTCGCCGCCCGGCCCGAGCTGTCCGCCCGCGTCGGCCGCGCCGACCTCGACCGCGAACTGCTCGGTCAGGGCGCCGCCAACGTCGTCTCCGGCGCCCTCGGCGGCCTGCCCATCGCGGGAGTGGCGGTCCGCAGCACGGCGAATGTGAACGCCGGCGCCGTCAGCAGGAACTCCACGATGCTGCACGGCGTTCTCGTAGTGATCGCCGCGCTGCTGATGGTCCCGGTCCTCGAGCTCATCCCGCTCGCCTCGCTCGCCGCCCTGGTGATGGCCGTCGGCATCCAGATGGTGTCCCTGCACCACATCCGCACGGTGACCCGCCACCGCGAAGTGCTCGTCTACGCCGTCACCACCCTCGGCGTGGTGTTCGTCGGCGTCCTCGAAGGCGTGACGCTGGGGATCGGCATGGCCGTCGCCGTCGCCCTGCACCGCCTCACCCGCACCCGGATCACACATCACGAGGAGGAAGGAGTCCATCACATCCGCGTCAGGGGGCAGTTGACGTTCCTCGCGGTGCCCCGGCTCAGCCGGACCCTGCATCTCGTCCCCCACGGCGCCCACGCCGTCGTGGAGTTGGACGGCTCGTTCATGGACCACGCCGCGTACGAGTCCCTGCAGGACTGGCAGAACACCCAGGCGGCGCACGGCGGCACCGTCGAACTGGTCGGCCGCCGCGCCGGCGTCCGGATCGGCGAACCGACGGGATCGGCGGGCTTCCACCTGGACGGCAGGCCCGGCACACCTGACGTGTCCGGCTGCCGCTGCCACCCGTGGACGCCGTGGCGCAACCACCAGTGCGCCATCCCGGAGACGAGCACCTCCGACCGCCCGACCAGCACCCCCGCCCGCCCCGACACCACGGGCGAGGGAACACATGCACCCCGGGACACCGATCCCTCCGGGCCCACCGACCGACTCACCGCGGACGCCGCATCGGCCGGGACACCGATGGTTCCGACGACCTCCTCCGGCCCCGGCGACCCAGCCGCCGACGGGGCCGAGACGATCGGCGCCACCGGCAGCACCGGCACAGCCCGGCAACTGGCCCGCGGCATCAGTGCGTTTCAGCGCAACACCGCGCCGCTCGTGCGGGGCGAGCTGGCGCGGCTGGCACGGGAGGGGCAGCAGCCCTCGCAGTTGTTCCTCACCTGTGCGGACTCGCGCCTGGTCACCTCGATGATCACCAGCAGCGGCCCCGGTGACCTGTTCGTCGTCCGCAACGTCGGCAATCTCGTCCCGCCTCCCGGCGAGGAGAGCGGGGACGACTCGGTGGCCGCCGCGATCGAGTACGCGGTGGACGTGCTGCGGGTGCGGTCCGTCACGGTGTGCGGGCACTCCGGGTGCGGGGCCATGCAGGCCCTGCTCGCCTCCGGCCAGGACGCCGTGGACACCCCGCTCCGCAGATGGCTGCGGCACGGCGGACCGAGCGTCGCCCGGATGGCCGACGGGAGCTGGCCCACGGCCAGGCTCGCCGGGCGGGCGGCGGCCGACGCGGTCGAGCAGCTCTGCCTGACCAATGTGATCCAGCAGCTGGAACATCTGCGCGCCCATGACTCGGTGAGCCGGGCCCTGCGGGCGGGAGAGCTGGAGTTGCACGGGATGTACTTCCACGTCGGTGAGGCACAGGCGTACCTGCTGGCGGAAGGCGGGGAGGACGAGGTGTTCGACCACGTGGGGGCGGCCGACCTCTCGGCCTGAACCGGCGGATGCGCGGCCCCGCCCCCGCCGGCGCGGGCCGCGCATCCGGTGAGCGGCATGACGCGGGAGCGGGGGCCGCGAGGGGCGGGGCCGTCCGGGCGACTCGTGCGGGGGTCCGCACAGGGCTGGGCGCCGGAGTGTGAAAGGGATTACACACCTGAACCGCGTGCGTACGGCGTCCGTGGGAACGGATGACCCCCGGCGCCGACAGCAGGTGCACACCCGCCGCACAGGTCTAAACCAATTATCCGTCGACCCTTGTCAGCGGGCCCTCGGGTCTGATGAGCTGTGGCCTGGGACACAACGGACACCCTGGGAAAGGGAGATGTCGTGAGCAACGAAAGCCTGGCCAACCTGCTCAAGGAAGAGCGCAGGTTCGCACCCCCCGCCGACCTGGCTGCCAACGCCAACGTCACGGCGGAGGCGTATGAACAGGCCAAGGCTGACAGGCTCGGCTTCTGGGCCGAGCAGGCCCGCCGCCTGACCTGGGCCAAGGAGCCGACCGAGACACTGGACTGGTCGAACCCGCCGTTCGCCAAGTGGTTCAAGGACGGCGAGCTCAATGTCGCCTACAACTGCGTGGACCGGCATGTCGAGGCCGGACACGGCGACCGGGTGGCCATCCACTTCGAGGGCGAGCCCGGCGACAGCCGCGCCATCACCTACGCCGAGCTCAAGGACGAGGTCTCCAAGGCGGCCAACGCGCTGCTGGAGCTGGGCGTGCGCAAGGGTGACCGGGTCGCCGTCTACCTGCCGATGATCCCCGAGACGGCCGTCGCGATGCTGGCGTGCGCGCGTATCGGCGCCGCCCACTCGGTCGTCTTCGGCGGCTTCTCCGCCGACGCGCTCGCCACCCGGATCCAGGACGCCGACGCCAAGGTCGTCATCACCTCCGACGGCGGCTACCGGCGCGGCAAGCCGTCCGCGCTCAAGCCCGCCGTGGACGAGGCGGTCTCCAAGGTGGACAACGTCGAGCACGTGCTCGTGGTCCGCCGCACCGGCCAGGACGTGGCCTGGGACGACAGCCGTGACGTGTGGTGGCACGAGGTCGTCGACCGGCAGTCCGCCGAGCACACCGCGGAGGCGTTCGGCGCCGAGCAGCCGCTCTTCATCCTCTACACGTCCGGGACGACCGGTAAGCCCAAGGGCATCCTGCACACCTCCGGCGGCTACCTCACCCAGACCGCCTACACGCACCACGCCGTCTTCGACCTCAAGCCGGAGACCGACGTCTACTGGTGCACCGCGGACGTCGGCTGGGTCACCGGTCACTCGTACATCGTGTACGGACCGCTGGCGAACGGCGCGACCCAGGTCATGTACGAGGGCACGCCGGACACGCCGCACCAGGGCCGCTTCTGGGAGATCGTGCAGAAGTACGGGGTGACGATCCTCTACACGGCGCCGACGGCCATCCGGACGTTCATGAAGTGGGGCGACGACATCCCCGCGAAGTTCGACCTGTCCTCGCTGCGCGTCCTGGGGTCGGTCGGCGAGCCGATCAACCCCGAGGCATGGATCTGGTACCGCAAGAACATCGGCGCCGACCGCACCCCGGTCGTCGACACCTGGTGGCAGACCGAGACCGGCGCCATGATGATCTCGCCGCTGCCCGGTGTGACGGAGGCCAAGCCCGGCTCGGCCCAGCGGCCGCTGCCCGGCATCTCCGCGACCGTCGTGGACGATGAGGCGAACGAGGTGCCCGACGGCGGAGGCGGTTACCTGGTCCTGACCGCGCCCTGGCCGTCGATGCTGCGCACCATCTGGGGCGACGACCAGCGGTTCATCGACACGTACTGGTCGCGCTTCGAGGGCAAGTACTTCGCCGGTGACGGTGCGAAGAAGGACGACGACGGCGACATCTGGCTCCTGGGCCGGGTCGACGACGTGATGCTGGTGTCCGGGCACAACATCTCCACCACCGAGGTGGAGTCGGCGCTGGTGTCCCACCCGTCGGTCGCCGAGGCGGCCGTCGTCGGCGCCGCCGACGAGACCACCGGCCAGGCCATCGTGGCCTTCGTCATCCTGCGCGGCACGGCCGCCGAGACCGAGGACCTGGTCGCCGACCTGCGCAACCACGTCGGCACCACCCTCGGCCCGATCGCCAAGCCCAAGCGGATCCTGCCGGTGGCCGAGCTGCCGAAGACCCGCTCCGGGAAGATCATGCGCCGGCTGCTGCGGGACGTCGCAGAGAACCGCCAGCTCGGTGATGTGACCACGCTGACCGACTCGACCGTCATGGACTTCATCCAGGCGAAGCTGCCCACGTCGTCCAGCGAGGACTGAGCACGCCCCGAGGGCACCCGGCGCCAGGCGCGCCGGGTGCCCTCGGCGTTCGTACGATGAGACCCGGATGCACCCCCGTGCACCCGTGAGTAGGCTGAACGCAGCGAGACTCGTTCATAGGTGCGCCGGGAAGTCTGGTCGGCATGTTCTCCGTGATGCCCACCGACCGGAGGTAATCCCCGTGGCCGCGTCCCCTCCCCCCGCCCGCAAGGCCTTCGGCCGGCTCTCACTGCCCGAGCGGAATTTCGTGGCGGACGCGTTGCGCACCGAGACCGTCGGCGGCGTCCTGCTCCTCGTCGCCGCGATCGCCGCCCTGCTGTGGGCGAACCTTCCGGCCCTGCAGGACAGTTACGAGAGCGTCGGGCACTACCACGTCGGCCCCGAGGCCCTGGGCCTGCATCTGTCCGTGGAGCACTGGGCGGCCGACGGGCTCCTCGCGATCTTCTTCTTCGTCGCCGGGATCGAGCTCAAGCGCGAACTGGTCGCCGGCGATCTCAAGGACCCCGGCAAGGCCGTCCTGCCGGTCGTCGCGGCGCTGTGCGGCATGGCGGTACCGGCCCTCGCGTACACGCTGACCGTGGTCACCGGCGGCGGCTCGCTGGCGGGCTGGGCCGTGCCGACGGCCACCGACATCGCGTTCGCTCTGGCCGTGCTCGCGGTCATCGGCACCTCGCTGCCGAGCGCGCTGCGCGCGTTCCTGCTGACCCTCGCCGTCGTCGACGACCTCTTCGCCATCCTGATCATCGCGCTCTTCTTCACCGAGCAGCTGAACTTCGCCGCGCTCGGCGGCGCCGTCGCGGGCCTGGCCGTCTTCTGGCTGCTGCTGCGCAGGGGAGTACGCGGCTGGTACGTGTACGTGCCGCTCGCCCTCGTCATCTGGGGGCTGATGTACAACAGCGGCATCCACGCCACGATCGCCGGTGTCGCCATGGGCCTGATGCTGCGCTGCACCCGGCACGAGGGCGAGAAGGAGTCTCCGGGCGAGCACATCGAGCACCTGGTACGGCCGCTGTCGGCGGGCTTGGCCGTGCCCCTGTTCGCGCTGTTCAGCGCCGGGGTGGTGGTCTCCGGGGGAGCGCTGCGCGACGTGTTCACCCAGCCGGAGACGCTCGGGGTGCTGCTCGGGCTGGTCGTCGGCAAGGCCGTCGGCATCTTCGGCGGCACCTGGCTGACGGCGCGCTTCACCCGGGCCTCGCTCAGCGACGACCTCGCGTGGGCGGACGTGTTCGCCGTGGCGACCCTCGCCGGGATCGGCTTCACCGTCTCCCTGCTGATCGACGAACTCGCCTTCGCGGGCGACACCGCGCTCACCGACGAGGTCAAGGCGGCCGTCCTCCTCGGCTCCCTGATCGCGGCGATTCTCGCGACCGTGCTGCTGAAGGTCCGGAACGCCAAGTACCGCCGGATGTGGGAGGAGGAGGAGCGCGACGAGGACGCCTCCGGCGTGCCGGACATCTACGAGCAGGACGACCCCGAGTACCACCTGCGCATGGCCGCCCTGCACGAACGCAAGGCCGCCGAGCACCGCCGGCTCGCCGAGGAGAAGGCCGCCGCACGCCACGCGGTTGCCGAAGGGGCGGGCAGGGCAGGCGATGAGGGGCACCGTCGGGCATGATCTGACGGGACGGTACAAAAGACGGAACCGTACTCGGTCAGGCGGAAGACGGAACCGTGACTACGAGGGAGACCGCGATGAGCGCACCCGACGGCAGCCCGGTCGGCGCCGAACGCAGCATCGGCCAGCTGTTCGCCTCGGCGACGACCGAATTGTCGGCGCTGGTGCATGACGAGATCGCCCTGGCCAAGGCGCAGCTCAAGCAGGACGTCAAGCGCGGCGCGACCAGCGGCGGGGCGTTCTCGCTGGCGGGCGCGGTGCTGGTGTTCTCGCTGCCGATGCTGAACTTCGCCTTGGCGTACGGCATCAGGACCTGGAGCGACTGGAACCTGGCGCTCTGCTTCCTGCTGTCCTTCGCCGCCAACGTCCTCGTCGCGGTGGTTCTCGCGCTGATCGGCGTCGTCTTCGCGAAGAAGGCCAAGAGGAGCAAGGGCCCGCAGAAGGTCGCGTCGTCGATGAAGGAGACGGCGGGCGTCCTGCAGAACGCCAAGCCGCATCCGCGGCCGGCTCCCGCGGCCGAGCTGGAGGACCGGGCCCCCGCGGCCATCGAGGCTGTGGCACGCTCGTCGTCATGACGGATCCCGCCCCTTCGGCACAGCCCGGCTCGGTCGTACGGCTCGACGGCCCCTGGACGCACCGGGACGTCGCCGCGAACGGCGCGCGCTTCCACATCGCCGAAATGGGCGACGGCCCCCTGGTCCTGCTGCTGCACGGCTTCCCGCAGTTCTGGTGGGCGTGGCGGCACCAGCTCGTCGCGCTCGCCGACGCGGGTTTCCGTGCCGTGGCGATGGACCTGCGCGGCGTCGGCGGCAGCGACCGTACGCCGCGCGGCTACGACCCGGCCAACCTCGCCCTCGACATCACCGGTGTGGTCCGCTCGCTCGGCGAGCCGGACGCCGCGCTGGTCGGTCACGACCTGGGCGGCTATCTGGCCTGGACGGCGGCCGTGATGCGCCCCAAGCTGGTCCGCCGGCTCGCGGTCGCGTCCATGCCGCACCCCCGGCGCTGGCGTTCGGCGATGCTCTCGGACGTGAAGCAGACCAGCGCCGGCTCCTACATCTGGGGGTTCCAGCGGCCCTGGATCCCCGAACGGCAGCTGACCGCCGACGACGGGGCGCTGGTCGGCCGGCTGATCCGGGACTGGTCGGGTCCGCGCCTGCCGGACGACGAGGCGGTGGAGACGTACCGGCGGGCCATCCGCATCCCGTCCACCGCGCACTGCTCGATCGAGCCGTACCGGTGGATGGTGCGCTCGCTGGCACGGCCCGACGGCATCCAGTTCAACCGCCGGATGAAGCGGCCGGTGCGGGTGCCGACGCTGCATCTGCACGGCTCCCTCGACCCGGTGATGCGTACGCGCAGCGCCGCCGGTTCGGGCGAGTACGTCGAAGCGCCGTACCGCTGGCGCCTGTTCGACGGTCTGGGGCACTTCCCGCACGAGGAGGACCCGGTCGCCTTCTCCACCGAGCTCATCAACTGGCTGAAGGACCCCGAGCCCGACCGGTGACCGGGCCGGCCCGCCCGCCCGCTATCCGGTTCTGAACACCTGTTCTTCGAACAGCCAATTGCCTGGCGCATAGGCCAATTGGGGCCTTCCGGCGCGGTTATCGACCTTGGGGCGGGGGCAGACGTCGGGGTATGGGCTGGACGCACGACTACAGTGACGCGGCACGCGATCGGCGCTCGGCCGGCGGGCTGAGCTCCCACCAGCGAGGCAGCGCCCCGCAGATGCCGGTGGCGGACCCCCGGGTGGGGATTCCGCGCATCCTCCGCCGCAGGGCCCGCTGGGTCTCGGTACGCCTGCGCCACCCACGCGGCTGACGGGCGGCGCCCGCTCACCACGGCACCGGGCTCACAGCGCGCAACTGTCGCTGTCCACCTGCTGCTTGGCGGTACGCCCCTTGGCGATGTCCTCCCGGATCTCGTCCGCGGTCAGCGCGTACCCGGTGTCCGCGTCGTCGAGGGACTTGGCGAAGACCACGCCGTACACCTTGCCCTTGGGGGTGAGCAGCGGGCCGCCGGAGTTGCCCTGGCGCACGGTCGTGTACAGGGAGTAGACGTCACGGCTGACGGTGCCGCGGTGGTAGATGTCCGGACCGTTCGCCGGCAGACGCCCGCGCACCCGCGCGGCCCGTACGTCGTACGCGCCGTTCTCCGGGAAGCCCGCGATGATCGCGCCGTCGCCGCTCCCGGCGTCGGTGGCCGTGAACCGCAGCGCGGGTGCGTCGAGATCGGGCACGTCCAGTACGGCGATGTCGCGCTTCCAGTCGTACAGGACGACTGTCGCGTCGTACCGCCGGCCCTCGCCGCCTATCTGGACCGTGGGTTCGTCGACGCCGCCGACGACATGCGCGTTGGTCATGACGCGGCGCTCGGAGAAGACGAAGCCGGTGCCCTCCAGAACCTTGCCGCAACTGGAGGCCGTCCCCACGACCTTGACGATGGAGCGCCGGGCGCGGGTGGCCACCGGGCTGTTCGCCAGGGCCGGGTCGGGCGGCTGGACCTCGGTGATGGGCTCGTTCGAGAACGGGCTGAACACCTGCGGGAAACCGTTCTGCGCGAGGACGGAGGAGAAGTCGGCGAACCAGGTGTCGGCCTCGGCGGGCAGCGCCCGTGAGACACCGAGGAGCACCTTGGAGCCGCGGACCTCCTTGCCGAGCGTCGGCAGCGTCGTCCCGGCGAGGGCCGAGCCGATCAGCCAGGCCACGAGGAGCATCGCCACGACGTTGACGAGGGCGCCGCCGGTGGCGTCCAGCGCACGGGCCGGCGACCAGGTGATGTAGCGGCGCAGCTTGTTGCCCAGATGGGTGGTCAGCGCCTGCCCGATGGAGGCGCAGACGATGACGACGACGACGGCGACGACGGCCGCGGTGGTGCTCACCTCGGCGTTGTCGGTGAGGGCGTCCCAGATGACCGGAAGGAGGTACACGGCCACGAGACCGCCCCCGAGAAAGCCGATCACCGACAGGATGCCGACGACGAAGCCCTGGCGGTAACCGATGATCGCGAACCAGACGGCGGCGACCAGCAACAGGATGTCCAGCACGTTCACCGGTTCTAGCCTCGCCTCATCATTCTTCGCTCACCAGGTCAGCCATGGACCCGGCGGCATTGCGGACACGAGGCCCCCGGGACGGCACAGCACCGCAGACACCCTGTCATGACCGCCAGTCGAGCGGGACCTGCTTCCCCCGGTCCCAGGGCCGCTCCCAGCCGGAGAAATGGAGCAGCCGGTCGATGACACCGGCCGTGAAGCCCCACACGAGGGCCGATTCGACCAGAAATGCCGGTCCTCGGTGGCCGCTGGGGTGGACCGTGGTGGCACGGTTGTCCGGGTTCGTGAGATCCGCCACGGGGACGGTGAAGACGCGGGCGGTCTCGTTCGGATCGACGACGCCGACCGGGCTCGGCTCACGCCACCAGCCCAGCACCGGGGTGACGACGAATCCGCTGACCGGGATGTACAGCCGCGGCAGCACTCCGAAGAGCTGCACACCGCCCGGATCGAGGCCGGTCTCCTCCTCGGCCTCGCGCAGGGCGGCCCGCAGCGGCCCGTCGGTCCCCGGATCGCCGTCCTCGGGGTCGAGCGCACCGCCCGGAAAGGACGGCTGCCCGGCGTGCGACCGCAGGGAGCTGGCCCGCTCCATGAGCAGCAGCTCGGGTCCGCGCTCACCCTCCCCGAAGAGGATCAGTACGGCCGACTGGCGCCCGGCCCCGTCCTTCGGCGGCAGGAAGCGGCTCAGCTGCAACGGCTCGACGGTGTCGACGACCCGCGCCACCGGCTCCAGCCAGCCCGGCAGCCCGTCCTTGCTGAGCACCACCGGGCCGTCCTGCGTATCGCTCACCCGCGCCATCGCCACCCCTGTCGTCCTGCCTGCTTCAACGCGGGACGCTCTTCGGATCGTTCCGTACACCCGCACCGCGTCACGCGGCCCCCAGCGGCGGAGCCGGCTTGCCGCCCGCGTCCAGATAGGACTGCGGCGGCTTCAGACGCTGCCCGGGGAAGCCGCCCTTCTCGTACTTCAGCAGCTTCTGCGCCTTCTCCGGGTCCGTCTCGCCCTCCCCGTACGCCGGGCACAGGTGGGCGATGGGGCAGGCGCCGCACGCGGGCTTGCGGGCGTGGCAGATACGGCGGCCGTGCCAGATGACGTGGTGCGACAGGTCCGTCCAGTCGCTCTTCGGGAACAGCGAGCCGACCTCGGCCTCGATCTTGTCCGGATCGGTCTGCTCGGTCCACTGCCAGCGCCGCACCAGCCGCTGGAAGTGGGTGTCGACGGTGATACCGGGCCGCCCGAACGCGTTGCCCAAGACGACGAAAGCGGTCTTCCTCCCCACGCCGGGCAGCTTGACCAGGTCTTCCAGCCGCCCCGGGACCTCCCCGCCGTAATCCTCCACCAGCGCCTTGGACAGCCCCATCACCGACCGGGTCTTGGCCCGGAAGAACCCGCACGGGCGCAGGATCTCCTCGACCTCCTCCGGATTGGCGGCGGCCAGGTCCTCGGGGCCGGGGTACTTGGCGAAGAGCGCCGGTGTCGTCTGGTTGACGCGCAGGTCCGTGGTCTGGGCGGACAGGACGGTCGCGACAAGAAGCTGGAAGGGGTTCTCGAAGTCCAGCTCGGGATGGGCGTACGGATAGACCTCGGCGAGCTCCCGGTCGATCCGGCGGGCCCGCCGCACGAGAGCGGTCCGCGAGCCCCCCACCGCCTTGGCGGCGGAGGCACTCTTCACCGGCACGGCGCCCTTCTCGGGAACAACGGCGGGCTTCTTGGCGACAGCCTTCTTCACCGCCGCTTTCCGGCCGCGCGCAGCGGCTCCACCCGGCGCCTTTTTCGCCGTTCGCGCCGTCCTCTTCGCTCCACCAGGGCCCTGTTCGCCCACAGCGGAATCATGACGATCAACCACCCACCCAGCCCCCTCGGCCTGTGCTCTCACCGGCGATTTGGACACCCGGCCAGCCTAAAGCCCGCCACCGACATCCGCCCTGGACCGCGAAGATCGGCGCCCAATTGGACCCCTGCCGCGTACCCCCGGACATGTGTGCGGCATCCTTGTGACAGATCACACTGTTTGGACCGTCCGGCAAAATGGGGAACACGGTCCCCTGGCACGCGGGGGAATCGACCCCCTGAGCAGGTCGACAAGGAGAGAACTCGTGGACGACGTTCTGCGGCGCAATCCGCTCTTCGCGGCTCTCGACGACGAGCAGTCCGCGGAACTGCGCGCCTCCATGAGTGAGGTGACGCTCGCACGGGGCGACTCCCTCTTCCACGAGGGGGACCCGGGCGACCGGCTGTACGTCGTCACCGAGGGCAAGGTCAAGCTTCACCGCACATCCCCCGACGGCCGCGAGAACATGCTCGCCGTCGTCGGCCCCGGAGAGCTCATCGGCGAGCTCTCCCTGTTCGACCCGGGCCCGCGCACGGCGACCGCCACCGCGCTGACCGAGGTCAAGCTGCTCGGCCTCGGCCACGGCGACCTCCAGCCCTGGCTGAACGCCCGCCCCGAGGTGGCCACCGCGCTCCTGCGCGCCGTCGCCCGGCGCCTGCGCCGCACCAACGACGCGATGTCCGACCTCGTCTTCTCGGACGTCCCGGGCCGCGTGGCCCGCGCCCTGCTCGACCTCTCCCGCCGCTTCGGGGTGCAGTCCGAGGAGGGCATCCACGTCGTCCACGACCTGACGCAGGAGGAGCTGGCCCAGCTGGTCGGCGCCTCGCGCGAGACGGTCAACAAGGCCCTGGCCGACTTCGCCCAGCGCGGCTGGCTCCGCCTGGAGGCCCGCGCCGTGATCCTCCTGGACGTCGAACGCCTGGCCAAGCGCTCGCGCTGACACAGCCGTGGAACGGGGTCCCGCCTCCCACCGAGGCGGGACCCCGCTGCGTACGTACGACGACGAACCGCATCCCGCCACGGGCAGGCCCCTCCCGTACGGCGAAGCCGAACCGCGACCCGCCACGGACTGGCCCCCGCCCACGGCGGTGAGGGGACGTGCCGAGGGCGTCCGCCCACAAGGGTCGTCGCGGACACAAACCCGCACCTCACCTCCACACACCCCCACCCCCAGAGCCCCCTCGAACATCTGCGCGTCACGAGATAGCCTCGCGCCCATGGCAAACGGGCAGTGGTACCCACCGGAGTGGCCGGACCGCATCCGCGCACTCGCGGAAGGAGGCCTCACCCCGGTCGTCCCCAGACGCGCCGCCACGGTGATGCTGCTCAAGGACTCGGACCAGGCGCCCCTCGTCCACATGCTCCGCCGCCGCACCTCGATGGCCTTCGCCGCCGGCGCCTACGCCTACCCCGGCGGCGGTGTCGACCCCCGCGACGAGCAAGAGATCCGCTGGGCGGGCCCCCCGCGCGCGTGGTGGTCGGCCCGGCTGCGCGTCGAGGAGGCCACGGCCCAGGCGATCGTCTGCGCGGCGGTCCGCGAGACCTACGAGGAGGCGGGTGTCCTGCTCGCCGGCCCCACCGAGGACACCGTCGTCGGCGACACGACGGGCGACGACTGGGAGGCGGACCGCGCCGCCCTGGTCGCCCGCGACCTGTCGTTCGCCGAGTTCCTCGACCGCCGCGGCCTCGTCCTCCGCTCCGACCTGCTCGGCGCCTGGACCCGCTGGATCACCCCCGAGTTCGAGCCCCGCCGCTACGACACGTGGTTCTTCGTCGCCGCCCTCCCGGAAGGCCAGCGCACGCGCAACGCCTCCACCGAGGCCGACCGCACCGTCTGGATCCGCCCCGCCGAGGCCGCCGCCGCGTACGACAAGGGCGAACTGCTGATGATGCCGCCCACCATCGCGACCCTGCGCCAGCTCATCCCGTACGGCAGCTCCGCCGAGGCCCTGGCCGCCGCCCCCGGCCGCGACCTCACCGCCGTCCTCGCCCAGGCGAGCCTCGTGAACGGCGAGATCGTGCTCGCCTGGCCGGGCCACGACGAGTTCACCAAGCACATCCCGACCGGCGGAGCCCCCGCATGACCGCGACCGCGCGGACGCTCGCGCCCACGCATCGAGCCCCGGAAGGCCCCCTCGTATGACGGACGCCGCAGCCCTTCCCGGCCAGCCGCGCGACGCGGTCGTCTCCGGCCCGGCCACCGCCCGCGCCGTCAACGTCCTCGCCCCCAACGCGTCACCGATGACCCTGGACGGCACCAACACCTGGATCGTCTCGGAGCCGGACTCCGACCTCGCCGTCGTCATCGACCCGGGCCCGCAGGACGAGGGGCACCTGCGCAACGTCGTCGCCACGGCCGAGCGGTCCGGCAAGCGCGTCGCCCTGACACTGCTCACGCACGGGCACCCGGACCACGCCGACGGCGCCCTGCGGTTCGCCGAACTGACCGGCACACGCGTGCGTGCGCTCGACCCGGCGCTGCGGCTCGGCGACGAGGGGCTCGGCGCCGGGGACGTGGTCACCGTCGGCGGCCTGGAGCTTCGGGTGGTCCCGACGCCGGGCCACACCGCCGACTCGCTGTGCTTCCATCTGCCGGCCGACCAGGCCGTCCTGACGGGCGACACGATCCTGGGCCGGGGCACGACCGTCGTGGCACACCCCGACGGCCGCCTCGGCGACTACCTGGACTCCCTGAGGCGCCTGAGGTCCCTCACGGTCGACGACGGCGTCCACACGGTCCTGCCGGGCCACGGCCCGGTCCTCGAGGACGCCCAGGGCGCGGTCGAGTTCTACCTGGCCCACCGCGCCCACCGCCTGGCGCAGGTCGAGACGGCGGTGGAGGACGGCCACCGCTCCCCGGCCGAGGTGGTGGCCCAGGTGTACGCCGACGTGGACCGCTCGCTGTGGCCGGCGGCGGAGCTGTCGGTCCGGGCGCAGCTGGACTACCTGGAGGAGCACGGCCTCATCGAACCGCGCTCGACCCTCTGACCACGCGCCCCGAACAGGCGGCGGGAGCCGGACGACCGAACCCGGAACCGTCCCCGGCCGCATCGTCGGAGACCTACGCCCCGCTCAGCTCCACCTGCACCTCGACCTCCACGGGCGCGTCCAGCGGAAGCACCGCCACACCCACCGCGCTGCGCGCGTGGACGCCCTTGTCGCCCAGGACCTCGGCGAACAGCTCGCTGGCGCCGTTGATGACACCCGGCTGCCCGGTGAAGTCCGACGCGGAGGCCACGAAGCCCACGACCTTCACGACACGCGCGACACGGTCCAGGTCGCCCGCGACCGACTTCACCGCGGCCAGGGCGTTCAGGGCACAGACGCGCGCGAGGTCCTTGGCCTCCTCGGCGGTGACCTCGGCACCCACCTTGCCGGTCACCGGAAGCTTGCCGTCCACCATCGGCAGCTGGCCGGCGGTGTAGACGTACACGCCCGACTGCACGGCAGGCTGGTACGCGGCCAGCGGAGGGACGACCTCCGGCAGCGTCAGGCCCAGCTCGGCCAGCCTGTCCTCGACCGCGCTCACGCCTGCTTCTCCCGCTTCAGGTAGGCGACGAGTTGCTCAGGGTTGTTCGGCCCGGGCACGACCTGGACGAGCTCCCAGCCGTCCTCGCCCCAGGTGTCCAGAATCTGCTTCGTGGCGTGGACGAGCAGCGGCACGGTTGCGTATTCCCACTTGGTCATGCGGCCGACTTTATCCGCTGCCCCGGGCGACCCGGACGGCCGACCGCGTCACGTTGTCCACAGGCTGCCGCGTGCTCGGCGCGCCGACTGGTTAGGCTCGAAGACGTGAGCAGGCTCCAGGTCGTCAGTGGCAAGGGCGGGACCGGAAAGACCACGGTCGCCGCCGCACTCGCGCTCGCCCTCGCGACGGAGGGGAAGCGGGCACTCCTCGTCGAGGTCGAGGGCAGGCAGGGCATCGCACAGCTTTTCGAAACGCAGGCGCTGCCCTACGAGGAGCGGAAGATCGCCGTCGCGCCCGGGGGCGGGGAGGTGTACGCCCTCGCCATCGACCCCGAACAGGCCCTTCTGGAGTACCTCCAGATGTTCTACAAGATGGGCGGCGCCGGCCGGGCCCTGAAGAAGCTCGGCGCCATCGACTTCGCCACCACCATCGCCCCGGGGCTCCGGGACGTCCTCCTGACCGGCAAGGCCTGCGAGGCCGTCCGCCGCAAGGACAAGGCGGGCCGCTACGTCTACGACCACGTGGTCATGGACGCGCCGCCCACCGGGCGCATCACCCGCTTCCTGAACGTCAACGACGAGGTGGCGGGCCTCGCCCGCATCGGGCCGATACACAATCAGGCGCAGGCCGTCATGCGGGTGCTGAAGTCGCCGGAGACAGCGGTGCACCTGGTGACGCTGCTGGAGGAGATGCCCGTCCAGGAGACCGCAGACGGTATCGCCGAGTTGCGGGCGGCGCGGCTGCCGGTGGGCCGGATCATCGTGAACATGATGCGGCCCCAGGTGTTGGACGCGATCGATCTGGAACTCGTCCGCAGTGTCCCGCGCGCCGCCGTGGCCAAGTCGCTGTCGACGGCGGGACTCGGCGGGGCGCGCCGTGGCGGACTGGCCGAGCGACTGGTCGACCCGCTGCTGGGGCAGGCCGCGGAGTACGCCGAGCGGCACGCCCTGGAGCGCGAGCAGCGCACGGTGCTGGCCGACCTGGGGCTGCCGGTGCACGAACTGCCCCTGCTCGCCGAGGGCATGGATCTGGCGGGCCTGTACGCCCTCGCGCGCGAGCTGCGGGAACAGGACCTGTCATGGTGACCCGCCGCGGGCCGGAAGCTGGACCACGGGCGTCCGCCCCAGAAGCAGAGGGGAACTCATGAGCCGTCCGAATTCCGCGCAGACCCACGAACAAGCGCAAGCGCCATCGCAGTCGCAGTCGCAGAATCGGGCGGAGGAACCGGCACAAGGGCAGGACACCGCCCGCCGCCCCCACCACCTCTCCGCGTCACGCGTGCTCGATCTGGACCCGCTGCTCGACGACCCGGCGACCCGGATCGTGGTGTGCTGCGGCTCGGGCGGGGTCGGCAAGACCACGACGGCGGCGGCCCTGGGCCTGCGGGCCGCCGAGCGGGGGCGGAAGGTGGTCGTGCTGACCATCGACCCGGCCCGCCGGCTCGCCCAGTCCATGGGCATCGACTCGCTGGACAACACCCCGCGCCGGGTGAAGGGCGTCGAGGGCGTCGGCGAGCTGCACGCGATGATGCTCGACATGAAGCGCACCTTCGACGAGATCGTCGAGGCGCACGCGGACCCGGAGCGCGCGGCCGCCATCCTGGGCAACCCCTTCTACCAGTCGCTCTCGGCGGGCTTCGCGGGCACGCAGGAGTACATGGCGATGGAGAAGCTGGGCCAGTTGCGCTCCAAGGACGAGTGGGACCTCATCGTCGTGGACACCCCGCCGTCCCGCTCGGCGCTGGACTTCCTGGACGCGCCGAAGCGGCTCGGCTCGTTCCTGGACGGCAAGCTCATCCGCGTCCTGCTGGCTCCGGCGAAGGTCGGTGGCCGCGCGGGCATGAAGTTCCTGAACGTCGGCATGTCGATGATGGCCGGCGCCCTCGGCAAGCTCCTCGGCGGACCGCTGCTGAAGGACGTGCAGACGTTCGTGGCCGCGATGGACTCGATGTTCGGCGGCTTCCGCACGCGCGCGGACGCCACGTACAAGCTGCTCCAGGCGCCCGGTACGGCGTTCCTGGTGGTGGCGGCGCCGGAGCGGGACGCGCTGCGGGAGGCCGCGTACTTCGTGGAGCGGCTGGCCGCCGAGGACATGCCGCTCGCCGGGCTGGTGCTCAACCGGGTCCACGGCAGCGGCGCCGACCGCCTGTCGGCCGAGCGGGCGCTCGCCGCCGCGGAAAATCTTGAAGAGCCCCGCATTGTGGATCAGGAGGCCGGGAAAGCTGGTCTTCGTAACTCTCCCGACACGTACGACAGTTCAGGCACGGCCGCTCCCGAGGCACCAGTTCCCGACGCAGGCTCCCCCGCCGCCACGGACATGGAGCGCATCGCGGCCCCCGACCAGCCCGAGACCGGCGCTCCGCATGTGGAGCGGACCGTCGACCAACTCACGGCCGGCCTGCTGAAGCTGCACGCCGAACGTATGCAACTGCTCTCCCGCGAACAGCGCACGCGCGACCGTTTCGCCGCGCTGCACCCCGAGGTGGCGGTGGCCGAAGTGGCCGCGCTCCCCGGCGACGTGCACGACCTGGCCGGGCTGCGAGACATCGGGAACAGGCTCGCGGCCAACCGGCCGGAGCTTCCCGCTCCCGAGCCACCCGCCCAGGCGCCCGAGGCCTGACGGCCGACTCCTTGGGCGTGCCTGGGCACCCGTACGGCCTGCCTGGGCCCTGTCCCTGTATCAGGGCCCGGTGACCGGCCGCGCCTCAGCCCACGGCGGCGTAGTCCTCGTAGACCTCGTCGTCGTCGAGGGGCAGCAGTCCCGCTCCCCGCTCGTACTCCGTGCGCGCCGTCTCCAGCAGCCGGCGCCACGAGGTGACGGTGGGCCGCCGGCGCAGCAGTGCGCGACGCTCTCGCTCCGTCATGCCTCCCCACACGCCGAACTCGACGCGGTTGTCGAGCGCGTCCGCCAGGCACTCCGTACGCACCGGGCATCCGGTGCACACCGCCTTGGCCCTGTTCTGCGCTGCTCCCTGAACGAACAGTTCATCCGGATCGGTAGTGCGGCAGGCCGCCTGCGCACTCCAGTCGACTACCCAGCCCATACCGGCGCCGTCCTCTCCCGAATCGAGGCTCCCCCACGGCGGCAGCGGCATATTCACCGCCGCCAGTTGAGGACGTTACGGAAGGTGGGCACAGCGCAACACCCCCAGCGGGCCCAATCTTGAATGGTCCGAACGGACTATGGGTAAGCGGCAGATCACCCGGGGGAGTGAGCTGGCGACATGCGCGACCTTCCCGGCAAACCGGGACAGTTACCTTGCGCCACAACGGACGCCGGATGACACACGAGGCGGATTCGGACACGCCCTCACCGGAAAAGTGGGGATCTCCGGAACGATTCGGGGTCGCCCGACGTATTGATACGTGGCCGCGCTGCTGTGACAGTTGAGAGCAGCTTAGGCCAAGGCCTGTGCGCCTGTCCGGCGAATGGGAAGGCACCGTGGCCCGCGTCACCCCGCCATGCCATCACCTGGCATGGTCGGCCCTCGGTTCGCTCATCTCTACGGTTTAGGCTTCCCCCATGCCAAAGAAGCGCTCGGGCGGTGGTCTGTCGCCAACGCAGCAGGCCGCGAAGTTCCTCGGTGTCAGTGTGCTCGCCGGAGCCGTGCTGGCGGGCATCGCGCTGCCCGCCGTCGGCGCGCTGGGGCTCGCGGCCAAGGGGTCGGTGGAAAGCTTCGACGAGCTCCCGGCCAATCTGAAGACCCCGCCGCTGAGCCAGCGGACCACGATCCTGGACGCCGACGGCGGCATGATCGCCTCGGTCTACTCACGCGACCGTACGGTGCTGGAGCTCAAGGACATCTCGCCGTACATGCAGAAGGCGATCGTCGCGATCGAGGACGCCCGCTTCTACCAGCACGGCGCGGTCGACCTGAAGGGCATCCTGCGCGCCCTCAACAAGAACGCGCAGAGCGGCGGCGTCTCCGAAGGCGCCTCGACGCTCACCCAGCAGTACGTGAAGAACGTCTTCGTGGAGGAGGCGGGCGACGACCCGACCAAGGTCGCGCAGGCCACCCAGCAGACCCTCGGCCGCAAGATCAGGGAGCTGAAGTACGCGATCCAGGTCGAGGAGGAGCTCGGCAAGAAGAAGATCCTCGAGAACTACCTGAACATCACGTTCTTCGGCCAGCAGGCGTACGGCGTCGAGGCCGCCGCCCAGCGCTACTTCTCCAAGTCCGCGAAGGACCTCGAGCTCCAGGACGCGGCGCTGCTCGCCGGCATCGTGCAGTCACCCAGCCGGTACGACCCGGTCAACGACGAGGCCGAGGCCACCAAGCGGCGCAACATCGTCCTCCAGCGCATGGCCGACCTGGGTGACGTCTCGCAGCAGGAGGCCGACGCGGCCAAGAAGGCCCCGCTGGGCCTGAAGGTCCGCAGGCCGGAGAACGGCTGCATCACCGCCGTCGAGGGCGCCAGTTTCTTCTGCGAGTACGTCAAGCACGTCTTCCTCAACGATCCGGTCTTCGGCAAGAACCGCGAGGCGCGCGCCAAGATCTGGAACCGCGGCGGTCTGACGATCAAGACGACCCTGGACCCGAAGTCCCAGACGTCGGTGCAGGCCTCGCTCAAGCAGCACGTCTACAAGTCGGACAAGGTCGCCGCGGCGGCCACCCTGGTCGAGCCCGGCACCGGCAAGATCCTCGGCATGGGCCAGTCGAAGCCGTACGGCTCCGGCAAGAACCAGACCGAGCTGAACTACTCGGTGGACGCGGCGTACGGCGGTTCCAACTACGGCTTCCCGACCGGTTCGACGTTCAAGCCGTTCGTGGCCGCGGCCGCCCTGGAGGAGGGCCGGCCGCCGACGCAGGAGTACTCCTCGCCGTACCAGATGGAGTACCCGAGCCCGGTCCAGACGTGCGACAGCAAGCCGTGGACCAACCTGCGCGGCGAGAAGCTGGAGAACGAGAGCGAGTCGGAGCACGGCCCGTACCGCCTGCGCAAGGCGATGGAGCTGTCGGTCAACACCTACTTCGTGCAGATGATCGCCGACATCGGGCTGTGCCCGGTGGTCGACATGACCGACCACCTCCAGGTCCGCCAGGGCAACGGCGACAAGCTCCCCGAGCGGCCCGCCATCGCCCTCGGTTCCGTCGGTCTCTCCCCGCTGACCATGGCGAGCGCCTACGCCGCCTTCGCCTCCCGCGGCATGTACTGCACGCCGGTCGCCATCGAGGCCATCACGCAGAAGGTCGGCGACCAGGAGAAGTCGCTGGAGGTCCCCAAGTCGACGTGCTCGCGGGCGATGTCCGAGAAGACCGCCGACACCGTCAACAGCCTGCTGCAGGGCGTGGTCGACTCCGGTACCGGCAAGGAGGCCGGCCTCACGTCCCGGGACAGCGCCGGCAAGACCGGTACGACGGACGAGCGCCGCAACGCGTGGTTCGTGGGCTACACCCCGAACCTCTCGGGCGCGGTCTGGGTCGGCAGCGCGACCCAGAAGGTCAAGATGCGCAACATCTACATCGGCGGCGAGTACCACGACCTCGTCTACGGCGGCCGGGTCCCGGGACCGATCTGGCGGGACGCGATGTCGGGCGCGCTGGAGGGCAAGCCGGCCGAGCAGTTCCACACCGTGCACATCCCGGACGAGGACGAGGACGGGGAGCACGGCCGCGGGGACGAGGACGATGACGACGACCACGGGCGCGGGCGCGGCGACGACAACGGCAACGGTGACAACTTCATCGGCGGCCTGGTCGGCGGAGCCAACGACGGCGGGAACGGCAACGGCGGCGGGAACAGCAACGGCGGCCCCGAGCCCGACCCGTCCTTCTCCATCCCGGAGGGCTTCTGGCGCGGCCAGTCGAACGGGAACGGGACCGGGGGGCGCGGCTGACGGCCGACGCGAGTGACAGGACGAGGGGCCCGGTACATGTGCCGGGCCCCTCGTCCTGTCCGGTGGGCGGGGGCGCTGCCCCGCTCCCCCGTGGTCCTCAGCCGGCGAGGAGCTTCTTCACCGCTGCGGCGACGCGGCCGCCCTCCGCCTGACCCGCCACCTTCGGGTTCACGATCTTCATGACGGCACCCATGGCCCGGGGGCCCTCGGCACCGGCGGCCTTGGCCTCCTCGACGGCCTGCGCCACGATCTGGTCCAGCTCGTCGTCGCTGAGCTGCTTCGGCAGGTAGGCGGCGAGGACCTCGCCCTCCGCCTTCTCCCGCTCGGCCTGCTCGGCACGCCCGCCCTGCGCGAACGCCTCGGCCGCCTCACGGCGCTTCTTCGCCTCGCGGGTGATCACCTTCTGCACCTCGTCGTCGGAGAGCTCGCGCTTCGTCTTGCCCGCGACCTCCTCCTTGGTGATCGCGGCGAGCGTCAGCCGGAGCGTCGCGGAGCGGAGCTCGTCGCGCTCCTTGATCGCGGCGTTGAGGTCTTCCTGCAGCTTCGACTTGAGCGTGGTCATGGGACCGATTGTCGCAGGTGCGGGGACCGGAACGCCCCTTGATTTCAAGGGAGCTGCGCCAGAAGGCCCTACCGGGGGCGGGCTCGGCCGGTCCGGGACCGCCGGGCGCGGGGCACTTCCGCGGTCTGACACGATGGTCGTATGCGCGCGCGATACGGAGTACCCCTTGGCATCACGGCGGTCGGCGCCGCCGGTCTGCTCTACTCGGCCGGTTTCGAGGCCCGTTCCTTCCGCCTCCGACGAGTGACGGTCCCCGTCCTCCCGGCCGGCATGCGCCCCCTGCGCGTGCTCCAGGTCTCCGACATCCATATGGTCGGCGGCCAGCGCAAGAAGCAGCGGTGGCTGCGCTCCCTGGCCGGGCTGCGCCCCGACTTCGTGATCAACACGGGCGACAACCTGTCCGACCCGGAGGGCGTGCCGGAGGTGCTGGACGCGCTGGGCCCGCTCATGGAGTTCCCGGGCGCGTATGTGTTCGGCTCCAACGACTACTACGGCCCGAAGCTGCGCAATCCCGCCCGCTATCTGCTGGAGAAGGCCCAGGGCCGCCACGGCCTGAACGGCAACGCGCCCGCGGTCGACGCGATCCACAACCCGTGGGAGGACCTCCGCGAGGGCTTCGACGCGGCGGGCTGGCTCAACCTGACGAACACGCGCGGGACGCTCAAGGTCGAGGGCGTGTCCGTCGAGCTGACGGGCCTCGACGACCCGCACATCAAGCGGGACCGGTACAAGCAGGTGGCCGGCGGCCCGTCCGGCGCGGCGGACTTCGCGATGGGCGTGGTGCACGCGCCGTATCTGCGCGTGCTGGACGCGTACACGGCCGATGGCTATCCGCTGGTCCTGGCCGGCCACACGCACGGCGGCCAGCTCCGCGTCCCCTTCTACGGCGCCCTGGTCACCAACTGCGACCTGGACACGGACCGGGCGAGGGGCCTGTCCACGCACACGGCGGAGGGCCGCAGGTCCTACCTCCACGTCTCGGCGGGCTGCGGCGCGAACCGCTACACCCCGTTCCGCTTCGCCTGCCCGCCGGAGGCGACGTTGCTGACGTTGGTGGGGCGGGAGTAGGGCGGGGGGCTGGGGCACGGGGGGCTGGGGCCGCCGGGGGGCTTGGGTCGGGGCTGGGGGCCCGGGGGGCTGGAGCTGCAGGGGCTTGGGTCGAGGGCTGCGGCCCCGGGGGGGTAGGGCCGCTGGGGCTTGGGTCGGGGGGGTGCGGCCCCGGGGGCATGGGTCGGGGGCTTTGGCCCGGGGCTCCGGAGTGGCCTGACCGGGTGTGCGGCCGGTGTGACCGGTGTGCACCGGTCAGGCTGGTGTGACCGGTGCGACCGAACGCATGCCGGTGGGACTGGTGGGGCCGTGGAGAGCAGGTGTGGCTGCTGGGGCGAGGTGGGGGATCCGTAACCCACCTGGCCCACCCATATCGCCCATTTCCCCCACGCTCCCTAGCGTGAGGTACATGAGCGCCCCGATACCCCCGATACCCAGGGACATCCCGGATCTGCCCGCGATACCGGGCGTGCCCATACTGATGCCGTCGCACGTCCCCGCCACGGCGGTGGCGACCCCGGCGCCCCGCCGTCTGGCGGCAGCGTTCCGCCTGGTCATCGCCGTACTCGCGACCGCGGCCGTGATCATCGAACTGACCCTGGGCAGCCCCGTGCGCCTCCTGAGTCACTTCGCGATCCAGAGCAACATCCTCCTGGCCCTGGTCTTCGTCTCATCGGCTCGCCGCGCCTGGACGGCCCGCCGCCCCCTCCCCTCGTCGCTGACGGGGGCGACCCTGCTCTACACACTGATCACGGGCCTGGTCTACCACCTGCTCCTGGTGAACAGCGCGAGCCCCTTCACCCTGCCCGGCGTCCTCTCGGGCGAGGCGGCCGCCCCGACCGGCTGGCACGCGGTGACCACCCAGATCCTGCACACGGTGACTCCCCTGGCGGCCCTGCTGGACTGGCTGCTCCTCACACCCCCACGTGACCTGCACCTGCGCCAGGCCGCGCCCTGGCTCCTCTACCCGGTGGCCTACCTGGCCTTCGTCCTGACCCGGGGCGAGTTCCTGGTCCCCACCGAGCCGGCCCGCTACCTGTACCCGTTCCTCGACGTCGCCGATCACGGCCTCAAGAGCGTCCTGGGCAACGCGCTGCTCCTCGGCCTGGCGATGTACGCCCTGGCGCTGCTCCTGGTGGCCCTGGACCACGTCCGCCCGAACCCGCTGCGCGGACGTGTCCACCACCGCTCACAAACCGGATTTCGTCTCCGGCCACCGGTGGGCTAAAGTAAACGACGTCGCCGCGACGAGCAGCGACATCGGGGTGTAGCGCAGCTTGGCAGCGCGCTTCGTTCGGGACGAAGAGGTCGTGGGTTCAAATCCCGCCACCCCGACAGTGAGACACCAGGTGAGGCACCTACCGAATTCGGTAGGTGCCTCACCTGTTTCGTCTGCGTGCCTACGGCTGCTGCGGATCAGCGCCGAGGATCCCGTGCCAGGCACCGTCGAGCGGGCGGAACCCGGTGTCACGCAGCTTGGGCGCGTGGCCGACGGCATGCAGCCATGCGGCGGCGATGAGGAGATCCCGGTCCGCCTGGGACACAGCCCCGTAAGGCTCGCGAGCCCGAGCGGCCACGGCCTGGGTGTGCAGCCAGCGGTTCCCGAGCGGAGGCGCAGGCACTCGGCGAGTTCGGCGCTCCCTGGGGCGTGTGCGGGGCGTGTGCGGGGCGTGTCCAGTGCAGAAGGCATGGAACGGGAACGGTAGCTCGGCCGAGCAGTGAGCCGACAGGCGACGATCGAGCGGTCGCCGGCCAGAGCGCGGTAAGAGCTCCAGCCCAGTGCCGCTCCGCCGAGCTCTCACCCTGCGTAAGCTCGCGTTGTGATCACCGCCGAGCAAGCTAAAGAGATCTTTGACGCATTCCTTGCCCAGACAACGCCCTACCCCGCGGAACCGGGCGTTACTGCTGTGTTCATCAGTGTGCAGGAGCACCGCTTCGGCTGGGAGTTCCGGTATCAAAGCTCGACGTACGCGCAGACGGGTGATCCCCGAGACTTGTGGATCGGGACCGGGCCCGTTGTTGTTGACCGCCGTGACGGCCACATAGAGGAACTCGGCGGCAAGCAGTTCGGTGACACGGTCGCCGAGTACCAGCACCAGTACGACCAGCAGACGTCTACCGACGTGGTCCCATAACCGTGCCACACCCCTGCCGGATTCAGCGGGGAGCCACGGGGAACTGCAGTGGCCGACGGGTGGCTGACCCACAGTTCGCCCATGCAGACAGTTGGCACATCAGAGGGGCACGCACCTCACCTCGCTCCTGAAGCGGTGATGCACGATGCCTGTTGAGACCTCTGGGAGTGACAGACGCTCAACTGCCCGCGCGGTGGACTTTTCAGTGGATCCGTGACGTGTCCTCAGATCAAGAGGCTGTCGCTCTGGACACCGAACGGACGGTGAAGTGGGTGGCCGGCCCCGAAGTCCACCCTGTCCTGCGCCCAGAGATCGTTCTCGGGTCCACGGCCTGTGCCTCGTAAAGCCCGTCGACGGCGCTGACTGGTACATGGGCAGCCTGTACGACGACGGAAGCATCGACTGTTGGGCCGCACACGGTGACCTGTACGGGGCACTACGACGCTGGATAAGAGCGAGGGCACGACCGTACGAGAAGCTTGTCGCCCGGCTGGAGGCGCGGAGGTGTCTCGGACGACCCGGAGCGGAACGAATCCGCGCTCCCGTCCGAGGACACTCGTCAGCAGCGGCGATCAGAGATCCTTGGCCGTACAACCTAAAGCCGCTCTCATGCATCCCACCTCTCGTACGACTGTCCGTGGGGCGGTCACGCGCCTAAAAGGGGATGCAGTGAGCAGTGTTCGAAAGTCCCGCCTGGCGGCCGCGGCTGTGGCGGTGGCCGCGGTGACGGGTGGTCTTGTCTTGGTCACCACTTCGCCGGCGTCGGCGGCGAACTGCGCCGAGAATGCCTATACCCGCCAGTTCTTCGCGAACACCTCCTTCTCCGGCACTCCGAAGCGCACGGATTGCGACACCGCGATCAGCGAGAACTGGGGCACCAGCTCCCCCGGCGTCTCCGGCATCGCCACGAACGACTTCGGCGTCCGCTGGCAGATCACCCGCGACTTCGGCTCCGGCGGACCCTTCGCGTTCACCGCCTCCGGCCAGGACGGCATCCGCGTATACCTCGACGGCGCACGCAAGATCGACCTCTGGAAGAACGGGTCCAGCACCGTCTCCCGGACCGTGAACCTGACCATCCCCCGCGGCACCCACACCCTGCGCATCGACTACGTCAACTGGACCGGCGCCGCCGCCGTCAAGTTCGCCTACACCCCCCGTACCGCCCCATCCGTGGACCGCGTCGCACCACTCACACCCACCGGGGTGTCGATAGCCCGTGACGCTGGCACCGGACGGAACTTCCTGCGCTGGTCGGCGAACAAGGAGATGGACCTCGCCGGTTACCGCGTCTACCGCCGCACCTCCGACCAGACGTCCTTCGGCAGTCCTGTCGCCACGGTCACCGGCACGACCTTCACCGATACCACCGCCGGGGGCGCCAGCCACCTCTATGAGGTCCGCGCCGTCGACAAGTCCGGCAACGTGTCCGCCGGGACGCCCGACGTCTCAGTCACCGGGAACCCGACCTTCCTGCGCCAGTTCTTCGCGAACACCTCCTTCTCCGGCACTCCGAAGCGCACGGACACCGACACCGCGATCAGCGAGAACTGGGGCACCAGCTCCCCCGGCGTCTCCGGCATCGCCACGAACGACTTCGGCGTCCGCTGGCAGATCACCCGCGACTTCGGCTCCGGCGGACCCTTCGCGTTCACCGCCTCCGGCCAGGACGGCATCCGCGTATACCTCGACGGCGCACGCAAGATCGACCTCTGGAAGAACGGGTCCAGCACCGTCTCCCGGACCGTGAACCTGACCATCCCCCGCGGCACCCACACCCTCCGCGTCGACTACGTCAACTGGACCGGCGCCGCCGCCGTCAAGTTCGCCTACACCCCCCGTACCGCCCCATCCGTGGACCGCGTCGCACCACTCACACCCACCGGGGTGAAGGTGGTGTACGACAAGGACACGGACTCCGCCACCTTCTCCTGGGCGCGCAACAAGGAGATGGACCTCGCCTACTACCGGGTCTACCGGGAGACCGCAGTCGGTGACTGGGCTCCCATGGTCCTGACCGACAAGACCACCTGGACCGACACCGGACTGAACCGCGACGGCAAGCCCATCCGCTACTACATCGCCGTCACCGACCGCGCCGGGAACCTGTCCGAGGGCACCCCAGCCCTGACGGTCAACCCGATCGACACCGTCGTGCCGACGGCGCCCGTCATCGCCGTATCTCACCTGTCGAACACCCCCAGCTCGGTGAAGATCAACTGGGACTTCCGGACCGAGGAGGAGATGAGGAACGGCGGCACCATGCGCATCTACCGCTCCACCGGCGACACCCTCGGCGACAGCCCCGAACTCATCGCCACCACGTCGATGCAATCGACGCCGCGATCGGTCGACGTGTACGTGGACGACCTGCCGGCGTTCGACGGCACCACCTACACCTACGGCGCCGTGGTGACCGACGCCGCCGGCAACGCGTCCGGGATGTCCGCGCCGGATTCGGTGACCCCGGAGAGCGTTCCCCCGGCTCCGCTCACCGGCCTGACCGCCACACCCCGCGCCGACGGCGTCCTGCTCAGCTGGGACGCCCCTGCCGAGAGCGGCGTTCGCTACAGCGCCGCCCGGGTCGTACGGCGAGCGGACGGCAGCACCGGTTACAGCACCACCGGGTGCGTCGACGCCGTCGACCCCAGCAGGCCCACCGCCCTGCCGAACGCGATGCTGTGCGCCGGACCGGCGGACGGCGAGACTGTCACCTTCCTCGTCGTGGCGGTCGACGAGTGGGCCAACCACATCGCCCTCGACCAGGCCCCCACCGTCACCACCACCGAACTCGACACCAGGCCCGACGACGCCCGCGGCGACGACACCGGCCCGCTCACCGTCCTCGACACCGCCAACATGGCCGGTACCGGCGGCCGCCTGGAGTGGACCTGCTCCGACGAGACGGCCTGCGCCGGCATCACCACGTACCGCGTGGAGAGCTGGAACGCGACCACCAGGGCATACGAAAGGGTCGCCTCCGTCACGGCGGTCCCGGGCCGCATCCACCGCGCATACGTGCCCATGCAGCTCGGCCAGACGTCCTACTACCGGATCACCGGCCTCCTCGCCGACGGCACATCGGCCGCCTTGGTCCACGCCTCGGCGGCCAGGGGCGTCTTCGTGTGAGCCCGGGGAACCGTGGTGACGAGGGCACATACCAATTTGGGTATGTGCCCTCTGTCGTGCTCGGGGGCCGGACAGGGGGCCGAACGAATTTGATCAGGCCACCGCGTCGCCCTCTTCGTCGTCCCCCGCGGCCTCCCCTTCCTGATCTTCGGCGAAGATGTCATCCGTCGCTTCGGCACCCTGCGTGATCACAGGCCGGAGCTGCTTACGGTAGACCGCCTCTGTCGTCGCCTGGCTGCTGTGGCCGACCAAGAGCACGATCCGCTCCCAAGGGATGCCGTGGTCAGACAGCAGGGACACGAAGCTGGTGAAGACGCGGCCGGTCGGGCTCCACTCCATTCCTCTCGATGCCCGCTCCTGCCTCTGCCATCGCATGTGCTCTTCGAGGACGTCGACCACCTGCTGGGGCAGAGCGATGGTCCGGCGGCTCCTCCTGGTCTTCGGCTCGCCCTGCTTGCGCACCGAGCGCCACATTGCGACCTGGGGCGGGATGCCATCACGCGGCTCCAGGAAAACGTGATCCCGTGATCCCAGGTGAGGGGCCGACCACGTGCCAGTCGACCCAACACTTACCGCGGACGGCGGGTTTGTGGCGCACGCTGAGGGGTCGAGGACGTAAGGTCGGGGCTTCGCCATGCCGCCTCCATGAGGGTGAACATCCGGTCACTCCCGCGAAGCTCGTTGATATTGCGTAAATCTTCATGCATAACGTAATGTGCTTCGCTTTTTTCTGTCCAAGACTGTCGGACTGGTCCTTGTCGTGGCCGTCGAGCTCAGCCTCCTTGCCTTGAACTTGGCGGGGGACCAGGTCTCCGGAATCGTTGCCCATGCCAAGATTCCTCCCGCGGCCGGGGAGAAGACGGAGGTCGAGCTAAAGCCGATGACTCCGGTCGAGAAGGGCGGCAAGCTCCACGTCTGCGGCACTCGTCTGTGCAACGGGGCCGGGACACCGGTGCAACTGCGCGGCATGAGCACGAGTGGCACTCAGTGGTTCGGTAGTTGTCTGGTCGGTGGCATGTTGGACGCGCTCGCCGAGGACTGGGGTGCGAGCGTTCTGCGCATTGCCACGTATGCGGACAAGGAAGGCTACACAGGAAATCCAAAGAAGTTCACAGATCTGGCGAACCGATTGATCGACATGGCGAGTGCCCGCGGAATGTACGTTATTGTCGACTGGCACTGGGTCGACCCGGGCGACCCGAACCACGGCCTCCGCAATGCAATGACCTTCTTCAAGGAAATCTCCGCACGGAATCAGCACCGCCCCAATGTGATCTACGAGATCCTGAACGAGGCATTTCAAGCGAGCTGGTGGGAGATCAAGAGCTATGCGGAGAAGGTCATCCCCGTGATTCGCGCCCGGGATCCCGACAGTGTGATCCTTGTCGGCACCCGCGGCTGGTCCACGCTGGGTGAATCCGAGTACGCCAACGAAAATGAGGTTGTCGCCCACCCGGTACGCGCCTCCAACATCATGTACACGTACCACTTCTACGCGGCGGCGCACCGGGAACCTTTCCTGAAGACCCTTGACCGCGCCTCCTCCAAGCTCCCTATTTTCGTCTCGGAATGGGGCACACAGTCGTGGGACGGCTCCGGAAACGACTTCGCCATGTCGCAGAGATATGTCGACCTGATGGCCAGGAAGAAGATCAGCTGGACGAATTGGAGTATCAGTGACGGCGATGGTGACGGCGACATCTTCCGGAAAGGCACCTGCAGGAGTGGCCGGTTCGCCGGCACCAGTGTGCTCAAGCCCAACGGGGTCTGGATCCGGCAGCGGATCAGAGGCTGAGGGTAAAGCCGCCCCCGCAGCAGTACTGCCGGGGGCGGCTCGGTTCTTGGCTGCATGGGCGGCGGATGAGGGCTGAGCGCCCCGCGCGAAGTCCGGTACCCCCATGTGCGGGTGGTGGTGGTCCGGTCTCGCGGTTCCCCGCGCCTCTGCGGGGCACCGTCGTGCAATCGGTTCAGCGCGATGTGCTTCAGTCGGCCATCATCTTCGGTATGAGTCCCAGGCCGGCGATCTTCCACCATCCGCCGGAGTGCCAGACCTCTGCGGCCTTTGCGCTTTCCCTCTTCTCTGCAGCCTTCCGGTCGGTGCCGCCCAGGCACCTCAGTTCTCCCGGCGGAGGTCCGATGCCCCGAGGGACTACCGCACGTCCACGAAGTCGCCCGGTGCCTTTACGGCACTTGTCGTCATCGTGGGCCTGAATTCGTAGCGCCAGTAGCGGTCCGCCGTGGCTGTCTGCTTCGCGGTGGCCACGCCCGTCGAGTTCGTCGTCGTGTAGCCGAGCGACTCGTAGTAGTCCGTGCCCGGGCGGCGGAACTCCAGGTAGGCGCGCTGGCCGGTGTAGCCGCGGTAGTCGTGGGTGTCCCAATTGGCGCGGGACAGCTTGCCCGTGATCGTGAGGGTGCCGCCCTTGGCGACGGGTTCCGGTGAGGCGTTGGCCGTGAGCTTGGCGTAGCGCTTGAGGAAGAACGCGGTGTGGGCGTCGGTCGTGACGTAGTCACCGTCGTTGGCCTGGGCCTGGACGGCGACCTTCCACGTGCCGGCCATGAAGTTCTTCAGCGAGGCGCGCGGGTCGATCGTGTAGTGCTTGGTGCAGACGGACGTCGTGCCGCTCGCGGTGCAGGCCGCCGTCGCCTCCTTCGCCTTCAGCTTCGCGTCGGCTTTGGCCAGGCTGCTGCCGTGGTAGAGCGTGAAGTCCGCCGACTTGATGCCGGAGTTGTCGCTCGCCGTCAGCTTGACGGTGATCGTCCTCGGATCGGTGGTGCCGAGCACCACGTCGTTGCCGGAGCCGCCGCCGCCCGTGATCCTGAAGCTGCCGAGGTCGAGGTTGCCCACGACCTCGTCGGCCCGCGCGCCCGGCGTCAGGAGGGCGGCCAGCGCCACGGAGCCGAGCAGGGCCGAGCCGATCGTCGTTCTTCGCATGGAGTCCCCGAGGGGTCGGGCCCGCCTGGTGCGGCGGGCCGCCGATGAAAGTGCCCGCAGTGTATGCAGGCGGATGACCGGTGCGGCAGGGGCGCGGGAGATTTCCTGCAGGTCAGCGTCCTGCTCAGGGGTGTCCAGTACGGCCGGGGTCGCCGGCGCCGCGATCGCGAGGGGCCGGGGCGGGACCGGCGCACCAGGCGCCATGGCGGTGCCGTCGGGCGGGTGGCCTCTCGTGCCGATGCGTCCCCCTGTACGCGGTGCCACCGGTGCGGCTTCGGTGCGGAGCATCGCCCGCACCCTGATCACACGGGCGCGGCCGGTTTCCACCCGTGGCACCGGCCGCCCGGGCACGCCCGGCCTATTCTTCTACGCGCTTGTAGAAGCGCAACGCAGGTACGGACGTGAAGGAGTGGACGCCACGATGGTGTTCAAACGACTGCTCGGCTCGCTCGGTGTCGGGGGTCCCACGGTGGACACGGTGCTCGACCCGCGCCCGGCCCTCCCCGGTGGCACGCTCGACGGTCAGGTCCATCTCAGGGGCGGCACCGCCGACTTCGACGTCGAGCACATCACGCTGGAACTGGTCGCCCGTGTCGAGGCCGAGCACGCGGACGGGGAGAGCGAGGGTGTCGTCACCTTCGAGCGGTTCACCGTGGGCGGGGGGTTCCGGCTGGCCGCGGGCGAGGAGCGGTCGGTGCCGTTCGGTGTCGTACTGCCCTGGGAGACGCCGATCACCGAGCTGTACGGCCAGCCCCTCGGAGTCGTCCTGGGCGTGCGCACCGAACTGTCGGTCGCCGGGGCGAGGGACAAGGGCGATCTGGACGAGGTGAACGTCGGGCCCCTGCCCGTGCAGGAGGCCGTCCTGGAGGCGTTCGGGCAGCTCGGATTCGGCTTCCGGTCGGCCGACCTGGAGTACGGGCACATCGGCGGCACCGGGCAGCAACTGCCCTTCTACCAGGAGATCGAGCTCACCCCGCCGCCGCAGTACGCGCACCAGTTCGACGAGATCGAGGTGACGTTCCTCGCCGGGCCGGCCGGGGTCGAGGTGGTCCTGGAGGCCGACAAGCGCGGAGGGCTGTTCTCCGACGGTCATGACGCGCTCACCCACGTCACCGTCGGGCACCACGACATCCGGGACTGGAACGCGGAAGTCGAGGGGTGGGTACGACGGTTGGCCGAGCGCCGGGCGTCGTACGGGGACGGGCACGGGCACGACGCCTACCCCGGGCATCACGTCCCGCGGCCGCACGGGCACCACTCCGGGCCGGGGGTGGGGACCGCCGTCGCCGCCGGGGCGGCCGGGCTGGCGGTCGGGGTGGCCGGTGGTCTGGTCGCCGCCGAAGTCATCGACGAGGTGGGGGACTTCTTCGAGGGTGAGGACGAGGAGGGGGAGGGCGAGGACTAGGGCCTTGCCCGGCGGGGCACCTGATAACTTCTACATCGCTGTAGAAGTAACCGTGGCACGAGCGACCGAGGAGTCCGCATGGCCCTGTGGGACCGCATCAAGGAGTCGGCATCGACGATGCAGACCCAGCTGGTGGCGAAGAAGAACGACCTCAAGAGCGGCGCCTTCCGCGACGCGAGCATGGCCATGTGCGCGCTCGTCGCCGCGGCCGACGGCACCGTCGACCCGTCCGAGCGGCAGCGGGTCGCCCAGCTCATCGCCGGCAACGAGGTGCTGCAGAACTTCCCCGCCGACGATCTGCGCCGCCGCTTCGAGGAGAACCTGAACCGCCTCACCACCGACTTCGACTTCGGCAAGGTGAGCGTGATGCAGGAGATCGCCAAGGCGAAGAAGAAGCCCGCCGAGGCGCGTGCCGTCATCCAGATCGGCATCGTCATCGGCGGCGCCGACGGGCACTTCGACAAGGACGAGCAGGGCGTGGTCCGGGAGGCGTGCTACGCCCTCGGTCTGCCGCCGCACGAGTTCGACCTCTGACCGGCCGGAGCGCGGATGTGCCGGGCCGGCCCGTGACGGCACGGGTCGCCCGGCACGGACGCACCGTCAGCGGATGCGGGCCACGTCCAGATCGTCGCCGACGACCAGCGTGATCACGCCCGCCCCCGCGTTGCCGTCCGCCGCGCGCGGCGCCGGCGCGCCCGGCAGGTGCGCGGCCAGCGCCCTCGCCTGCTGCTCCTGGCCCGCCGGGTAGGTGATCTCGGAGGGGGCGGACGGCTCGGGCGCGTTGCCCGTGCCGGTGACCGTCAGGCCGGCCTCGCGCAGCTTGCCGGCGACCGTGCCGGCCAGGCCCGGGGTCGAGGTGCCGTTGAGGACCTGGATCCGTACCGAGGAGGCGTACAGCGGGACCTTCGTCTGCGCCTTCAGACGGTCTCCGTCGACCTCCTTGTCCTTCGCCAGGGCGCTGAACAGGTCGGTGGCGTGCGGGTACTGCCAGGCGACGTTGGCCTTGTCGGTGGGGACGTCGGCCTCGCGCGGGTAGTTGGGGACGGTGACGAAGGTGAGCCGGTCGCTCGGGATGCCCTTGAGCTCCGACGCGAGCGAGTACAGCGGCTTGATTCCGGCCAGATCGGGGTCGGTGGTCAGGGACTTGGTGGCGGACTTCAGGAAGCCGTAGAGGGACGTGGGGCTCGTCAGCCGGTCCTGCGCCTTCTCGACGAGGGCGTTCATGAACTCCTGCTGGCGTCCGATGCGCCCGATGTCGGAGCCGTTGCCGACGCCGTAGCGGACGCGGACGTAGCCGAGGGCCTTCTCGCCGGCGACGGTCTGGCAGCCGGCCTTCATGTCCAGGCGGGCCTTCTCGGAGTGGATGGCCTCCTCGGGGCAGACCTCGATGCCGTCGAGTGCGTCCACCATGCCCTTGAAGCCCTGGAAGTCGACGGACATGAAGTGGTCGATGCGCAGCCCCGTCCGCGCCTCGACGGTCTTGATGGAGCAGGCGGCGGCCCCGGAGACCTCACCGCTGGAACCGCCGATCGCGAACGCCTCGTTGATCTTGGCGTGGTGGGGGCTGGAGCTGCTGCCGTTCCCGCGGTCGCAGGCCGGTATCTCCACCCAGGAGTCACGGGGGAACGACACGACCGTGGCCCACTTCCGGTTCGCCGGCACATGGAGCACCATCAGCGTGTCGGACTGCATGGTGGTCAGGTCCTTGCCGTACACGGCGTTCGCGCCGTCGCGACTGTCGGAGCCGACGACCAGGATGTTCTTGGAGCCCGGGCTGAGGTTCGCCGGGCGGTCGCCGCCGATCTTGTCGTCCACGTCGGCCGAGCGGATGCTGCCGTCGAGGTCCTGGTAGACCCAGGCTCCGACGCCGGCCACCCCGAGGACGACCATCGAGGTGACGCCGACGGTCCAGGCCACTATCCGGCCCCTCCGCGTCAGCCGGGTCCTGCGCGCACCGGACGACGCCATGCGCCGCCTCCCTGTTCCGCTCACCGGTTCCCTCCCCCATGGGTCCGTCGACCCTACATGGATACGGACATACGACGACCGGACCGGCCGTGGGTCCCCCCTGTCACAGACGTCGATCCGCGTCCCTTCCGTTGCCCGGCGGCCGCGACCAGGTCACCTTCCCCGGTGGCGCGGGGAGTCAGAGCGGGGTCGCCGCGTGCAGGATCAGGACCATGGTCACCGCGGCGTTCGCGGAGGACATCGCGGACACGGCCGTCCCGGCGGCCGCGCACCACGCGGCGAGGCCCACCGCGGTGAACAGCGACGGCCAGCGGCGCACGACGGGTTCCGGGCCGAGCAGGGCGGCGACCCGGCGGGGCACCGGCCCGGGTGCCGCGAAGCCGGCCAGGGTGGGCGCGGGGGTGCCCCGGGACACCAGGGCGGCCTTGCCGATCGCGCGCGCCACGGTCCGGCGGCTTCCGATACGCCGCGCGGCCTCCTCGTCCGCCCAGCGTTCCGCGGTGTACGCGACCGCCGTGCGCAGCGGGCGCAGGAACGGGTTGGCCCGGGCGGCCAGTTGCACGGTGAGCAGGAACCGGTGGTGCCCGGCGGCCAGATGGGCCCGCTCGTGCGCGAACAGCGCCCGGCGTTCAGCGGGCCGCAGTCGCTCCAGCAGGCCCGTGGTGACCACCACGCGGTCCCGTCTGCCGCCGGGCAGGGCGTACGCGTACGGCGTCTCGTCGGGGAGGACGGCCACGCCGGTCGCGGGCAGCCCGGCCAGGGCGCGGTGGGCCCGGTGGCGTACCCGGGCGTGCCGCCACAGCGTCCGGGCGCAGGCCGCGACTACCGCGCACAGCGCCGGGATCGCGGCCTTGCCGACGACCTCGTCGTAGGGCACGGCGGCCCGCACCTCGGGGTCGGACCAGCCGTCGGGCAGCGGGTTGCCGGGCAGCTGGGCGGTGCCCACGACCATCACCAGGGCCAGGCAGACGGTGCTGCACGCCGCCATCACCGCGGCGACCGCGGTGACCAGCCGGGTCGCGGTGCGGGGGTGCAGATGCTGCTCGGCCAGCCGGGCGATCGGCCAGGCCGTGAGCGGCAGGACGAGCGGCAGAAAGACGAAGACCCCCATGAGGCGTCAGTCTTCCCCTTCGCCGTGCGTCCGATCCGTGTGTCCGGCCCGGCCGAGCAGGTCGCGCAGCAGCCGCTCGTCGTCGGGGCCGAGACCGGTGACGAAGCTCGCGAGGACCGCCTCCCGGTCGCTCTCGGCGTCGAGGACCCGGCGCATCCGGTGCGCGGCGAGACCGGCCTGGTCGGAGGCCGGGGTCCAGGCGAAGGAGCGGCCCGAGCGCTCCCGGGTCACGGCGCCCTTGGCCAGCAGCCGGGTCAGGATGGTGATGACGGTGGTGTAGGCGAGGTCGCCGCCGAGGCGTTCCTGCACCCAGCCGGCCGTCGCCGGGCCGTCCGCCTCGCCCAGCGCAGACAGGACGAGTGCCTCCAGTTCGCCCTGCCCCCGACGCCGGGAGCCTTGTCGTCGTTCCGCCATGCCCTGTTCCCCTCCCGACGGCCCGCGCGTCACGTCGGCCCTCTACAACGGTCCGCCGTAAGGAAAGCAGAGACGGTCTCCCGCCGCTATCTACACTGCTGTAGATTTCAGCCGGTACGGTCCGCCGTCGCGGCCGGGCCGCCCGGGTCACCAGGAGGAGCGGACCTCATGTTCGGACTGAGCGAGATCGCGATCATCTTCATCGTCGTCATAGCCGTCCTCTGCGCGAAGAAGCTGCCGGAGCTGGCCCGTTCGGCGGGCAAGTCGGCGCGCATCCTGAAGGCCGAGGCCAAGGCGATGAAGGACGGGGACGAGGGGCCGGCGCCGCGGGTGATCCAGGGCGAGGCGGTCACGCCGCGCACGGACGAGCCGAGGGCGTGAGAAGGGCCCCGGCCCGCCGCCGGGGCCGGGGGTTCAGTATGCGCGCGTGTCGTCCCGCCGGCCGACGCACAGGGCCCAGATCACGAATCCGGAGATCGCGATGGTCACCACGGACCACACCGGGTAGTACGGCAGCGACAGGAAGTTGGCGATCATGATCAGCGCGGCGATGACCACGCCGCCGACCCTGGCCCACATCGGCGCCTGGAACAGGCCGATGCCGATGATTACAGCGATCGCCCCGAGGATGACGTGGAGCCAGCCCCAGCCGGTGAGGTCCCACTCGAACACGTAGTTGTTGGTGACGAGGAAGACATCGTCCTGGGCGATCCCCATGATCCCGCGGAAGATCGCGATGAGACCGGAGATCGTGAGCATGACCGCGGCGAAGGTTGTCAGGCCGGCGGTCCACGCGTACTTGGTCGTCTGGTCCTGCCGCGAGTGTGAGGTGGCCATATGTGCCTCGATTCCTTGTTTCCCGGGGTCCCTCATGGGTCCCCGTGTGCTCGTCCCGGGCGGTCAGACCCGGGAGCCCGACGAGGGCGGGATGGAGGTGCCGGCCGACGGTCCGGCGCCGCTGAGGACGAGTTCCTTGGCCCGGCGGAACTCGTCGTCGCTGATGTCACCGCGGTTGCGCATGTCGGAGAGCTTGGCCAGCTCGTCCGCGCTGCTGCGGCCGCCGGACTCGCCGGCCCGCTCACGCACGTAGTCGTCGAACGCACGCTGCCGCGCCTGGGCGTGGGCGATCTCGCGGCCCCCCATCTCCTTGCCGCGGGCGATGAGGTAGACGAAGACCCCGAGGAACGGCAGCACGATCACGAAGATCAGCCAACCGGTCTTGCCCCAGCCGTTCAGCGAGTCGTCCCGGAAGATGTCACCGATGATCTGGAACAGCAGGACGAACCACATGATCCACACGAAGAACCACAGGAGCGTCCAGAACATGCTGAGGAGCGGATAGTCGTAGGCGAGGTAGGTGTGACCGGTCATCGCTCTCCTCCGTCGCGGCGTGCGGGCCCGTCCAGCGGTCCCGCTGCCATCAGCCTGCGCATGTTCACGTCGAACGACCTCACCCGGGGCGGGTGAAGTCCCCCGTCGCCGGGCCGTCCGCCGCCCGCGGGGCCGCAGTCGCCGCCACCACGGCCACCAGGGCGAGGACGACCACCACCAGCCCGGCGACCAGGGCCACCGCCCCCACCGTGGGCCGGTTCCACAGCAGCAGGGTCAGCACCCCGGCGCCGATGACGATGCCGGTGGCCCAGGACCGGTGGGTGTCCAGCCGGCGCCCGGCCGCTCCGGTGCGCACCCCCGCGTCGCGCAGGGCGTGCCCGGCGGCGCCGGTGCCGCGCGCCGACTGCCTCCGCACCCAGCGGGCGACCCGGCCCGGGCCGAACAGATAGGCGGCGAGCGCCGTGATCACGGCGACGACCAGCAGGGTGCGGGTGGTGTCGCGCAGGAAGCGCACGAAGGTGTCGTAGATGACGGCGGCGGCGTCGGTGGGCAGGACCGAGGGGGGCACGGAGTCCAGGTAGACCCGGCGGGCGACGGCCAGCCCGACGAGGAGCAGGATCATCATGACGGCGATGCCGGAGGCCGTGATCAGCAGCATCACGCGGTGCGCCGGCGCGGTCCACACGGTCAGTGCGGCCAGCACGACCGTGACCACCGGCAGCCAGACGCCCATGACGTCGAGCAGCCGCAGCGCGCCCTGTGCCTCGTCCAGCTTGTCGGTCTGGAACAGGGTGATCTGCGCGTCCGGCGCGGGGATCGCGGACGCCTTGCCGAAGCCCTGGGCGACCAGGCGCTGCTTGACCTCGTCGATCAGGGCGCCCAGGTCCAGCTTGACGCTGTCGCCCTCGGCGCGCACCGCCCCGTTGTCGTCGCCGGTCAGCATGCCGACGACCGCCGCGTGGGCCCGGCGGTTGGCGTCCACCCACACCTCCTGGAAGGTGTCGCCGGTGACCACGCGGTCGATGATGCCGTGCACGGCGTCGGACACGGCGGCCTTCAACGGCCCGGAGAGCGCCTGGGTCCGCTCCACGACGGCGGGCGGCGCCCCGGCGTCGGCGAGCGTCTCGGCCAACTCCTTCGTCACCGCGTCGACGTCGACTTCGGCGACGACCCGGGCCGTCAGGCGGTCGGTGACGACGTCCTGCACGGCCGGTTCGGAGGCCAGCGGCGCGACGGTGTCGACGTACCGGTCGGTGTCGGAGACCGTGTCGGCCGTCCAGGCGGCGACCACGGCCGGCACCGAGAGCAGCAGGGTGACCAGCAGCAGCAACGACGAACCGGCGTAGCGCGCCCTGCGGTGCCGCTGCGCGGACGCCCGGCGCAGCCGCTCGTAGTCGGCGGCCTCCTCCGCGGAGAGCGTCCGTGGGCCGGGTGTGCGGTGACCGGAGGGCTCGGGGCCGGCCTGCGGGGGCATGGGCGCCTCCTCGGTCGCTCAGGCGGCCGCCGGTGGGCCGGGGGGCGGCGGCTCGGGCAGCGCCTGGCGCAGGGCGGCCCGCCAGGCGAAGGCGACACCCAGTTCGGCCAGGCCGAGCAGGACGAGCCACAGGCCGAGCAGCCGGGTCAGGACGACGGCCGACTCGCCGGGCAGCGCCAGGACGACGATGCCCGCGACGACGCCGAGCCCCGCGGCGCCGAGAACGATCCCGCGGTGCGGGATGCCCTTCAGCGCGAGGGCGGTCCAGGCGGTCAGCATGCCGGTGGCGACCCAGACGGCGCCGACGATCAGGGAGAGCGCGGCGACGGTCTGCAGCGGGTGGCGCAGGCACAGCACCCCGGCCAGGACGAAGAGCACGGCCACGAGCAGCTCCAGGTGCCGGTCGCCCTGGGCCCGCTCGAGCGAGGCGACGAACCGGAAGGCTCCGGTCACCAGCAGGTACAGCCCGATGATCACCGCGAGGACGTACAGGGTGGCGTCCGGCCAGGCCAGCGCCACGGCGCCGGGCACGATAGTGGCCACGGCCGAGGCCAGCAGCCATTTCCAGGAGCCGCCGAGGGCTGCCGGCAGACGTTCGGTCTGCTGGTCGGGGGAGGGGGCCGTCCCGCCGGCCAGAGGATCGGATCCGGTGTGCGGCGCCGGGCCACGCGACATGGTCATGGCTCCTCCTCGCGTGGTACGGCCGTCGTCACCGGTCCGCCGACGGGACGGGGTGCGGCACCCCTCACCGCATCAGCGTGCCTCCGCCCGGCCACTCGCCGGGTCACCCCTGGCGGGTGATCCGCGCGGGGCGCTCCGGGGATGGGGTGGACGCTGGGAGGGTCCGCCGGTGCGCCCGGGTCACGCGGCCGCGCACCGCGACCGCCGACACCGGCCGCACGGACGTGGAGGGCGAGCCATGACGATCCCGAGCGCGTTCACCTCCTCCCTGTCACCGGCCGAGCGGACCGCCCACGGCAGGAACGCCCGCAAGCGCGCCCCGCGCTCGGGCCAGGCCCGCTACGACGCGGCCGGCCGCACCGACCCGGTCGAGGTGATCGAGAATCAGTCGGCCACCCGGGTACCGGAGTTGGTGCCGATCCGCTACGCCCGGATGCTGGAGTCGCCGTTCCGTTTCTACCGGGGCGCCGCGGCCGTCATGGCGATGGACCTCGGGCGGCACCCGCACAGCGGCCTCACCGCCCAGCTGTGCGGGGACGCCCATCTGCTCAACTTCCGTCTGCTGGCCTCGCCCGAGCGCCATCTGGTCTTCGACATCAACGACTTCGACGAGACCCTGGCCGGCCCGTTCGAGTGGGACGTCAAGCGGCTCGCGGCCAGCTTCGTGATCGCCGCCCGGGCGAACGGGTTCGACGAGCGCGAGCAGGGCGAGGCCGTCCGCGCGTGCGTGCGCGGCTACCGGACGCGGATGCGGGAGTTCGCCGGCATGCGGACCCTGGACATCTGGTACGCGCAGGACGACGTCGACCGGATGCGCGCGCTGCTGGCGTCCGCGATGAGCAGGAAGACCCGGCGCCGCACCACCGAGGCGACCGCGAAGGCCCGCACCCGCACCCATATGCAGGCGTTCGAGAAGCTGACCCGGCGCACCCCCGCGGGCCGGGTGATCGCGCCGGACCCGCCGCTGATCACCCCGCTGCGGGACCTGCCGAGCGACGCGTCCACGGACCGGCAGGAGAAGGAGCTGCAGGCCGTGATCGAGGGCTATGCGAAGACCCTGTCGTCGGAGCGCCGCCATCTGCTGCGCCGCTACCGGATGGTGGACGTCGCCCGCAAGGTGGTCGGCGTGGGCAGCGTCGGCACCCGCTGCTGGATCGTCCTGATGCTCGGCCGCGACGACGACGATCCGCTGCTGCTCCAGGCCAAGGAGGCGCAGGAGTCCGTGCTGGCCGCGCACACCGGCGGGGAACGCTTCGACAACCAGGGCCGCCGGGTGGTCACGGGCCAGCGGCTGATCCAGACGACCAGCGACATCTTCCTGGGCTGGACCCATGTCGTCAGCGGCCTGGACGGACGCGGCCGGGACTTCTACGTACGCCAGCTGCGGGACTGGAAGGGCATCGCCCGCCCGGAGCTCTGGGACCCGGCGACGCTGTACCTGTTCGGGCAGGTGTGCGGCGGCAGCCTGGCCCGGGCGCACGCCCGTTCCGGCGACCCGGTGGCCATCGCGGCCTACCTGGGGGCCGGCGACCGCTTCGACCACGCCCTGACGGAGTTCGCGCGGGCCTACGCCGACCAGAACGAACGGGACCACGAGGCGCTGGGCACGGCGGTGGCGGCGGGCCGGGTCGAGGCCCGGGACGTCTGACACGGCCGTACGGAACGACGGGGCGCGGCGCTCACTCGGGCAGTTGCCGCATCTCCACCACGCGCAGGCCCAGCGACTGGCAGCGGGCCAGGAGGCCGTACAGGTGCGCGTCGTCGACGATCGGTCCGAACAGCACGGTCTGCCCGAACATCACCACGTGGTCCAGTTCCGGAAAGAGGCCGGCCAGCGTCTCCGACATATGCCCCTCGACGCGGATCTCGTAGCGCATGTGCTGCTCTCCCGCCGACAGCCGATGGCAGTGCTGCCATCGTCGCGCCCGGCCGCGGCCCCCACCTCACCCGGCGCAGGTGAGCCGGGCGCGGCGGGCGGCTCAGTGCGACACGACGATCTTGAACAGGACGATGAGGAGGCCGAGGAGCAGGTTGACGGCGGCGCTGAGGGCGATCAGCCGCCGGGTCGCGCCGGCCCGCGCCGCCGCCGCCACGCACCAGCCCACCTGCCCCGCGACGGCGACCGCGAGGGCCAGCCACGCGGTGCCGGCGAGGTCCAGGCCGAACAGCGGGCTGACCGCCACGGCCACGGCCGGCGGGACGGCCGCCTTGACGATCGGCCACTCCTCGCGGCACACCTGCCAGACGGTCCCTCCGCTCCACGGCCGGTCGGCGAGCCGCGCGCCGAACAGCTGGGCGTGCACGTGCGCGGCCCAGAAGACCAGTCCGGTCAGGAGCAGCAGCACCACGAGTTCGATGCGGTGGTAGGTGCCCAGGGCGCCGGCGCCGATCACCACCGAAGCGGCCAGCATGGAGCCGTAGACGCCGCCGGTGTAGTCGGCGTGCGCCCGCAGCCGCGCCCGGCGCTCCCGCGCGGTCGACCGCTGCCCGTCGGCGCTCCGGACCGTCACAGCAGGTCCAGTTCGCGCGCCCGCCGGACGGCGTCGTTGCGGCGGTTGACGGCGAGCTTGCGGTAGACGCTCTTCAGATGCGTCTTGACCGTGTTCACGGACACGTACAGGTCGGCGGCGATGTCCTCGGTGGACATCATCTGGGCGAGCCGCAGCAGCACGTCCCGTTCCCGCCCGCTCAGCGGCTCCACCGGGAACGGCAGCGCACCCCTGGCGGGCCCCACCGCCGGCCCGGCGGCCAGGTAGGGCTCGATCCAGGGGCCGGCCTCCCGGAAGGGCCGCCGCAGCCGCTCGTGCCGGGCCTCCGCGACCGCCTGGGCGACCAGGCGGCGGGCGGTCGCGGTGTCCCCGGCCGTGTGCGCGGCCTGCGCCCGCAGCAGCGTGGCGCGCACGTGCACCGCGGGGCCCGCGCCCCCGACGGTCCCGGTCGGGTCGAGCAACCCGAGCGCCCCGTGCGGGTCGCCCGCCGCGAGCCGGGCCCGGGCGGCGGCGACGGCGAGGACCGGGTGGTCGCCGCCGAGCCGCTCCAGCACCTTCGTCGCCAGGTCGGGCCGCCCCTCCGCGAGGTGGGCGGACGAGGCGACCAGCGCGGTGTGCAGCCGCTGCCAGGGGGAGCGGACGGCGGCGGGCACAACGGGTTCGGCGGCCTCCAGCGCGGCACGCGCCCTGCCGCGGGCCAGCAGCAGCCGGGCCGTCGTGAGCGAGCGGCCCGCGGCCGTGACCGGGTCGTGGACCGCCGGACCGGGCGTCCGGTCGAGCAGGTCCCGCGCCTCGGTCAGGTCGTCGCGTTCGACGGCCACGGCGGCCAGGACCACGTGCCCGAGCCCGGTGCCGGCGCCTTCGGCCAGGCCGTACCGGTCGGTCTCGGCGAGGGCGGCGGACGCCTTGCGCTCCGCCGTGGCCGGCCGGCCGTCGAGGTGGTCGATGAGCGCCAGCAGTTCCAGGGCGTCCGCCCGGGGCAGCGCCGTGGCCGCCCCGGTGGTGGTGCCGGCGACGGTGGTGAGCGCCGCCCGCGCCTCGTCGAGGTCGCCCGCCCACAGCCGGGCCGAGCCGAGGTGGGTCAGCAGCAGCGCGGACAGTTCCGGGTGCTTGTCCAGCAGGTCGGCGGGGAGCTCGTGCTGGACCTCGCGCGCCGCGCGCACCGCGTCCTCCGCGCGCTGCGGGGAGCCCGTGACCCGGGCCGCCAGCGCCTCCAGCAGGGCGCAGCCCAGCCGGCCCGCGGCGGTGCCGGGTCCGGCGGCGGCCAGCCGCTCGCGGACGGGCCCGAGGCGGGCCAGGGCGTGGTCGAGGTCGCCGCGGGAGAGGTCGCGTGCCACCCGGACCAGCTCGGCGGCGGGGCTGGACGCAGCCGTGTCCATGCCGGAGAACAGGTCGACGAGGTGGCCGGTGCGCAGTCCGGTGAAGAGCTGCCCGATCGCCAGGTCGTCGACGAGGGCCCCGGCGGTGAAGTCCCACTCCCCGGCCGCGGCGCCGTGCGTCAGCAGCTCCGGCAGGTGGCCGGAGCGGCCCAGCCAGTGCGCGGCCCGCAGGTGCAGCCGGGGCTCCAGCTCGGCGGAGCGTTCGCGCAGGTGCGCTCGCAGGATCTCCCGGAACAGCGGGTGCAGGCGGTACCAGCCGTGCCCGAGGTCCTCGACGAAGGCGTTCTCCCGGTGCAGCCCGGCGAGGATCGCCTCGGCGTCGCCGCGGCCGGTCAGCTCGTTGGCGAGGTCGGCGCAGAAGCGCTCCAGGACGCTGACCCGCAGCAGGAGGTCCTGGGTGGCGGGCGGCTGCCGTTTGAGGACCTCCGCGAGCAGGAAGTCGGCGACCGCGCTGTGCCCGGCCTCGAACTCCTTGAGGTACGCCTCCGGGTCGGGGCGCTGCTGGGCCGCCAGGGCACACAGCCGCAGGCCGGCGGCCCAGCCCCCGGTGCGTTCGACGAGGGCGGCCGCGGCCTGCACGGACAGGCGCAGTCCGTGCCGCCGCAGCAGCGCGACCGTCTCCTGGGGGGTGAAGGCCAGCTCGGCGTTGCGGATCTCGGTGATGGCGCCGGCCGCGCGGTAGCGGTGCAGCGGCAGCAGCGGCTCGTTGCGGGTGACGACGACCAGGTGCAGGCCGGGCCCGGCGTGGTGCAGGACGAATTCCAGTTGCTCGGCGATCTCGGGGGTGCCGATCCGGTCGAACTCGTCGAGCACCACGACGAGTTCGTCGCCGTCGGTGCCGAGCCGGGCGGCGAGCCGGGTGAGCAGCGTGTGGTGCACACGGCCGGCGTCGGCGGGCGTGCCGACGCCGTGGGCGACCGGCACCCCGTGGGTGCGCAGCGCCTGCAGCAGATGGGCCCAGAACATCCCCGGGCCGCACAGGGACGGGTCGAGGGTCAGCCAGACCACCGGGCGTTCCAGCCCGGCCGCCCAGTCGGCGACCAGCAGGGTCTTGCCGGCCCCGGCGGCCCCGTTGACCATGGTCAGCGGGGTGCCGAGGGCCTGGTCGAGATGGTGGACCAGGCGGGCGCGGCGCAGGAACGTGGCCGGCCGGGCGGGCTGCGCGAAGCGGGTCCGCAGGAACGGGTCCCCGAGGGGATCCGCGTGGGGGGCGCCCGGTGCGGGGGCTATGTCGTCGCTCTCTGCCACCTCGTTCACCGCCTTGCAGCGCGAGACCGGCCTGTCGGCCCCCTCCCCCACCACCATCACAGCTTTCGGGGGTTCACGCGCGTCAGGGCCCGGACACCGGTGACCGCGTCGTCCGGCACCGGTCCCTCCCCTCGTGGGGACCGGTGCCGGACGGCGGCGCGCGGGCCGGTCCTCGGCGTGTCTCCGCGCTCCGTGGACCGGCGCGGGTCCGGGCGGGTCGGGCGGGAGGACGGCGGCGCGACGCGCTCGCGACTCCCGCGGACAGCGAGGTGTGAAAGCTGTCCGAGAACGTACGGCGCCGGGTGAGGGGGCTTCGGGCTCTGCGGCTGGTGGGCCCGCCTCGGCGGCGCGTTGCGGCTCCCGCACTTGCGTCGTGATCCTGCCAGTCGGAGGGTGCCCGGGAGGAGGCTCCGGTCTCCGGAGCGGGCCTTCCTCGCAGGTCAGCCGTATAGGGTGAGTTTTCCGGTCCGGAAGACCAGGTGGCGCGCGAGTGAGGGAGTGACGGTCTTGAGTTCCGAGTCGGCGGCGCGCGCGGCCTTCGCGGAACGGCTCGCGCTGCTCTACAAGGAGGCCGGGAACCCACCCCTGAAGAGCGTGGCCGAGGCGGTCGTCCGGCTGCAGCGGGTGGACGAGCGGGGACGCCCCGTGCGGGTGTCCGCCCAGCGGATCAGCGACTGGCGGCGGGCCAGGAACGTGCCCGCGCAGTTCACCGCGCTCTCGGCGGTCCTGCACGTCCTCATCCCCCAGGCCCGGCGGCTGCGGCCCTCGCCCGTGTCGGCCGGTCTGTACGACCTGGCGCAGTGGCAGCACCTGTGGGAGCGGGCCACGTCGGGCCAGGGACAGGAACCGGAGCAGACGGCCCCGGCGGCGGTGGCCGGCGGGGTGTGCCCGTACCGGGGGCTGGCCTCCTACCGGCAGGAGGACGCCCGCTGGTTCTTCGGCCGGGAGCGCAGCACGGACGCCCTGGTCGCCCGGCTCCGCGCGGCGGAGCGCACCGGCGGCCTGGTGATGCTGGTCGGTGCCTCGGGCGCCGGGAAGTCCTCCCTGCTCAACGCCGGTCTGGTGCCGGCCGTGCGGGGCGGCGCGCTGGGCGGTGCCGAGGCGCCCCGGGCGGGCGCCGTGCTCCAGCTCGTGCCGGGCGCCGATCCGCTGGGCGAGCTGGTCCGCCGGGTGCCGGAGCTGACAGACGCGGTGGCCACTGTGTCCACCGCCCGGGGACCGGACGGCGCGGAGGACGGTGACGCGGACCTCGTGCGGGACGTGCACGCGGCCGTCCTCGACTGGGCCCGGCGCGAGACCTCCGCCACCGGCCCGCCCGGGTCGCCTTCCGACGTGGCGCCCGCGCCCCCCGTACTGATCGTCGATCAGTTCGAAGAAACCTTCACTCTCTGTGCCGACGAGGCCGACCGCCGCGCCTTCGTCCGTGTCCTGCACGCGGCCTGCGCCCCGCCCGGGCCCGGCGCCCCCGCTCCCGCCCTGGTCGTCCTCGGCATCCGCGCCGACTTCTACGAACAGTGCCTGGTCCACCCCGAGCTGGCCGACGCCCTCCAGCACCGGCACATGGTCCTCGGCCCCCTCACCACCACCGAGCTGCGGGAGGCCGTCACCGGCCCGGCCAAGGCGGTCGGTCTGGAGCTGGAACCGGGGCTCGCCGAGCTGATCGCCCGCGAGGTGGGCGCGGACGGCCCGCGCGGCGCCCATGACGCGGGTGTGCTGCCCCTGCTGTCGCACGCGATGCTCGCCACCTGGCAGCGGCGCAAGGCCGGGCGGCTCACGCTCGCCGGGTACCGCGCGGCCGGCGGCATCCAGGGAGCCGTCGCCGCGACCGCCGAACGCGCCTGGGCCCGGCTCGACCCGGCGGCCCGCACCGCCGCCCGGCTGCTGCTGCTGCGCCTGGTCCGGATCGGCGAGGACACCCAGGCGACCCGGCGCCGCGGCACCCGCCGCCAGCTCGCGGCCGAGGCGGCGGACCCGGCCAAGACGGAGGAGTCCCTGGAGGCGCTGGTCCGGGCCCGGCTGGTGACCCTGGACGCGGAGACCGTGGAGATCACCCACGAGGCCCTGCTGCACGCCTGGCCCCGGCTGCGGGACTGGATCGAGGAGGACCGGCAGGGCAACCTGCTGCGCCAGCGCCTGGAGGAGGACGGCCGGGCCTGGGAGGAGTCCGACCGGGACTCCGCCCTGCTGTACCGGGGCTCCCGGCTGGAGCAGGCGCACGAGTGGGCGCGGTCCGCCGGGGACACCGTCCTCACCCGCGGTGCCGTGGACTTCCTGGCCGCCTCCGTCCGGCTGCGCCGGCGCACCGTGTGGATCCTGCGCGGCGGGATCGCGGCGCTCGTCGCGCTGGCGCTGGTCGCGGTCGGAGCCGCGGCGGTGGCGTGGAAGCAGCGCAACGACGCCCTGTTCGCGCAGGTGCTGGCCGAGGCCGACCGCTTCCAGTACACCGACCCCTCGCTGTCCGCCCAGCTCGACCTGGTGGCCCATCGGCTGCGCCCGGCCGACGAGGAGACCGGCAGCCGGCTCATCTCGATCGTGAACGCGCCCCTGGCCACCCCGCTGAGCGGCCACTCCGGCGCGGTCTACCTCACCTCGTTCCGCCGCGACGGCAAGGTCCTGGCCACCGCCGGCTACGACCGGACCGTCCGCCTGTGGGACGTGTCGGACACACGGCGCCCCCGCGCGCTGGGCGGTCCCCTGACCGGGCACCGCAGCTGGGTGAGCAGCGCGGTCTTCAGCCCCGACGGGCGCACCCTCGCCAGCGCCGCCGACGACGGCACCGTACGGCTGTGGGACGTGCGGCACCCGGCGCGGCCGCGGCCGCTCGGCGCGCCGCTGACCGGGCACGAGGGCACGGTCTACCTGGTCGCGTTCAGCCCGGACGGCCGCACCCTGGCCTCCGTGAGCGAGGACCGCACGGTCCGCCTGTGGGACGTGGCCGACCCCGGGCACCCGGCCCCGCTCGCCACGCTCACCGGCGCGGAGGCCGCCGTGCGCTCGGTGGCGTTCAGCCCGGACGGCGGGACGCTGGCCGCGGGCGGCGACGACGACACCGTACGGCTGTGGGACGTGACCGACCGGCGCCGGCCCGAGCGGCTGGCCAGGCTGACCGGGCACACCGGGCTGGTGCACTCGGTGGCCTTCAGCCCCGACGGGCGCACCCTGGCCAGCGGCAGCGCCGACGACACCGTACGGCTGTGGGACGTCTCCGACGGGGCCCGCGCCCACCAGATCGGCAGCCCGCTGACCGGGCATCTGGGGCCCGTCTGGTCGGTGGCGTTCAACCCGGACGGGACCATGCTCGCCGCCGCCAGCGCGGACAGCACCGCGAGCCTGTGGAACGTCAGCGACCCGGCGGACGCCTCGCAGGTCGGCGAGCCGCTGGCGGGCGGCAGCGGGGAGATGTACGCGCTCGGCTTCAGCCCGGACGGCCGCACCCTCGCCACCGGCAGCGGCGACGGCAAGGTCCGGCTGTGGTCCATCCCGACGTCCGACATGACCGGCCGCACCGGTGCGTTCCGGCCCGACGGCAAGGTGCTGGCGACCGCCGCGCGGGACGGCAGCGTGCGCCTGTGGAACGTGGCCAGACCCGACCGGCCCGTGCTGCTGAACAAGCCCTTTCTGCCCGGCGACAGCGGACAGCGCTCCCTGGTGTTCTCCCCGGACGGGCACACCCTCGCGGTGCTGACCGGCAGCAGCGCGGTCCATCTGTGGGACGTCCACGACCCCGCCCACCCGTCCCCGCTCGGCCCGCCGCTGACGCTGCGCACCCGGTTCATGGGCCCCGACGCGCTCGCGTACAGCCCGGACGGGCACACGCTGGCCACCGCCTACGACGACCGCACGATCCGGCTGTGGGACGTGCGCGACCCCTCCCGCGCGGTGCCGCTCGGCAAGCCTCTGACCGGGCACGGCGGCTACATCAACTCGCTCGCCTTCAGCCCGGACGGGCGCACCCTGGCCAGCGGCAGCGCGGACGCCACGGTCCGGCTGTGGGACGTGGCCCGGCCCGCACGGGCGGCGGCCCTCGGCGGCCCGCTGACCGGGCACGGCGGGCCGGTCAACTCCCTCGCCTACGCGCCGGACGGGCGCACCCTGGCCAGCGCCGGCGACGACGACTCGGTACGCCTGTGGGACGTCACCGACCCGGCCGGGGCACGGGCGCAGGGCCGCCCGCTCACCGGCCACACCGAGGCGGTCGTCTCCCTGACGTTCGGCCCGGACGGGCGCACCCTCGCCAGCGGCGGCAACGACAACACCGTGCGGATGTGGGACGTCGGGGAACCGGAGCACGCCTCGGCGGTCGGGCAGGCGATGAGCCCCAACGCCAGGACGGGCAACTTCCTGGCGTTCCGCCCCGCGAGCCGGATGCTCGGCGTCTCCAGCGGCACCGACACCGTCCGGCTGTGGAACCTGGACGTCGGCCAGGCGATCCGCCGGGTCTGCTCGACGACCCGGGGCGTGCTGACCCGGGAGCGGTGGCACGAGTACCTGCCCCGGCTGTCCTACGAGCCGCCGTGCGCGGACTGAATCGCTGGGACCAGTGCGCAGCGTGAGGGGACGGGGACGCAAGTGGTATGCCGGAGCCGCGCGGGACAGCGGTTTCCGTGATCCCGATCACAACGGCTCACCGCAGCCGATCCGGCGGCCCCCACGAGGCTCGCGGCCTTGTTACTGTTGGCCACAGCCCGATCGCTGGTGCATCCCCCGTCGCCAGCGGTCGGGTCTTCGCATGTCCGTGGAAGGGTGGTGAGGGCCCCCGTGCTCCGGCGCGTCGTCGTCGTGACCGCTGTCCACGGACCCTCGGCGGCGTTCCTGCCGCAGGCCCACGCGTCGCTGTGCGCCCAGGAGTTACCGCCCGGCTGGGAGTGGCACTGGGTGATACAGGAGGACGGCCGCACCGACGCCGTCCGCCCCTACGTCCCCGACGACCCCAGGGTGACGTTCCGTCAGGGACGGCCCGGCGGGCCGGGGGTGGCCCGCACCCTCGCCCTCGCGCACACCGAGGGCGCCTACGCCAAGATCCTGGACGCCGACGACCAGCTCACCCCGGGCGCCCTCTCCCGTGACCTGGCCGTCCTCGAAGACCATCCGTCCGTCGGCTGGACGACGTCCCGGGTGCTCGACCTGCTGCCGGACGGCTCGACGGCCGCGTTCCCGCGCGACCCGGACGACGGCCCGATAGAGCCGGGCGCCCTCGTCGGCCCCTGGCGGGCGAACGACCATCTCGCCCCGGTCCACCCGGCGACCCTGTGCGTCCGCCGGGACCTGCTGCTGGCGCTCGGCGGCTGGATGGCGCTGCCCGCGTCGGAGGACACCGGTCTGCTGCTCGCGCTCAACGCGGTCAGCCGCGGCTGGTTCTCCGCCCGGGTGGGGCTGCTCTACCGCAAGTGGGACGGCCAGGCGACGGGGCAGGCGGCCCATGTCGACCCCGCCGAACGGGCCGCGCGGATGGCGGTGGTGGAGGCCAGGGCCCGCGCGCTCGGCTCGTTCGGCTGGACGTACCCGCCGGTCACGGCGCCGGGCTGAGCGCCCGGTCCTCGCGGTCGAAGGGCAGGTCGAGCATCCGGATCGCGTTGCCGCGCAGCAGCTTGTACGCCACCTCGTCGGACAGCCCGCCGACGTGTTCCTCGGCGACCCGTTTCGTCTCGGGCCAGGTGGAATCGACGTGCGGGTAGTCCGTCTCGAAGGTGGCGTTGTCGACGCCGACCGTCTCGATGGCCTCGATGCCGTGCCGGTCCCGGAAGAAGCAGCAGAAGACCTGCCGGTAGTAGTACGTCGACGGCGGCTCGGGGACGAGGTCCTTCACCCCGCCCCATGCCCGGTGCTCCTCCCAGACGTCGTCGGCGCGCTCCAGCGCGTACGGGATCCAGCCCATCTGGCCCTCGCTGTAGGCGAGTTTGAGCCGGGGGAAGCGCACCAGGACACCGGAGAAGAGAAAGTCCATCATCGACGCCATGGCGTTGTTGAAGCTCAGGGACGCCTGGACGGCGGGCGGCGCGTCGGGGGACGCGGCCGGCATCTGCGAGGACGACCCGATGTGCATGTTGACGACGGTGCCGGTGTCCTCGCAGGCCGCGAAGAACGGGTCCCAGTAGCCGGAGTGGATCGACGGCAGCCCCAGGTAGGTGGGGATCTCGCTGAACGTCACCGCGCGCACGCCCCGTGCCGCGTTGCGCCGGATCTCCTCGACCGCGAGGTCGATGTCCCACAGCGGGATCAGGCACAGCGGGATGAGGCGTCCGCCGCTGTCGCCGCACCACTCCTCCACCATCCAGTCGTTGTAGGCCCGCACACAGGCCAGGGCGACCTCCTTGTCCCGGGCCTCCGCGAAGGTCTGCCCGCAGAAACGCGGGAACGTGGGGAAGCAGAGCGAGGCCTCGACATGGTTGAGGTCCATGTCCGCGAGCCGGGCCCCGGGGTCCCAGCAGCCGCGCCGCATCTGCTCGCGCGTGATGCCGTCGAGGGTCATCTCGTCCCGCGAGAAGCCGACGGCCGCGATGATGCGCTTGTACGGGAAGAGTCCGCCCTCGTACTCCCACCAGTCGGTGATCTGGCCGGCCGGATCGGTGGTGAACCGGTACTTCCCGCCGACGTACGCGAGTTCGCCGATACCGGCGGTGAGGGGCTTCGGGCCCCGGTCCCGGAACCTGGCCGGGAGCCAGGTCTCGAAGAGGTGCGCGGGTTCGATCACGTGATCGTCCACGCTGATGACCTTGGGCAGGTCCTTCGTGCCGCTCTCGGTGTGGGCCACGCCTACCTCCTGGCTGCTGCGCCGCCGCCCATTTTCTGACGGTCCGTCAGATACAGGCCAGGGTAGTGCGCGCCCCGGGTCCCGCCAAGGGCTCACCGGAGGCCCACGAAGCGGGAGTTCACAGGCTGTGGAACAACCGATCACGATGCGGCAGGCTTCTCCCTCGTGGCAGTTCCGCAGCAGACCTCGATCAGTGACGGCACCGCGCACATGGTGGTGTGCGGCGACGACGGCCTCGCGCACCGGCTGGCCGCCGAACTGCGCGTCGTCTACCGGGAACAGGTCACGCTCGTCGTGCCGCCGTCCGAGCGGACGGTACGGCCGCCGGTCGTCGGGCGGGCCCGGGCCGCCTCGGCGGCGCTGCTGGGCGCCGTGACCGCGGCCGTCAACCGCGCGGGCACCGGCCCGGTCACCGGTGAACCGGGCGGCACCCGGGTACTGGAGGCCGCCGAGCCGACCGAGACGACGCTCGCCGAGGCCGGGGTGGAGCGGGCCGCCGCCCTCGCCCTCGTCTACGACGACGACGAGACCAACATCCGCGCCGCCCTCACCGCCCGCCGGCTCAACCCGCGGCTGCGGCTCGTCCTGCGCCTGTACAACCGCCGGCTCGGCCAGCACATCGAGGAACTCCTCGACCAGGCCGCCTCGTTGGCGACGGGCACCGGCGAGGGCGGGCTCGACGCCTCCACCACCGTCCTGTCGGACGCCGACACGGCCGCCCCCGCGCTCACCGCCACCGCCGTCGCCGGCACCAGCAAGGTCGTGCAGACCGACGGCCTGCTGCTGCGTGCGGTGGAGCGGCCGCCGGGCGAGACCCGCCCCTCCGACCTGGCCACCCTGGCGCTGCTGTCCACGACCCGCAGCGACCCGGCGGGCGCGGACGGCTCGGAGGACAGCGGCGAGCAGGGCCCGCTGATGCTGCCGGACGCCGCCCAGGTCGCGGCGGCCGGGGGACGCGGCACGGTCGTCCTGGAGCAGGTCTCCTACGCCGGTCCAGCGATGCCGTCGGGCCGTGGCGGGCGGAGCCCGATGCCGTCGTTCGGCTCCCTGTTCTCCCGGCGGCTGCGCTGGTCCCTCGCCGGTCTGGTGACGTGTGTGGCGGGACTCGCGGTGGCGCTGACCGTGGTGAGCGGCGATCACCCGCTGCACGCCACCTATCTGATCCTGCTCGACCTCTTCGCCATCAACGAGCCCGCGCTCCACCAGCCGCTGGCCCGCCAGATCCTCCAGCTGCTGTCCGGGCTGACCGGACTGCTGCTGCTCCCGGTGCTGCTGGCGGCGGTGCTGGAGGCCCTCGGCACGTTCCGCTCGGCGTCCGCGCTGCGCAAGCCGCCGCGCGGGCTGGGCGGCCACGTGGTGCTGCTCGGGCTGGGCAAGATCGGCACCCGGGTGCTGACCCGGCTGCGCGAGCTGCACATCCCGGTGGTGTGCGTCGAGTCCGACCCCGAGGCACGCGGCATGCCCACGGCGCGGCGGCTGCGGGTGCCGGTGGTGCTCGGCGACGTCACCCAGGAGGGCGTGCTGGAGGCCGCGAAGATCCATCGCGCGCACGCCTTCCTCGCGGTGACCAGCGAGGACACCACCAATCTGGAGGCGGCCCTGTACGCCCGCTCCGTACGCCCCGACCTGCGGGTCGTCCTGCGGCTGTACGACGACGACTTCGCCAAGGCCGTGTACCGCACCCTGCGGGCCGCGCACCCGCGTGGCTTCACCCGGAGCCGGAGCGTGACGCACCTGGCCGCCCCCGCGTTCGCCGGGGCGATGTCGGGGCGGCAGATCCTGGGCGCCATCCCGGTGGAGCGGCGGGTGCTGCTGTTCGCCACGCTGGAGGTGGGCGGGCACCCCCAGCTCCAGGACCGGACCGTCGGCGAGGCGTTCCGGCCCGGCGCGTGGCGGGTGCTGGCGCTGGACCGGACCCCGCCCGGCGAACGCCGGGACGGCCCGGCCGCCGAGCGGCCCCACGACGACCGGGCCGGTGCCCGGTCCGGCTGGGTGTGGGACCTGCCCGACACGTACGTCCTGCAGCGCGGGGACCGGGTCGTCCTGGCGGCCACCCGCCGGGGGATGGCCGAACTGCTCCGACGCCGGGGCCGGGAGCGGTCGGGGACGTGACCCGGACGGTTCCGGGGCGGGCGGCCCCGGAACCCGGCTACTTCCCGCGCGGGGGCAGGTGCCGCTCGGCGAAGTCCAGCTCCAGCCGCACCTGCTTGATCCGCTCGTCCACCACCAGCGAGCCGTGCCCCGCGTCGTAGCGGTACACCTCGTGCACGGCGCCGCGCGCCTCCAGCCGCTTGACGTAGTTGTCGACCTGGCGGATCGGGCAGCGCGGGTCGTTGACCCCCGCGGAGATGTAGACCGGGGCCTTCACCCGGTCCACGTAGGTCAGCGGGGACGACGCCTCGAAGCGCTCGGGCACCTCCTCGGGCGTACCGCCCAGAAGGGTGCGGTCCATCGCCTTCAGGGCCTCCATCTCGTCGTGGTACGCCGTCACGTAGTCGGCGACCGGGACCGCCGCGATGCCCAGCGTCCACGCGTCCGGCTGGGTGCCGAGGCCGAGGAGCGTCAGATAGCCACCCCAGGAACCGCCGGTCAGGACGAGCCGCTCCGGGTCGGCGAGACCCGAGGCGACCGCCCACTCGCGGACCGCCGCGATGTCCTCCAGCTCGATCAGCCCGACCCGGTGTTTGAGGGCGTCCGTCCAGGCCCGTCCGTAGCCCGTGGAGCCGCGGTAGTTGACCCGCACGACCGCGTACCCGTGGTCCACCCAGGCCGCCGGGCCGGCCGCGAACGAGTCGCTGTCGTGCCAGGTCGGGCCGCCGTGGATGTCGAAGACCGTGGGGAGCGGGCCCTCGGCGCCGGCCGGCCGCTGCACCAGCGCGTGGATCCGGCCGCCGGGGCCGTCCACCCAGACGTCCTGCACCGGCACCGAGCCCGGGGACCTCATGCCGGGCGGGTCCAGCACCACCCGGCCGGTCGTGGAGCGCACCGCCGACGGCTCGGCCGCCGACGACCACAGGTACTCGACGCTGCCGTCGGGCCGGGCCGTCGCCCCCGACACCGAGCCCGCCGGGGTGTCGACGCGCTCCAGCGCCCGCCGGCCCAGGTCGTAGCGGAACAGCTCGCTGCGGGCCTCGAAGCTGTGCACGATCAGCAGACCGGTCCCGTCCGGGTACCACTCCGCGCTGACGTCGCCGGGCAGCTCCAGCGCCAGATCCGTCTCCTCGCCGGTCGCCACGTCCCACACCAGCGGCTCCCAGCGGCCGCGCCGCTGGTGCCCGACGAGCAGACGCGCGTCGCCGACCACCGGGGCGAAGCCCAGCACCTCCAGGCCCAGCTCCTCGGTGCCGCCCTTGGTGTCGTCCAGCTCGGCGACCGTCGAGCCGTCCGGGCGCAGCACGCGCAGCGCCGCGTGCATCGCGTCGCCGTGCTCGGTGTGCTCGACGGCGATCAGGGTGCCGTCGTGCGAGAAGTCGCCGACGCCCGCGGACTCGCGGTGCCGGTAGATCTCCACCGGCGGCTCGCCCGTGCGCACGAGGTGGATCGTGGTGCCCTCCTCGTCGGTGGAGCGGCCGACGACCGCGGTGCGGCCGTCCCGGCCGAGGGCGAGGCCCGCCGGGTAGGAGGCGTCCAGACCCGGTGCCGCGAGCTCGTCCTCGCCGCCGTCGAAGGGCTGGCGGCGCCAGACGCCGAACTCGTCGCCGTCCTTGTCGTCGAACCACCAGATCCACGCGCCGTCCGGGGAGAGCACGCCGTCCGTCGTGCCGTTCGGCCGGTCGGTCACCTGGCGCTGCTCGCCGGTCGCCCGGTCCCACGCGTACAGCTCGTACGTGCCCGTGGCGTTCGACACGAACAGCGCGCGGTCCGGGGCGTCCTCCGCCCAGTCGGGGAGCGACACCCGGGGCGCCCTGAAGCGCCGCTCCCAGTCCGGCATGTCCTCGTCCTGCTTCCGGTGATCCCGCGAAGCGGACCCGTGGCTCTCAGTCATGACCCCATAGTGCCTGGTCCGGACGGCATCGTGCGGCCGGGATCCCCAGCCTGTGGAAAACTCCGCCCACGCCCGGCCACGACCGCACCCCCCGCGCCCCGCCGCCGCCCCGCCGCACCGTACCGTTGGGGGCGTGTACCGGTTTCTGCTGACGCCCCGCTGGTGGGGGATCAACGTCTTCGTGCTGCTCGCCATCCCGTTCTGCGTGTTCATGGGGTCCTGGCAGCTCGGCCGGTTCGAGGACCGGGTGCAGGACCACCGCAGCGCCGGCGACCAGGCCGCGGAGAACCGGAGCGAACCCGCCCGGCCGCTCGCCGAGCTGCTGCCTGTGGACAAGGCCACGGTGGGCCGCGAGGCCATCGCGCGCGGCCGGTACGCCGAGCAGCTGCTCGTCCCCGACCGTGAGCTCGACGGCAAGCGCGGCAGCTACGTGGTCACCCTGCTGCGCACCGAGGACGGCAAGGCCCTCCCGGTGGTCCGCGGCTGGCTGCCCGGCGACGCCGACCCGGCCGCGGCCCCCGCCGCCCCGTCCGGCGAGGTCACCGTCACCGGGGCGCTCCAGGCGTCCGAGGTCCCCGGCGAGAACGGCGTCCCCGCCCGGGGCGGCCTGCCCGCCGGCCAGACGGCGGCGATCAGCGCCGCGTCCCTGGTCAACCTGGTGCCGTACGACGTCTACGACGCCTGGATCACCCTCACGGAGGCCGACTCCGGGATGAAGGCGGTGCCGGTCGCCTCCGTCAACGACTCGGGCCTGGACCTCAAGGCGTTCCAGAACCTCGGTTACACCGGCGAGTGGTTCGTCTTCGCGGGCTTCGTGGTCTTCATGTGGTTCCGGCTGCTGCGCCGCGAGGCGGAGGCCGTACGGGACGCGGAGCTGGGCCTCCTCCCGGACGCCGCGCCCGCCGCCGGCGGCACGGACCCCGCGCCCGGCGAGCCGGGCGGAGGGACCGCACCGGAGAAGGCGAACGCCTGACCCCGGTACGCCCCCGGCCGGCACTACGCGACCGGCAGTACGCCCGTCCAGTACACGGTCCCCGCGCACGCGTTGGACACGGTCACCGCGGCCGTGGGCGCCGCCGCCCCGGTCGTGTTGGACACCGTGACGCTTCCGTCGGCCGTCGGGTCCTGCCGCATCAGCTGGGCCGCCGTACCGGTGTCGCCGCCCGTCGAGGTGCCGGTCGTGGTGCCCCCGGCGCCTTCGGACGGGGTGGGGTCGGGGGTCGGGTCCGGACCACCGGAACCGCCGCCGTCGCTCTCTCCCGTCGAGGGGCAGGTCGCCGACGGCACCCAGGCGAACTTCACCTCGTACGAGCCACCGGGCTTGAGGACGAGGGCGGGAAGCTCCTGGGACGGGTCGGGCAGACCGGTCGCCGGGTCACCCGCGGCATGCCGGAGCTGGCCCACCTTCGTGGGGTCGGCCGCGCCCGCCGTGGACAGCGACACCGAACCCGGGCCGGCCACCGTGCAGTCGGCGGTGGAGATGTTGCTGAAGCGGAAGGTGCCGTACACCGCACCGGACGAGTCGGGGACGCCCGCCTCCTGGCCGGCGACGCCGAGCTGGGCCGCGGTGCACGCCGGGACCCCGGCCGTGCTGGTGGCCAGCGGGTCGCCGGAGCCGCCGGTGCCGACGTCCGGACCGGTACCGGCGCCGCCGTCCTTGCCCTTGTCACCGCCCTTGCCCTGCCCCTGCCCACCGCCGGAGGACCCGCCGGACGTGCTCTCGCCGCCCTGCGTCTCCTTGCCGTGGCCGACGCCCCCCTGCGCCTGCTCGCCGTGCCCGGCGTTGGAGGAGTTGACGTTGGCACCGCCGGAGTTCGACACGTGCACCAGGGCCGGGACGGCCGTGCCCACGAAGAGCACCGCGGCCGCCGCGCCGACCAGCGCCTGCCGTTTGCGTGCCCGCCTGGCCGGCACCGCTCTGCGCAGATGCGCGAGCGTGCCGTCGCGCGGTTCGATCTCCTGGACCGCGTCGTGCAATATGCGGCGCAGTGCCAGCTCGTCCGAGTCGAGCCCGTCGGGGCCCTGGTCGTCGGGGCCGTGGTTCACAGTTCCGTTCCCAGCGTGCGATTGCTTCGGCTGATGCTCGTCCGGCCGCCCGGACGGCCCGCTATGGTCCCCGCTCATGCCGGCGCCTCCATCGCGACCCGCAGCGCCGCGATGCCGCGCGAGCCGTACGCCTTCACCGAGCCCAGCGAGATGCCCAGCGTCTCGGCGACCTGCGCCTCCGTCATGTCCGCGAAGTACCGCAGGACCAGCACCTCGCGCTGGCGGCGCTGCAGGCCCTTCATCGCCTTGATGAGGGAGTCGCGTTCGAGCTGGTCGTACGCCCCCTCCTCCGCGCTCGCCATGTCGGGCATCGGCTTCGACAGCAGCTTCAGGCCGAGTATGCGGCGGCGCAGGGCGGAGCGGGACAGGTTGACGACGGTCTGGCGCAGGTACGCGAGCGTCTTCTCCGGGTCACGGACGCGTTTGCGCGCGGAGTGGACCCGGATGAACGCCTCCTGGACGACGTCCTCGCAGGAGGCCGTGTCGTCGAGGAGGAGCGCCGCGAGGCCCAGCAGCGAGCGGTAGTGCGCCCGGTAGGTCTCCGTGAGGTGGTCGACGGTCGTCCCGGCCGCCGCGGCGCTCTCCGCCTCGGAACCGTCACGCTGACTGGGGATGCGGGTCGGCCGCGCTGCGGGCATGGGCGCGATCACCGGCATGCCGCCGGGCGCACCGGGCATGCGGGGTCGGACGGGACGGCGGGGCGGCCGTAGGGCCGTACCGCGGGTCGCCGCGCTGAAGTCGAGAACCTCTGCCACGTCAGTTGGACACGCGTCCCCCCAGGAGGGTTGTACGTGCCGGACGTCACTTTTGCGTCAGTCCCCGCCACCGGCCCTCGCGTGCCAGGCAGCACGACCGACCGTGCGTCAAACGCCCACATGCCTACCCGCTCTTCCCTTGTGCCTCATCTGTGAACGGGCGTCCCCACGCCTGCTCAGTGGCGTCCCCACGCCGGAAAGACGCGTCTCCGCGCCCTTGAAGGGCGACCGCAAAGACGCTCCCCGCCCTGCAAGCGGTTGCAGGCGCGGGGAGGAAAATCTTCTGCCGCCGCAACAGTCCTGATCAAGGGGCCAGGACCATCGATCGGCTCACACTCTTCCCGCAGATCCTACAAACGTAGGGGCCGGATCTCGGAAGGTTTTTCCGGCCACCGGGGCCTCAGGAGAGTTCCGCCGCCACGAGTTCGGCGATCTGCGCGGTGTTGAGCGCGGCCCCCTTGCGGAGGTTGTCGCCGCACACGAAGAACTCCAGCGCCGTCGGGTCGTCGAGGGCGCGGCGGACCCGGCCCACCCAGGTCGGGTCGGTGCCCACGATGTCGGCGGGGGTGGGGAACTCGCCCGCCTCAGGGTCGTCGTACAGCACGACCCCGGGCGCGGTGGCCAGGATCTCGCGGGCCTTGGCGACCGTGACCTCGCCCTCGAAGCAGGCGTGCACGGTCAGCGAGTGCCCGGTGAGCACGGGGACGCGGACGCACGTCACCGCGACCGGCAGCTGGGGCAGGCCGAGGATCTTGCGGGACTCGTCCCGCACCTTCATCTCCTCCGACGACCAGCCGTCCTCACGCGGCGAACCGGCCCACGGCACGACGTTCAGCGCCACCGGCTCCGGGAACGGCCCGGTGTCGTCGCCGACGGCCCGTCGTACGTCACCGGGGGTGGTCCCCAGCTCGGTGCCGGCGACCAGGGAAAGCTGCCGGCGCAGGGTGTCGACGCCGGCCCGGCCGGCCCCGCTCACCGCCTGGTAGGAGGACGCGACGAGGGAACGCAGCCCGAACTCGGCGTGCAGCGCGCCGAGGGCCACGATCATGGAGAGGGTCGTGCAGTTGGGGTTGGAGACGATCCCGCGCGGCCGCATCCGCACCGCGTGCGGATTGACCTCCGGCACCACCAGGGGCACCTCCGGGTCCATCCGGAAGGCGCCCGAGTTGTCCACCACCACCGCGCCCGCGGCGGCGGCGACCGGCGCCCAGCGGGCGGCCACGTCGTCGGGTACGTCGAACATGGCGACGTCGACCCCGGCGAGGGCCTCCTCGGTGAGCGCCACCACCTCGACCTCCTCCCCGCGCACGGCCAGCTTGCGGCCGGCCGAGCGCGGGGAGGCGATCAGACGGATCTCTCCCCAGATGTCCGCGCGCTGGGACAGGATCTGGAGCATGACCGAGCCGACGGCCCCGGTCGCCCCCACGACCGCGAGCGTCGGGCGACGGGATCCCGAGGGGGCCATCAGCGCCCGGTGCCTCCGTACACGACCGCCTCGTCGCTGTCGGAGTCCAGGCCGAAGGCGGAGTGCACGGCCCGCACGGCCTCGTTGACGTCGTCGGCGCGGGTGACGACCGAGATGCGGATCTCGGAGGTGGAGATCAGCTCGATGTTCACGCCCGCGTCGGACAGCGCCTTGAAAAAGTCGGCCGTGACGCCCGGGTTGGTCTTCATACCGGCGCCGACCAGGGAGATCTTGCCGATCTGGTCGTCGTAGCGCAGGGAGTCGAAGCCGATGCGCGACCGGCTCTTCTCCAGCGCGTCGATGGCCTTGCGGCCCTCGGACTTCGGCAGCGTGAAGGAGATGTCCGTCAGGCCCGTGGAGGCGGCGGAGACGTTCTGCACGATCATGTCGATGTTGATCTCGGCGTCGGAGATCGCACGGAAGATCGCGGCGGCCTCGCCCGGCTTGTCCGGCACGCCGACGACCGTGACCTTGGCCTCGGACGTGTCGTGCGCGACTCCCGAGATGATGGCCTGCTCCACCTGCTTGTCCCCTCGCTGAATCGGCTCGCTGCTGACCCACGTGCCCTGGAGCCCGCTGAAGCTGGACCGGACGTGGATCGGGATGTTGTATCGGCGGGCGTACTCCACACAGCGGTGGAGCAGCACCTTCGAGCCGGACGCCGCCAGCTCCAGCATGTCCTCGAAGGAGATCCAGTCGATCTTCTTCGCCTTCTTGACCACGCGCGGGTCGGCGGTGAACACGCCGTCGACGTCGGTGTAGATCTCGCACACCTCGGCGTCGAGCGCGGCGGCCAGCGCGACGGCCGTGGTGTCGGAGCCGCCGCGGCCCAGCGTGGTGATGTCCTTGCTGTCCTGGCTCACGCCCTGGAAGCCGGCGACGATCGCGATGTTGCCCTCGTCCACCGACGTCCGGATACGGCCGGGGGTGACGTCGATGATCCGGGCCTTGTTGTGGACCGAGTCGGTGATGACACCTGCCTGGCTGCCCGTGAACGACTGGGCGGAGTGGCCCAGGTTTTTGATCGCCATGGCCAGCAGGGCCATGGAGATCCGCTCTCCGGCGGTCAGCAGCATGTCGAGCTCGCGCCCGGCAGGCATCGGGGATACCTGCTCGGCGAGATCGATCAGCTCGTCCGTCGTGTCGCCCATCGCGGAAACCACGGCGACCACCTGGTGGCCGTTCTTCTTGGCTTCCACGATCCGCTTGGCGACGCGCTTGATGCCCTCGGCATCGGCTACGGAGGAGCCTCCGTACTTCTGCACGACAAGGCCCACGTGCGCTCCTCGCTCAGTCCGTGTGTGTCGGCTCAGTTTACCGAGCGCCCGAAAACGACCATCAGGTTCCCAGATGGTGAGATTCGGCGCTCCGGCATGGTCCCTGCCCGGTCGGCCACGGGGCACTCCGAAAGTGGGGGAGGTCACTGCGGGTCGAACACCGGGACCGGAGCGCCCGCCGGACACCCCTAGGGCGCCGAGTGCAGGCCGAGCCGGCCGCCGATCTCCCGCTGCATGACCCGGCCGGCCTCGAACTCCAGGGTCTCGTCGCCCATCACACCCTGGTCGGTGTCCAGGCCGTCCAGCTCCTCCAGCGGCTGGTCCAGCCGGATGTGGGCGAGGACGGAGTGCAGCGCGCGCAGGGTCGCCGACGCCGTGGAGCCCCAGTTGGAGAAGTAGGAGAACTGCCACCACCACAGGGCTTCGGCGGTGCGGCCGGCGCGGTAGTGGGCCATGCCGTGGCGCAGGTCGGCGATGACGTCGGCGAGATCGTCGGAGATCCGGGCCGGGACCGGGGCCTTGCGGGGCTCGTAGGGGTCGAAGACCTCGGAGTAGATGTCCACGGGCTCCAGCAGGCGGGCCAGGTTCTCGCGGAGTTCGTCCACGTCCTGCTCGGGGCCCAGGTCGGGCTCGTAGCGCTCGTCGGGGACGATGTCCTCGTGGGCGCCGAGACGCCCGCCCGCCAGCAGCAGCTGGGAGACCTCCAGCAGCAGGAAGGGCACCGTCGAGCCCGGCTCGTCGCCCTTCGCGACCTCCGTCACCGCGACCAGGAAGCTCTCGATCTGGTCCGCGATCTGGACCGCGAAGTCGTCCGGGTTCGGCTCGGTCGCGTGCAGCGTGGCGTCAGACATCTAGGAGTCGTCTCCCCTCGAAGGCGCGGCCGAGGGTGACCTCGTCCGCGTATTCCAGGTCCCCACCCACCGGGAGGCCGCTGGCCAGGCGGGTGACCTTCAGGCCCATGGGCTTGATCATGCGCGCGAGATAGGTGGCCGTGGCCTCGCCCTCGAGATTCGGGTCCGTGGCCAGGATCAGCTCGGTGACCGTCCCGTCGGCCAGGCGCGCGAGGAGTTCCCGTATCCGCAGGTCGTCCGGGCCGACGCCCTCGATGGGGCTGATCGCGCCGCCCAGCACGTGGTACCGGCCGCGGAACTCGCGGGTCCGCTCGATCGCCACGACGTCCTTCGGCTCCTCGACCACACAGATGACGGAGGGGTCGCGGCGGGTGTCGCGGCAGATGTTGCACAGCTCCTCCTGCGCGATGTTCCCGCAGGTCGCGCAGAAGCGGACCTTCGCCTTGACCTCCATGAGGGCCTGCGCGAGGCGCCGCACGTCCGTCGGTTCCGCCTGGAGGATGTGGAAGGCGATCCGCTGCGCGCTCTTGGGACCGACGCCGGGCAACCGCCCCAGCTCGTCGATGAGGTCCTGGACCACGCCTTCGTACAACGGACTGCCGTCCTTCCTGAGTTCCTACGGTACGTACGGTAGTTGGCGCGGCCCCGCCTGAGGAAGGCGGCGGGTGACGCGCCCTGGATCAGAAGGGCAGACCCGGGATGCCTCCGCCGCCCAGCCCCTGGGCCAGCGGGCCCAGCTTCTGCTGCTGGAGGGTCTGCGCGTTCTCGTTGGCGGCCTGGACGGCGGCGACGACCAGGTCGGCCAGGGTCTCGGTGTCCTCCGGGTCGACCGCCTTCGGATCGATCTTCAGCGCCCTGAGTTCACCGGAGCCGGTCACCGTGGCCCGCACCAGGCCACCGCCCGCCTGGCCCTCGACCTCGGTCCGCGCCAGTTCCTCCTGGGCCCGCTGAAGATCCTGCTGCATCTTCTGCGCCTGCTGGAGCAACTGCTGCATGTTGGGCTGGCCACCACCGGGGATCACGTCGAGCTCCTCGCGTCTGTACGGCTTTCCCGTTCAGCACGAGCCTACGTGCTCCGGGCGGCCGTCGCCCCGGCACTCTTTCGAGTGAGAGGAACTCGGGGGAACTGGATTCCTATACCTGATCAAGACCCACTTCCGGGCGGAAAAGACGCGAAAGACATCTCTTCGCCACCCATTGGGCGGTAGGAAGGGTCCGGCGCGTCAGCCTCAGGTGTCGCGTGACGTTCCGTGCGCCACGGGGGTCGTACCCGGCGCGCACGTCCCACGCACCGTGATCAGTAGGGAGTGCCGGGTGGGTCAGCCGGAGATGCAGCCCGAGAGGTCGCCGCAGGACGGGTGGGGCGGCGAGGGGGCGGCCGGACTTCGGCCGGGCGATCTGACCGGGCGGGCCTTCCCGCTCGGGGACTGGGGGGAGCCCGCGGTGCGGTTGCACGAGCTGTACCGGTGGGTGGAGCACCGGGCGCTGGAGACCGCCGCGTGGTATCTCGCGGACCGGGTGTGGACGCGGCGGGGGGCCAGGGCGCTGCGCGGCGGAGCGGCGGCGGGTGCGGTCGCCGGGGCGGCGCTGCCGCTGCTCGATCTGACGGGCGTCGCGGGCGGGGCGGCGCGCTGGGGGTACCTGGCGCTGCTGCTGTCCGTGGCCTGTGTCGCGGCCGACCGCTTCTTCGGGGTGACGTCCGGCTGGATAAGGGACGTGGCCACGGCCCAAGCCGTGCAACGGCGGCTGCAGGCGCTCCAGTTCGACTGGGCGACGGAGAACGTGCGCGAGGTCCTGGGCCCGGCGGAGGGCACGGCGGGCGAGGCCGCCGAGCGGTGCCTGGGGGTGCTGCGGCGGTTCTCGGAGGACCTGAACGAACTGGTGCGGGCGGAGACGGCGGACTGGATGGTGGAGTTCCGCACCGGCTCGGCGCCCCTGGGCATCCAGTCGGCGCTGTCCGGCGGCTCCCGGCAGGACGCCGGGGCGGGTGCGAGCCGCTTCCCGGTCCCCCCGGCGAACGGCGCGCGCCCGAACATGCCCCGTCAGCGGCCGCCCGAGCCCCGCTGAGGGCTCACTGCCTGGTGTAGGTCAGCTTCTCCCCGCTGCCCACGGTCACCCGCTCCAGCCTGCCGTCGGGCAGCAGCCGGATCTGCGTGGCCTTGCCCGGGGAGCAGGTGGGGGGCGCGCCGGCGGTCACTGTGGACGGGCCGATCGGCAGCGTGCCGTCCGCGTTGGGTGCGGCGGCCAGCTCCGCGGTGAACTCGCAGTGGTAGGTGCCGCTCCCGGCGGGCCCGTCGGCGACGAGGCCGAGGACGGTGTCGCCGACCTCGCCCTGCCGGATGGTCAGCCGGCGGCTGCTCGCGCCGTCGGCGGAGGCGATCGAGGCCGTCCAGGTGCCCAGCATCTCGGCGGGGACGGCGCCGTCGTCCGCCGAGCCGCTCGGGGACGGCGTCGGGGAGGCGGTCGTCGGGTCGCCGGCCGGGTCCTTCGTGACGCCGGCGGTGGTGGGCGCGGGGGTCGGCCGGCCGCCGCCCTCCTCCTCGTGACCGCCGCTCATCAGCGCGTAGACCGAGCCGCCCGCGGCGAGCGCCACGACCAGGGCCACGATCACCAGCACCACGGTGGACCGGCCGCCGCGGCCCCCGCGCTCGGGCGGTGCGGGCTGGTACGGCGACGCCGGGTCGTACGCGGTGGGGCCGTACGGCGAGCCCGGGCCGTACGGCGGGGTGGCGCCGTGCGCGGGCGCCTGACCGTGGGGGGCCTGCTGGTACGGCGGGGTCGGGCCGGCCGGCGGATAGCCGTACGCGTGCTGCTGCGGATGCTGCTGCGGGACGCCGTAGCCGGGGTGGGCCGGGGCGCCACCGGGCGCGGAGGCGTCACCGAAGGGCCCCGCCGGGCGGCCGGGCGGGCCGGGCGGCGGGGTGGTGCCGCCCGGCCGCGCGGTGACGGTGGGCAGCTGGTGCACCGGCGTCCCCGGGGCGGCGGGGGCGTGCTCCGGCGAGGCGGCGGGCGCCGGGGCGGCGGGGGCGGGCGGGGACGCGGGGGCCGGACCGGAGGCCGCGGGTGCGGTGGGACCGGCAGGACCCGCGGCCGCCGGACCGGCAGGTCCGGACGCGGCGGGACCGGGCGCCGCGGGTGCGGCCGGGACCGGGCCCGGTGCCGCCGCCGGGGCGGCCTTCGCCTTGCCGGGTCCGGGGGCGGGCGGCACCGGCGCCGCGGCCTCGCCGGGCCGCTCGCCGCCCGGTCCCGGGGACGCGGGGGCGGCGGGGCCGGGCGGGACCGGGTCCTCCGCGTCCAGCAGCCGTACCGCGTGCCGGCCGAGCTGGGCGACCAGGGCGCTCGGCAGCCACGGGTCGCGGGAGCGGCCCCCGGAGACGGTGTCCTCGGCGCCCGTCCGCTCCAGGATCGCGTCCAGGGAGGGACGGGCCTCCGGCTTCTTGCGCAGACAGTCGCGGACCAGTTCGGCGATGCCCTCGGGCACCCCCTCCAGGTCGGGCTCGTCCTGGGCGATCCGGAACATCACGGCGTGCGCCCCGCTCTCGACGGAGCCGAAGGGCAGCCGGCCGGTGGCGGCGTAGGCGAGCACCGAGCCCAGGCAGAACACGTCGCACGCCGGGGTGATCCGGTCGCCCCGCACCTGCTCGGGCGCCATGAAGCCGGGCGACCCGATGAGCGAGCCGGTGCGCGTGAGGCCGGTCTCGTCGACCGTCTCCAGGGCCCGGGCTATCCCGAAGTCGATGACGCGGGGTCCGTCGATGGTGACCAGGACGTTCGAGGGCTTGAGGTCGCGGTGCACGATGCCGGCGGCGTGGATGTCCTTCAGGGCGTGTGCGAGTCCCGCCGTCAGGATCCGCACCGACCGCTCGGGCAGCGCCCCGTGGTCGTGGCCGACGACCTGCTGCAGGCTCGGCCCGGCCACGTACCCGGTGGCGACCCAGGGGACCTCGGCCTCGGTGTCCGCGTCGAGCACGGGCGCGGTCCAGAACCCGCCGACCTGCCGGGCGGCCCGCACCTCCTGCCGGAACCGGGCCCGGAACTCGTCCTGCGCGGCCAGCTCGCGCCGGACCAGCTTCACGGCGACGGTGCGCCCGCGGTCGGACCGGGCGAGGTACACGTCCCCCATGCCGCCCGCACCGAGCCGCGCGAGCAGCCGATACGCCCCGATCTGCGGCGGATCCCCCGGCCCCAGCTTCTCCATCGCACGCCCCCAACAGCCCCCGCCTATGCGTCGGCCCCACGATAGTGCGGCGTTCCGAGAGGTGAGCGGGCCGGGCTCTACGGTTCGGTAACAGGAAGCCCGGTCCGCTCCAGCGCGGCCGACAGGCGTTCCAGCAGGCGGACGGCCTCGGCGAGCTCCTGCTCCCCCATGGCCTCGGCCAGCCGGTCCGCGAAGGCCGCGTGGCCGGGGTCGATACGGGAGACCGCCGCGCGCCCGGCATCGGTCGGCGCGAGGAGCTTGGCGCGCCGGTGCGCCGGGTTGGGCCGGTACTCGGCGAGACCCTTGTCGACCAGCAGGTCGGCGACGCGCTGCACGCTCTGCCGGGTGATGCCCATGGCGCGGGCCACCCCGGCGACCGGCAGAGGCTCGCGGAGCACCGCCCCGAGCACCTGCCACCACGACGCCGTCAGCCCGGCGGGCCGGGCCAGTTCCTCGGCGACGGCGAGGAACTGCCCGTTGAGCCGGAAGACGCCGAGCGCGCCCCGGCTGAGCAGATCCTGATGGGCCCGGCTCACAGCACGCCGGCCTTCGCCAGGACGGCGTGGGCTCCGGCGTCGGAGTCGTGGAAGAGCCGGTACCAGGCGTGGACGGTCTCGTCGTCGTAGACGTGGAGCAGGCGCAGGATCTCCCGTGCGAAGGCGACGGGTTCGGTGGGTCCGGCGGTGACGAGCGCGCCGTCGGTGACGGCGTCGGCGTCGACGTACCGGTCGCCGCCGCCGTATCCGGTGGCCGCCAGGTAGAAGGAGACGGCGCTGGTGTGGTCGCGGTCGTCGAGCAGGCCCTCGCGGGCCAGTCCGGCCGTCGCCCCGCAGATCGCGGCCACCGGCACGCCCGCGTCCAGGAAGGCGCGGGCCGTGCGGGCGAAGGGCGCGAGGTCGTCGCCGGCGTCCCACAGGTCGGCGCCCGGGAGGATCAGCAGGGCGGCGTCGGACGGCCGGACGTCGGCCAGGGCCAGGTCGGGCTGGACGCGCAGGCCGCCGATGCTGGTGACGGGCGCGCGGGTGGGGCCGACGGTACGGACCGGGTGGCCGGCCCGGGCCAGCTGGGCGGTGGCGTGACCGGTCTCCCAGTCGGCGAGGGTGTCGTAGACGGCGAGGTACACGGGCTTGCGGGTGGTGCCGGCGCTGCTGCTCATGACTCCTCCTCGAGACGGTGCGACCGACCGTCGAACATGACAGTATCCTGTCTTTTCGACAGCACTCTGTCAACATCTCCCGCCCCCACCCGTCGACAACCTGTCGCTAAAACCCCCGGACCGCAGACAGGACGCCGATACCGCGTCCGGCCCGTCGCTGCCTACGCTCAGGCGCATGACCCCTCAGCCCCATCCCCAGGCCGGCGCCGCCGTGAAGGCCGCGGACCGTGCGCACGTGTTCCACTCCTGGTCCGCGCAGGAGCTCATCGACCCGCTCGCCGTCGCCGGTGCGGAGGGGTCGTACTTCTGGGACTACGACGGCAGGCGCTACCTGGACTTCACCAGCGGGCTCGTCTACACCAACGTCGGCTACCAGCACCCGAGGGTCGTCGCCGCGATCCAGGAGCAGGCCGCGCGGATGACGACGTTCGCGCCCGCCTTCGCGATCGAGGCGCGCTCGGAGGCCGCCCGGCTCATCGCCGAGCGCACGCCCGGCGACCTGAACAAGATCTTCTTCACCAACGGCGGCGCGGACGCCGTGGAGCACGCCACGCGCATGGCCCGGCTGCACACGGGCCGCCCGAAGGTGCTGTCGGCGTACCGCTCGTACCACGGCGGCACCCAGCAGGCCGTGAACCTCACCGGCGACCCGCGCCGCTGGCCGTCCGACAGCGGCACCGCGGGCGTCGTGCACTTCTGGGCGCCCTACCTCTACCGCTCCCGCTTCTACGCCGAGACCGAGGAGCAGGAGTGCGCGCGGGCGCTGGAGCACCTGGAGACCACGATCGCCTTCGAGGGCCCCGGCACCATCGCCGCGGTCATCCTCGAGACGATCCCCGGCACGGCCGGGATCATGGTCCCGCCGGCCGGCTACCTCGCGGGGGTCCGGGAGATCTGCGACAAGTACGGGATCGTCTTCGTCCTGGACGAGGTCATGGCCGGGTTCGGGCGCACCGGTGAGTGGTTCGCCGCGGACCTGTTCGGCGTCGTACCCGACCTGATGACCTTCGCCAAGGGCGTGAACTCCGGGTATGTGCCCCTCGGCGGTGTCGCCATCTCCGAGGAGATCGCGCAGACCTTCGCGCGGCGCCCCTACCCCGGCGGTCTCACCTACTCGGGCCACCCGCTGGCCTGCGCGGCCGCCGTCGCCACGCTCCAGGTGATGGCCGAGGAGGGCGTCGTCGAGAACGCCGCGCGGCTCGGCCGTACGGTCGTCGGCCCGGCCCTCGCCGAGCTGGCCGAACGGCACCCGAGCGTCGGCGAGGTGCGCGGCGTCGGCATGTTCTGGGCCGTCGAGCTGGTCCGCGACAAGGAGACCCGCGAGCCGCTCGTGCCGTACAACGCGGCCGGTGAGGCGAACGCGCCGATGGCGGCCTTCGCCGCCGCCGCGAAGGAGCACGGCCTCTGGCCCTTCGTGAACATGAACCGCACCCACGTCGTGCCGCCCTGCAACGTCACGGAGGCCGAGCTGAAGGAGGGACTCGCCGCCCTGGACGCCGCTCTGGGCGTGGCGGACGAGTACACGGAATAACCCCCGGGCGACGGCGGCACGGAAGGTGCCGTCACGAAAACTCCCGCGGAAGCCGAGCGCGTAAGGTGGCGTGCTCGTAGACATGTACGTGCACTCGGACACGTGCACGCCCACCTCATCGCGACGACGGGAGACGCCCTGACCATGGCCGGGATCGGCGGCACCGGCTCCGTGACGCGGAGCACCCTGCGGCAGCAGCTCGCGGACGCCCTGCGGGACGAGGTGCTGGCCGGCCGGCTCCAGGCGGGACGGGAGTTCACCGTGAAGGAGATCGCCGAGCAGTACGGCGTCTCCGCCACCCCCGTCCGCGAGGCCCTGGTCGACCTCTCCGCGCAGGGACTGCTGGAGGCCGACCAGCACCGCGGTTTCCGGGTGCACGAGTACTCCGTCGACGACCACCGCGGCATCGTCGAGGCCCGCGCCCTGGTCATCGAGGGCATGTTCCAGGTCCTGGACCGCGACATGACGGGCCGCCGCGATCCGGACGACCCCCGCGTGGCCGCCGCCGTCGCGGGGGTGCGCCGCCGCGCCGAGGAGGCGCAGCGGGCCGCCACCGCCGGCGACCTCACCGTGCTCGTCGGCTACGACCTTCGGTTCTGGCGGGAACTGGGCGCCCTGTTCGGCAACCCGTACCTCGCCGACTTCCTGCACCGGCTGCGGGTGCAGGCCTGGGTCTGCACGGTTCAGCACCTGCGCCGGCTGCACGATCTGCGCGGGCATCTGTGGGCCCGTCACATCGAGTTGACCGACGCCCTGGCCCACCGGGACCTGGCCACGGCCCGCGCCGTCGTCGCCGACCACGACCGGGACGCACTCGCCCTGATCGAGCGGCTGGCGGCCGGATGAGCGATGAGCGGGCCCCGCCGGAACCGTCCACCGACGACCGGCGGCCCGGCTCCGGCGTGCCCGCCCTGTCCGTGGTCGTCCCCGCCTACGACGAACGGGACCGTCTCGCCCGCACCCTCGACACCGTCCCCGGGCACCTCGACGCCCCCGGCTCCCCGTGGGACGGCCGGGAGATCGTCGTCGTGGACGACGGGTCCACCGCTGCTTCAATGCCCCTACGGTGGGGAGCGCGTCGGCGTCCACGGCGCCGAGCCGGCCGGAGTACTCGTCCGACGCGCTGCGGGAGACCGTGCGCCAACTCGTGGACGCCCCGGGCAGGTGGGTCGACGGAGTATGGGTATGGGACCTGCACGGGCCGGGACGCCCGTGAGCGGTACTGATTATCCTTCCCTGACCACCGTGCTACGTCTTTGCCACATCGTGCGACCGTTGTGTGAGGAGCCCCTTTTGGCCTGTGACCTGTGGCTGGTACCGCTCGTCGACGTGTTGTGCCACACCCCCGACAATCCGTTCGCCGAGGAACTCGCGCAATACAACAAGGTGCTCGCCGAGGCCGGGCTTCCGCCGGTGCCGGTGTACCAGTACATGCCGGGCCTGTCCGGCGACGTCGCCCCGGTCGCCGGTTTCGACTACGACGCGCTGCACTTCCTGCGCCGGGCCTATCTGCTCCAGGTGTGCGGGCTGCCCGTGACACCGGTCGACGAACTCGGCGGCGACTACGAGCAGTTGCTGGAGATGTTCGAGTCGACGGCCCAGCAGTCCCATCTGGTCTGGCACTACGACCACGCGGGCGCCTACGTCCCTGTCGACTTCCCGCACCCGCTCGCCGACGACGACCTCCTCGCGGGCGGCGGCCCGCTGGGCTCCTCGCAGTCGCTGCTGCGCGAACTCGAGGCGGTGGCGCAGGTCATCGGCATCGACCCGGCCAACCCGCCCGCGGCGCCCCAGCCCCCGCTCGCGCCGACGGCCCTGGAGGAGCCGGCGGTCCCGGCGCCCTACGACCCGAGCCCCTTCGCCCGCGAACGGCACGTGTGGCTGGGCCTGCACGCGGCGGCGACGCGGAGCCTGGCCCAGGGCTCGATGATCGTCTTCAGCTGAGGGGTGCTCTCAGGGCGGAATCGGGAGGGCACCCGCCGGGGCACCCACGGGGGACGCCCGGCGGAGTCCGGCCCGCCGCCCCAGTGAGCGGCTGAACGCGCGAGCGCCCGGCCGGGATCGCCGGCCGGGCGCTCACCTGTGTGGTCCTACAGGAACGAGTTGATCTCGATCGTCTCGTCCCGGCCCGGGCCCACGCCGATCGCGGAGATCGGGGCGCCGGACATCTCCTCCAGCGCCTTGACGTACGCCTGCGCGTTCTTCGGCAGGTCGGAGAAGGTCTTCGCCTTCGAGATGTCCTCGGACCAGCCGGGCAGCATCTCGTAGACCGGCTTCGCGTGGTGGAAGTCCGACTGGGAGTACGGCAGTTCCTCCACCCGGCGGCCGTCGATCTCGTAGGCCACGCAGACCGGGATCTGCTCCCAGCCGGTGAGGACGTCGAGCTTGGTCAGGAAGAAGTCGGTCAGGCCGTTGACCCGGGTCGCGTAGCGGGCGATCACCGCGTCGAACCAGCCGCAGCGCCGGTCACGGCCGGTGGTGACGCCCCGCTCGCCGCCGATCCGGCGCAGCGCCTCGCCGTCCTCGTCGAACAGCTCGGTCGGGAACGGGCCGGCGCCGACGCGGGTCGTGTACGCCTTCAGGATGCCGATCACCCGGCTGATCTTGGTGGGGCCCACGCCGGCGCCGGTGCAGGCGCCGCCCGCGGTCGGGTTGCTGGACGTCACGAAGGGGTACGTGCCGTGGTCGATGTCCAGCAGGGTGCCCTGGCCGCCCTCGAACAGGACGACCTTGCCGTCCTCCAGCGCCTGGTTGAGCAGCAGGACGGTGTCGGCCACGAACGGCCGCAGCTTCTCCGCGTAGCCCAGCAGCTCCTCGACGACCTGGTCGACGGCGATCGCGCGCCGGTTGTAGAGCTTGGTGAGGATCTGGTTCTTGACGTCGAGGGCCGCCTCGACCTTCTGGGTCAGGATCGACTCGTCGTACAGGTCCTGGACGCGGATGCCGACGCGGTTGATCTTGTCGGCGTAGGTCGGGCCGATGCCGCGCCCGGTGGTGCCGATCTTCCGCTTGCCGAGGAAGCGCTCCGTCACCTTGTCGACGGTGACGTTGTACGGCGTGATGACGTGTGCGTTACCACTGATCAGGAGCTTGGACGTGTCGACGCCTCGCTCGTTCAGACCGCTCAGCTCGGAGAGCAGGACCGACGGGTCGACGACGACGCCGTTGCCGATGACCGGGGTGCACCCCGGGGACAGGATTCCGGAAGGGAGCAGGTGGAGGGCGTACTTCTGATCACCCACGACTACCGTGTGGCCGGCGTTGTTGCCGCCCTGGTAGCGCACCACATAGTCGACGGATCCGCCTAGCAGGTCCGTCGCCTTTCCCTTGCCTTCGTCACCCCACTGAGCACCGAGCAGCACAAGTGCGGGCACGCGCGTACACCCCTTCCGGGCGGGGCATGTCCAAGGTCAGGGGTGTACGCCGCACCTGTGCGGGTGGTACACCGGCGGCCTTCGTCGGCCGCAGACCGTCGGACCGGATGCCCCGGAATAGACGAAGCCCCTGGCGCAATAGCGCAAGGGGCTCTTGCACAAAGATGCTACCCGAGGAAGCGAGGCATGGCCGAGGTGGCGACTTTCGCGAGGTCCGATCAGCTGCTGGTGGTGATCGATCCGGTTGCTCGCAGGACGGACGGGGAGTCCGTGCGGATCGCGAAAGACGTGCTCAGCGCGGGTGCGACGACCAAGGTGTGCCTGCCGGAGGACCCGGACGAGTTCGCCCGGGCCCTGGCTCGGCGCGGTACGCGCCGGCCGGTCGTGATCGGTGACGACGGCGCCCTGCTGCGCGCGGTGTCGCTGCTGCACCGTCAGCGGCAGCTGGCCGAATGCGTGCTGTCGATGGTGCCGGTCGGCGGCGCGCTGTCGCTGGCCGCGTCCCTCGGAGTGCCGTTGGGCGCGGTGGCGGCGGCCCGCGCGGCGCTGGACGGCGCGGAGCGGCGGCTGGACCTGCTGGTCGACGACAGCGACGGCGTGGTCCTGGGCGGGCTGCGGATACCGCCGGTGCACGATCCGGCGGACCCGGTGGGGGCCGCCGCCGTGGGCCCGGGTCCCGCGCGGCCGTGGCTGCGCACCTGCCAGTCGCTCGTGCGGACGCTGGTGCCGGCGCGCGGCACCCCGGGGGCTGCCGCCGGGCCGTCCCGGCTGCGTATCGAGGTCGACGGGAGCACGCTGGTGGACCTGGACGAGCCGGTGGACGCGGTGTCGGTGACGCCGGGCGCCTCGGGGGTCGCCGCGGTCGAGGTGCACCGTGTGTCGGTGGGCGCGGCCGCGGTGCCGCTGCGGGCCGAGGGCCGTACGGTCACCGTGTCGGGCGCGCACTTCCGCTACCGGGCGGACGCGTCGGTGTCGGGCCCGGTGGGCCGCCGCACCTGGACGGTGGGCGAGGGCGCGTTGCGGCTGGTCCTGCCGGGGCACTGAGCCGGGCGCCGGCCCGCTCAGCGGCCGAAGGTCTTCGCCCGGTGCTCGCGCCACCGCTCCATGACGGCGGCGAGCTCTCCTTCCAGGTACTCGAAGAAGGCGAGCGTCCCGGCGAGCCGCCGGCCGCCGGGCGTGCTCGCGCCGAGGCTGTCGACGCCCTGCTGTACGGGGTGCTCCCGCGAGCGGCGACGGCGGCGTGGGGCGTCGCCGGCGCGGTGCTCCTGATCGGCTGGGTCGGCCCCGCCCTGGACGTACCGCGGACGGTCCTGGACCTCCCCCCGTACGGCCACCTGCCCCAGCTGCCGGGCGGGACGATGGAGTGGGGGCCGGTCCTCACCCTCCTCGCCCTGGCCGCCCTTCCGCCACAACGCGGGCACCGGCCCACCGGGAGATCAGCCCACCTCGACCTGCAGGCCCTCCAGGCCCCGGATCACGAAGTTCGGCTTGCGCCGGGGGTCCGAGGCCGGCCGCAGGGCGGGGGCCTGTTCCAGCAGGGCCGTCATCGACGCCGCCAGTTCGATACGGGCCAGCGGGGCGCCGATGCAGTAGTGGATACCCGCGCTGAAGGAGATGTGCGGGTTCTCCGTGCGGGTCAGGTCCAGGCGCTCCGGGTCGGCGAAGACGTCCGGATCGTGGTTGGCGGAGCCGAAGAGCATCGCGATCTCCGCGCCGCGCGGGATCGTGGTGCCGTCGATCTCGATGTCGTCCAGCACCCAGCGCTCGAAGAGCTGGAGCGGGGTGTCGTAGCGCATCAGCTCCTCGATCGCGGACGGGATCAGCGCGTGGTCGGCACGCAGGGCCGCGAGCTGGCCGGGGTTGCGGAACAGCGCCCACCAGCCGTTGACCGTGGCGTTCACCGTGGCCTCGTGCCCGGCGTTGAGCAGCAGGACCGCCGTCGAGATCATCTCCTGCTCGGTGAGTCGATCGCCCTCGTCGTGCGCCGCGATCAGCCCGGAGATCAGGTCCTCGCCCGGTTCCTTGCGGCGGGCCGCGATCAGCTCCCGCAGATAGTCGGAGAACTCCTCCGAGGCGCGGACCGCCTTCGCGGCCGTCTCCTGCGCCGGGTTCAGCTCGTACATCCCGCAGATGTCCGCCGACCAGGGGCGCAGCGGCCCGCGGTCGGCCTCCGGGATGCCGAGCATCTCCGCGATCACGGCGACCGGCAGCGGCTCGGCGACCTCCTTCAGCAGGTCGCCGCCGCCCCGCGCGACCAGCCCGGCCACCAGCTCCCCCGCGAGGTCGCGCACGTACGGCCGCAGCCGCTCGACCGTGCGCGGGGTGAACGCCTTCGACACCAGACGCCGGATACGGGTGTGGTCCGGCGGCTCCAGGTCGAGCATGCCGTGGTCGTTGAGGGTGTGGAACGGCTCGTGCTCCGGCGGCGGCGCGCTGCGCCCGAACTCCTCGTGCGTGAACCGGTGCTGGTACGTCCGGCCCAGCCGGCGGTCGCGCAGCAGCGCCGAGACGTCGGCGTGGTGCGGCACCAGCCACTGGTTCGTGGGCTCGAACCAGTGCACCCGGCCCCGGGCTCGCAGTTCGGCGTAGGCGGGGTACGGGTCGGCGAGGAACGCCGGGTCCCAGGGGTCGAAACCGAGGTCGGAAGGAGCTGCCATGAACGGACGGTAGACCGCCGTCCCCCCTTCTGACCAGGGCTCCAGGGGGACACCTCGGAGGGGGACACCCCCCTACGCCGCGCCGAAGTCCGGGAGCGTGACCGTGCCGTCGTCGGCCAGCGGGAAGGACGGGTTGTGCGCGACCTCCCAGGGGTGCCCGTCGGGGTCGGTGAAGGCCCCGGAGTAGAAGCCGACGACGTTGACGGCGGCCGGCTTGGTGACCGCCCCGCCCGCGTCCGGGACGGCCGCGAGGAGGGCGTCGACCTCGGCCCGCGAGCGGACGTTGTGCGCGAGGACGACGCCGCCGAACCCGCCGGGCTCCCCCGGCTCCAGCCCGCAGTCCCGCGCCAGCTTCTCCCGGCTCCACAGCACCAGCCCGAGGCCGCCCGCCTGGAAGAAGACGGTCTCCTCGACCTCCTGCCCCCGCCACCCCAGCGCCGCGTAGAAGGACTTCGCGCGGGCGAGGTCGGAGACTCCCAGCGTGATCAGGGTGACGCGCTGTTCCATGGGGTCACCGTAGCCCCGCGGGACGCCGGCCTCAGCCCGGTGTGACCAGCCGGGCCTCGTACGCGAACACCGCCGCCTGCGTACGGTCGCGCAGCCCGAGCTTGACCAGGATGCGGCTGACGTGGGTCTTGATCGTGGACTCGGCGACCACGAGCCGCTCGGCGATCTCGGAGTTCGACAGGCCCTGCGCGATCAGCACCAGCACCTCCGTCTCCCGCTCGGTCAGCTCCCCGTACGCCGCGTGCGCGGACGACATCGCGCGCGGGGCGTCCGACAGCTTGGAGAACTCGGTGATCAGCCGGCGGGTGACCGACGGGGCGAGCAGCGCCTCCCCGGCGGCCACCACACGCACCCCGTCGGCGAGCTGGCGCGCGGAGGCGTCCTTCAGCAGGAAACCGGAGGCCCCGGCCCGCAGCGCCTGGTACACGTACTCGTCGAGGTCGAAGGTGGTCAGCACCAGCACCTTCGCCGCCCCGTCCGCGGCGACGATCTCGCGGGTCGCCTCGATGCCGTTCAGCTCGGGCATGCGGATGTCCATCAGCACGACGTCCGGGGCCAGCTCGCGAACCCGCTCCACCGCCTCGCGGCCGTTGACGGCCTCTCCGACGACCTCGATGTCCGGCATCGCGTTCAGCAGGACCGAGAAGCCCTCGCGGACCATCATCTGGTCGTCGGCGATCAGTACCCGGATGGTCATGCGCTGTCCTCCGCGGCCGCCTCGACGGGCAGGAACACCGCCACCTCGTAGCCGCCGTCGTCCGTCGCGGCGGCCGTCATCCGCCCGTTGAGCATGGAGACCCGCTCCCGCATGCCGGTGATGCCGTGCCCGGCGCCCGGCGAGGGTTTCACCAGGGCCGGCGCGGGCGGCGGGCCGTTGACTATGCGCAGGCCGAGCCCGCCGAGGACATAGCCGACCTCGACCCCGGCGCTCGCTCCGGGCGCGTGCCGCAGGCTGTTGCTCAGCGCCTCCTGCACGATCCGGTACGCGGACAGCTCCACGCCGGGCGGCAGCTCGCGGACCGCGCCGGTCACCGTCTTGTGCACGTCGAGCCCCGCCTCCCGCACATTGGCGAGCAGGGCGTCCAGGTCCGCGAGGGTGGGCTGCGGGGCGTCCGGGGCCTCGTAGTCCTCGGCGCGGACGACACCCAGGATGCGGCGCAGCTCGGTGAGGGCGGCGACCGCGTTCTCCCGGATCGTGGCGAAGGCGCGCTCCAGCTCCTCGGGCGGGTTCTCCACCCGGTAGGGCGCGGCCTCGGCCTGGATGGCGACCACCGACATGTGGTGGGCGACCACATCGTGCAGCTCGCGGGCGATGGTGGTGCGCTCCTCCAGCAGGGTGCGCCGGGACCGCTCCTGCGCGGTGACCGTCTGCTGGGCGGTCACCTCCTGCTGCGCGGCCTGGCGGACGTGCCGCAGACACACCACGAGCAGGGCGAACGCGGACGTCACCAGCATCGGGGCGCCGTTGGAGTAGTAGTACGACCCGCCGACCACGCCGTCCGAGAGGACGACGTACACGGCGGTGACGGCCCACATCCAGACGGCGGTGCGGGGCCGGGTGCGCAGCGCCACCACCACCAGCACCGTGAGGTGGCAGACGAACGCGCCGGGCATCCACGGCCATTCCGACCCGCCGCCGTTGAGGACCGCGGTCACCGGCGTCACCGCGAGGGACAGCCAGAACGCGCCGACGGGCCGGGACAGCGTGGTGACGACGGGGAGCGCGCACAGCAGACCGGCCAGCAGGGCCCTGCCGTCGCCGCCGGGCTCGCCGCCGGACAGGGCGCCGATCAGCAGGGTGAACAGCGCGATCCCCGCGACCACGGCGTGCGGGAGGCGTTCGGCGGCGGTGCGCATCCGGGCGGGCAGCCGGCGCAGGAACAGGCCGTCGGTCCGCCGGGGCGGCAGCGGGCGGTAGGCGAACGGGTCGTGGAACAGGTCCTCGCGCAGTCCCTGCAGGGCGTTGCGGGCCAGCCGGTACTCCGGGCTGCGCTGCTTGCCCGCGTCCCCCGGCGGCGGGGGCGGCATCTGGGTCGTCTCGGTCACGTACAGCACCGTAGGGGCAGTGCGGGGAGCCGGTCGTCCCCATGGAGGCGGGTTCTGCCGCGTACATCTCAGGTACTACGGGGAGCACCGCAGGTCGCGAGGGGTACGGCCGGGGCGGCGGGCCACGGCCCGCCCGCTCACCACGCCAGCTGGGCGATCTCCTCGGCCACGACCGCGCAGGCGTCCGCCGACGGGTCGATCAGCGGGAAGTGCCCGACGTCCTCCAGCAGGGTCAGCCCGGCCACCTCGCCCGCCTTCGCCGCCGCGTCCGCGTACGCCTCGGCGACGGCCTGCGGGACCACGATGTCGGTACGGCCCTGGACCAGCGTCGTCGCGATACCGGTGGGCAGCAGCAGCGCCGGGTCGGCGTACGGCTGCCGTTCGGCGAACTCCGGTCCGCCGCCGAGGAGCTGGCGTACCGCGCCGCCGCAGACGTCCAGCTTGTCGGCGACGGAGAGGTCGGCGATCGGCGCGAGGGCCACCACTCCGCGCAGCGGCGGCGGCCCGTCGGTGCGCCAGGCGGAGTCCGCGGGCAGGACGTGCCGGGCGGCCGCCCACAGGGCAAGGTGCCCCCCGGCGGAGTGCCCGGCGAGCACCGTCCGGCGCGGGTCGGCCTGCGGCAGCGCCTCCCGGGCCAGCGCGGGCAGCGCGTCCAGCGCGGCGGCGACGTCGTCGAAGGTGTCCGGCCAGCGCCCGGCGTCCGTCCCGTCCCCTTCGGCGCCCCGCCGGTACTCCACGTTCGCCACGGCGAACCCGCGCCGGGCGAGGAAGCCGGCGAACGGGGTGAGGTGCCGCCGGTCGTACGGGGCCCGCCAGGCGCCGCCGTGCAGCAGGACGACCAGCGGTGCCGGTCCGGCGGGCACGTCGGTGCCGCGCGGCGCGTAGAAGTCGACGATCTGGTCGGGGTGGGCGCCGTAGGAGGCGGTGGCGTCGGGATCGACGGGCGGGTGCGAGAAGGCCGACTCCTCCTCGGCGGCGTCCCGGGCTGCGGCGACGTCGTCCGGCATGCTCCAACCTCTCAGCGACGAAACGGATTTGGACGGAAGCGGGGGTGGCGGACCAGGGGGCACCTCGGCCGTTGGCGGGGACGGTATCAGGCGGATGACGTGCGCGAACACACGCATGTCACGCACGGTGAGGGTCAAACGGTCCCCTGGTGTCGTTACGCTGGCCGCGCGGGACGCGCCGCGTCCGCCGTGTGCTCCAAGGAGGCCGAAATGTCCGCCGAACCCGGCACCGTCCGTCCCGGAGGGCGTACCGCCCGTGTCCGCGCGGCCGTGCTGCGGGCCACCGGTGACGTGCTGGCGGAACACGGGTTCCACGGCCTCGACCTCGCCGATGTCGCCCGCCGGGCGGAGGTCGGCAAGACGACCGTGTACCGGCGCTGGGGCTCGGTGACCGCACTGGTCGCCGACCTGCTCGCGGAGATGGCCGAGGAGTCCTCGCCGCGCGAGGAGACCGGGTCCGCGCTGGGCGACCTGCGGGCCAACGCCACGCTGGTGCGGCGCACCCTGTCCGACCCCCGGCAGGGGCCCCTCTTCCGGGCGGTCGTCGCGGCGGCGGCGTGCGACGACCGCACGGCGGGGGCGCTGCGCCGGTTCTACGAGGTGCGGGTCGCCGAGTGGGCGCCCTGCGTCGAGCAGGCCGTCGCCCGCGGGGAGTTCCCCGCGGGCACCGACGCGCGGGCGGTCGTGCGGGCGGTGTCGGCGCCCCTCTACTACGGGCTGCTGACGACCGGGACGCCCCCGGACGCCCCCGCCGCGGAGCGCGCCGCACGCGCCGCGCACGCCGCCGCCGCGGCGGGGGTGTTCGTGGTCTAGCCGCCCAGCACGTCCGCCAGGACGCGGGCCGCCCGCTCGGTGTCCGCGAAGGACACGTACAGCGGGGTGAAGCCGAAGCGCAGCACGTCCGGGTGGCGGAAGTCGCCGACCACGCCCCGCGCGATCAGCTCCTTCATCACGTCCCCGGCGTCGGCACAGCGCAACGCCACCTGGCTGCCGCGCTCGGCGTGCGCGGCCGGTGTCACCGGCTCCACCCGCCCGGCGGGCGCGTACGCCCCGACGCACTCCAGGAAGAAGTCCGTCAGCGCCAGCGACTTGGCCCGCACCGCCTCCACCGGCACCCCGTCCCACACGTCCAGGGCCGCCTCCAGGGCGAGCATGGACAGGATGTCGGGGGTGCCGACCCGGCCGCGCAGGGCGCCGGGGGCCGCCGTGAAGCCCGGGTGCATGCCGAAGGGTTCGGCGTGCGAGTTCCACCCGGGCAGCGGCGAGTCGAACCGGTCCTGGAGACCATGGCGCACATACAGGTACGCCGGTGAACCCGGGCCCCCGTTCAGGTACTTGTAGGTGCAGCCGACCGCCAGGTCCACGCCGTGCTCGTCCAGCCCGACCGGCAGCGCGCCCGCGCTGTGGCACAGGTCCCACACGGACACCGCGCCCGCGGCGCGCACGGCGGCCGTGAGCGACGGCAGGTCGTGCAGCCGCCCGGTGCGGTAGTCGACGTGGTTGAGCAGCACGGCGGCCGTACGGGCGCCCAGCGCGTCCGGCACCTCGGCGGGCGTCACGGGCCGCAGCGTACGGCCGGTCATCCGGGCCGCCGACTCGGCGATGTACCCGTCGGTGGGGAACGTGGTGGCGTCGACGAGGATCTCGTCGCGGCCGTCCCCGGCCATGCGCGCGGCGGCCACCAGCGCCTTGAAGACGTTGACGCTGGTGGAGTCGCCGACGACGATCTGCCCGGCCGCCGCGCCGACCAGCGGGGCGATCCGGTCGCCGATCCGCTCCGGCGCGGTCCACCAGCCGCTCTCCTCCCAGGAGCGGATGCGCAGCTCGCCCCACTGCCGGCGCACGACGTCCGCGACCCGGCCGGGGACGTGCGCGGGCAGGGCGCCCAGGGAGTTGCCGTCGAGGTAGACGACGTCGTCCAGGACGAACTCGGCGCGCTTGTGCGCGAGTCCGTCGGCGGCGTCCAGCTTCTCGGCCCGCGCGGCGAGCTCGTTCGGCTCAGACACGGGACCTCGCCGTCCACAGCTCCGGGAAGACGTTCTTCTGGGCGCGCTTCTCCAGCCAGGCCACCCCGGCCGAGCCGCCGGTGCCGGCCTTGGAGCCCATCGCGCGGCGGGTGGCGACCAGGTGGTCGTTGCGCCAGCGCCACACCAGTTCGGCGACGTCCGTGAGCGCCTCGCCCAGACGGGTGAGCTCGGCGTTCTGGTCGCCCGTGTAGATCTCCGTCCAGACCGCCTCGACCGCCTCCGAGGGCTCGTAACGGCGGGTGACGTCCCGCGTGAGCACCGCCTCGGGGATGGCGTGGCCGCGCCGGGCGAGGAAGGACAGCACCTCGTCGTAGAGGCTCGGCTCGTGCAGGGCCTTCTCCAGCTCCGCGTGGACGCGCGGGGCGCCGCGGTGCGGGACCAGCATCGACGCCGACTTCTCACCGAGCAGGAACTCCAGCCGGCGGTACATCGCGGACTGGAAGCCGGAGCCCTCGCCGAGGGCGCTGCGGTAGGAGTTGAACTGGGCCGGCGTGAGCTGTCCGAGCGGCGTCCAGGAGGCGTTCAGGGCCTCCAGTTCCCGCACGGACCGCTTCAGGGCGTCGATCGCCACACCGGGGCGGTCCTCGCGCAGCGCGCGCGCCGCGGTCTCCCACTCGTGGACGATGACGGTGAACCACAGCTCCATGACCTGGGTCGTGACCAGGAAGACCATCTCTCCGGGATCGTCGGAGAGAGTGTGCTGGAGGTGGGTGAGGACGTCCGCCTTCACGTAGTCCTCGTACGGTGTCGTACCCGCGAAGTCGAGATTCGGGGTCTCGGGCTCCTGAGTCCCCGCGGTGGTGTCCGCGGGCCGGTGAGCCTGCTGGGACATCGCTGTCTCCTGTGTAACTCCGGGTAGCGGTCCGCCCTGCCGTTATCGGCAAAGGGGCCCCGGTCCCCACCGGCATCCTCAGCCATGCCCCCGGAACCTCGCAAGGCCCGCCCGGTCACACCGGTCGGGCCCCACGAGAAGCGGACGGGACCTAGCCCAGGGTCTGGGCGGCCGTCGGCGAGGAGTCCTTCAGGAACTGCGAGCAGCGCTCGTACTCCTCCTGCTCACCGATCGCCCCGGCGGCCCGGGCGAGGGCGTGCAGGGCCCTCAGGAAGCCCCGGTTCGGCTCGTGCTCCCACGGCACGGGCCCGTGGCCCTTCCAGCCGTTGCGGCGCAGCGCGTCCAGACCGCGGTGGTAGCCGGTCCGGGCGTAGGCGTACGACTCCACGACGCTGCCCCGCTCGAACGCCTCGTCGGCGAGCTGGGCCCACGCCAGGCAGGAGGTCGGGTACCGGGCGGCGACGTCCGAGGGCGCGGTACCGCTCGCGAGCGCCTCGCGGGGCTCCGGGTCGTCGGGCAGGTGGGTCGGGGGCGGACCCCCGAGCAGGTTCTCGTGAATGGCCATGGTCCCCAGTGTCGTGCATCCCGCCCACCGGGACCGCATCCCACCCACCGGGACCCCGTCCAGCCCGTCCGGCGCTCGTGCGCAAGGCCCCTCCAGGGCCGAAGCGGGGCCCGGGGGCGACGGCCCCCGGGACGCCTACTCGTCCCCCAGCCTCCCGCTGCTCCGCTGCCCCTCCAGCGGCGGTGCCGTGACCGCCCCGTGCGGGAGGCACTCCGGCTTCCGGCACCCCGCCGGCAGCGACCGCACCGTCGCGAACGCCACCACCGCCCCCACCACCAGCACGCCGGCACAGATCGGCATGGCCCGCCGGAACGCGGCGTCGAACGCCGACGCCGACCGGTACGCCTCCTCGCCCATCCCGGCCAGCAGCGGCAGCGCGGCCACCGCGATCAGCCCCGCCGCCCGCGCCGCCGCGTTGTTGATCCCGCTGGCCAGCCCCGCCCGGGCGGTGTCGACGGACCCGAGGACGGTCGCCGTCAGCGGGGCGACCAGGGTGACCATGCCGAGGCCCAGCACCAGCAGCGCGGGCAGCACGTCGGTGACGTACACGGCGTCCGGGCCCACCCGCAGCATCAGCAGCATCCCGGCCGCGCACACCAGCGGCCCCACGGTCAGCGGCACCCGCGGGCCGATCCGGGCCGCGAGGGCGCCCGAGCGCGCCGAGAACAGCAGCATCAGCCCGGTCGTCGGCAGCAGGGCCGCACCGGCGCCGAGCGCCGAGTACCCGGCGACCACCTGGAGCTGGAGCGCGGCCAGGAAGAAGAAGCCGCCGAAGGCCGCGTACACGCACAGCGTGACCAGGTTGACGGCCGTGAACTGCCGCGAGCGGAAGATGTCGGGCGGCATCATCGGATCGCTCCGGTGCCGCTCGACCCGTACGAAGGCGAACCCGGCGCCCAGGCCCGCCACCGCGGCCACCGCCACCGTCGCCGACCCGGTCGGCGCCTCGATCAGCGCGTACGTCACGAGGGCCAGGGAGAGCGCGCCCAGGGTGGCCCCGAGCACGTCGAAGCGGCCGTGCCGGGTCTCGTCGCCCGACTCGGGGACGTGCCGCACGGCGATCGGCGCGCACACCAGCGCCACCGGGACGTTCAGCAGGAAGACCCAGCGCCAGCCCGGCCCGTCGACCAGCCAGCCGCCCAGGAAGGGCCCGACGGCCGCCCCGATCCCCCCGAACCCGGACCACAGGCCGACCGCGGGCGCCCGGTCGTCGGGGTGGAAGGACGCCTGGATCAGCGCCAGCGACCCGGGGGTGAGCAGCGCCCCGCCGATGCCCTGCAGGGCACGGGCGGCGATCAGCACCTCCACGCCGGGCGCGAGTCCGCACAGCAGGGAGGCCGCCGCGAACCAGACCACCCCCACCACGAAGATCCGGCGCCGCCCGTACCGGTCGCCGAGCGAGCCGCCGAGCAGGATCAGCCCGGCCAGCGTCACCATGTACGCGTTGACGGTCCACTGGAGGGCGGCGAGGTCGGCGTCGAGGTCGCGGCCGATGCGCGGCAGGGCGACGTTGACGACGGTGGAGTCCAGCATCGCCATGCTGGAGCCGAGGACGGTGGTGAGCAGGATCCACCGGCCCTGTGGTGAGGCCAGCCGCACGTCGGGCATATCCCCAGGTATACAGCGAGCCCGGCGCCGAGGGCAGGCGCCGGGCTCGCGGGTCCCCGCGGGGACGAGAACTACTTGATCTTCGTACCGACGGAGCGCAGGTGCGAACAGGCCTGGGTCACGCGCGCGGCCATGGACGCCTCGGCGAGCTTGCCCCACGTCCGCGGGTCGTAGGCCTTCTTGTTGCCGACCTCGCCGTCGACCTTCAGGACGCCGTCGTAGTTGCGGAACACGTGGTCCGCCACCGGGCGCGTGAACGCGTACTGGGTGTCGGTGTCGATGTTCATCTTCACGACGCCGTTCTCCAGCGCGACGCGGATCTCCTCCTCCGTGGAGCCGGAGCCGCCGTGGAAGACGAAGTCGAACGGGGCGCTCTTGCCGAACTTGGCGGCGACGCCCTCGTTCAGCTCCTTCAGCAGCTCGGGGCGCAGGACGACGTTGCCCGGCTTGTACACGCCGTGCACGTTGCCGAAGGACGCGGCGAGCAGGTAGCGGCCCTTCTCACCGAGGCCGAGGGCCTCGGCGGTGCGGATCGCGTCCTCGACCGTGGTGTAGAGGGAGTCGTTGATCTCGTGGGAGACGCCGTCCTCCTCGCCACCGGTCGGGGTGATCTCCACCTCGAGGATGACCTTCGCGGCGCGGGCCTGCTCCAGCAGCTCCTGCGCGATGGCGAGGTTGTCGGCGAGGGTCTCGGCCGAGCCGTCCCACATGTGCGACTGGAACAGCGGGTTCAGACCGGCCTCGACGCGCTTCCGGGAGAGCTCCAGGAGCGGCCGTACGAACCCGTCGAGCTTGTCCTTGGGGCAGTGGTCGGTGTGCAGCGCGACGTGCACCGGGTACTTCTCGGCGACGACGTGCGCGAACTCGGCCAGGGCGACGGCGCCGGTGACCATGTCCTTCTTGTACTGACCGCCCAGGAACTCGGCGCCACCCGTGGAGATCTGGACGATGCCGTCGCTCTCCGCCTCCGCGAAACCGCGCAGGGCCGCGTGCAGGGTCTGGGAGGAGGTCACGTTGATGGCCGGGTAGGCGAACTTGCCTGCCTTCGCCCGGTCGAGCATCTCGTTGTAGATCTCGGGGGTTGCGATGGGCATCTGTCCGCTCCTTGGAGTGTGCGGGTTGACGTACTGCGTACGGCTTCTTCTTACGGCCCTGACCTAGACCTTGGGGGTGTGACGTCGTCGTCGGCGCCCATCTTTCCAGACGAAGCGGGATGCTCCGAGCGTCTGTCACCAGCCGAGACGGACGCGTCCGGCGGGGGGTGTCAGTCGAGGCCGAGCTCGTCCTTGGAGTACGCGAACAGGTACGGCACTTGGGCGCCCTCGCGGATCTTCTCGGCGGCGCCGGTGGCGCGGTCGACGATGGTCGCGACACCGGCGACCTCGGCGCCCGCCTCGCGCACGGCCTCGACGGCGGTGAGCGGCGAACCGCCGGTGGTGGACGTGTCCTCCACGACGAGCACGCGGCGGCCCGCGATGTCCGGTCCCTCGACGCGGCGCTGGAGGCCGTGCGCCTTGGCGGCCTTGCGGACGACGAACGCGTCGAGCCTGCGGCCGCGTGCGGCGGCGGCGTGCAGCATGGCGGCGGCGACCGGGTCGGCGCCCATGGTCAGCCCGCCCACGGCGTCGAACTCCAGGTCGGCGGTCAGGTCGAGCAGTACCTGCCCGACCAGCGGGGCCGCCTCGCCGTCGAGGGTGATGCGCCGCAGGTCGACGTAGTAGTCGGCTTCGAGGCCCGACGACAGGGTCACCTTGCCGTGCACCACGGCCTTGTCCTTGATCTGCTGCAGCAGTGCCGCACGTACGTCAGTCATGCCGCCCAGCTTAGAGGCGCCGCCAGCTCCAGACGGTCGTGGCCTCCAGCGGCTCCAGGGGCGTGACCAGGCGGGGGAGGGTGTTCAGCCCGTCGGGCGGACCGGTCTGCGGCTCGACGCAGACGGCGGCCTCCTGCTCGTCGTACACGACGACCCACTCCTCGCGGCTGGTCACCTTCAGCTCCAGGTGCTCGGGCCAGGTGAGGGTGACGTCGACGCCGCCGGGCATCCCGAAGCAGTCGTCCCAGGGGCCGGGCCCCGGCTCGATCCGGTTGCCGGTGGGGAGGTGGTCGTCGCCGCGCTCCTCCTGCCAGGCCGGGGTGAAGTCGAGCCGCACGCCCTGGCCGCCGTCGCCGAGGTGGCGGTTGAACCAGGGGTGCCAGCCGAGCTGCGCCGGGAAGGACGCGTCGTACGTCTCCACGGACATGGTCAGGCTGAGGCTGTCCGGGGTGAGCACGACGGCCTGGGTGACCCGGCCGCGGTAGGGCCACGGCTCGGCCAGGTCGTAGGTGAGGACGGCCTCGGCGCCGGTGTGCCGGGCGACCTTCCACGCGCCGTCGCGGGCGGTGCCGTGGATGGCGTGGGACGGCGCGTTGAGCGGCATCTGCCGTACCTCGGCGCCGTCGCGGAAGCGGCCGTCGCGGATCCGTCCGCACCAGGGCACCATCGGGAAGCAGCCGAACCGCTCCCCCTGCCGCAGCAGCTCCGTCCCGCCGACGCGCAGTCCCCCGACCCGTCCGCCGTTGCCCGGCAGCACGTCCACCTCCGCGTCGCCCGCGGTCAGCGTGATCTGTTCGGTACGCACAGGACGACCCTACCGGGGGCGATCAGGACCGCCCGGCGCGTCAGCGGCGGCGGCGCAGCATCCGGCCGGCCACGATCGCCGAGGCCAGCACGACCGCGGCGGCCGGGGCGGCCCAGCGCAGCGCGGAGTTCGGCGCGAGGGACTGGGCCGGCGGCACCGGCGCGTACCGGCCGCGCGGCGGGGCGTGGTCGACCTCCTCGGCGCTGCGCCCGATCATCGTCCGCCGGGCGTGCGCGGCCTCCGCGACGGGCGCCTCCCCCTCGTCCCCGGCCTCGTCGCCGTCGTCCGCCTCCGTGTCGGCCGCCGGGTCCAGCGCCGGTGGCGGCACCTCGGTGTCGAACACGGACGCCGGGTCCGGCACCGGTGGGTCCTCGGCGTCCGGCGTCGTCTCGAAGTCGCTGGTCACCTTGGGTTCGAACTCGCCCGGCGCCAACGCCTCCTCGACCCCTTCTCCGGCGGCGTCGGGCCCGGCGGACTCCGCCGCCACCGCGGCCAGCTGCTCGGCGAACCGGTTCAGCAGCCGGGTGACGGCCCCGTGCACGGCGTCGGCCGGGAACTCCGTGATCCGCCCGTCCGCGGACGCGCCGCCCTCGAAGGCGAGCGTCGATCCGCCGTCGGCGTCCCGCAGGCGCAGGGTGAGGGCGAGCTTCACGGAGCCGGTCCCGCGCGCCTCGGTCGCGTCGCCCTCCACGGCGTACGCGCCGTCGTCCCGCGCGGAGACGCGCACGGCGCCCCGGTAGGTGATCGTGTGGCCGCCGACGCGCAGCTTCAGGCGCCCCGCGACGGGCTCGGCACCGGCGTCCTGCTGGAGCCCGGGGACCGCGCGGGCGACCCGCACGGGGTCGGCCAGCACCTCCCTGAGCCGCTCGGCCGCGACCGGAACGAACACCTCATGCTCCATGCCGATCGAGCCTACCCAGCATGGCGTGAACCGCACCCACACAATCCCGGGATTCGACGGCCGGATGCCCGCCCGGGCCGCTCAATAGCGTGGATGCACCAGCGTCGACGCCCGCAGCCCGCCGATCCGCGACGCCTCGGCCGCCCGCGCCCCCGCCGCGAGGCCCTCGCAGGTGAGCGCTCCCGTCCCCGCCCGCAGCGGCGGCGGGCCGTCCCGCCCGGCCAGGAGGAACCCCCAGTCGTCCGGCGCCCGCGCCGGACCCGCCGCCGGGTCGCGCACCGCGAGGGAGTACGGCGTGGTCCCCAGCCCGGCCGCGCGCAGGGTGGCCTCGACGGTCCAGAAGACGCGGGGGTCGGCGGAAAGGGGCCCGGCGTGCACGACGAGGCGGCCGCTCGGGGTGAGGGCGCGGCGGGCGAGGCCGTAGAACTCCTGCGAGTACAGCCCGGCGCTGTCCGTCACACCGGGGTCGGGCAGATCGGAGACGATCACGTCGTACGAGCCCGGCGGCACCGACCGCAGCAGGTGGAAGGCGTCGGAGTCCCGGACGCGGACGCGGGCGTCGCCGTAGACGTACCCGTTGAGCCGGGACAGCGGCGGGTCCTCGCGCGCCAGCCGCACCAGCTCGGGGTCGGACTCGACGATGTCGACCCGGCGCACGCCGGGGTGGCGCAGCACCTCGCGTGCCGCCAGTCCGTCGCCGCCGCCGAGGACCAGCACGCGCGCGTGCCCGCCGCTCATCGCGGGGTGCACCAGCGCCTGGTGGTAGCGGCCCTCGTCGCGGCCGCTGACCCGGAGCCGGCCGTCGAGGAACAGGTCGAGGGGGCGGCCGCCGGTGCCGCCGGTGATGACGACCTCCTGGGTGCCCGTCCGCACGGCCACCCGGACGTCCTGCCCGTACATCGCGTGCCGCGCGGCCCGCTCGAAGTCGTCGACGAGGACGGCGGCGGCGGCGAGGACGCCGAGCACGGCGAGGTTGACGGCGAGGAGGACCCGGCGGGCCCGGGGGCTGAGGTCGGCGCGGAACACCCCGATGACGAGGGCGGCGCCCACGACCGCGTTGACCGCGCCGGTGAACAGGGCCGACGTCAACTGCCCCAGCAGCGGCAGCAGAAGGAAGGGAAAGGCCAGGCCGCCGACGAGCGCGCCGACGTAGTCCGCCGCGAACAGGTCGGCCACCGCGCCGCCCGCGTCCTGGCGGCGGATGCGCTGGATCAGCTCCATCAGCAGCGGGATCTCGGCCCCGATGAGCAGGCCGATGACGAGGGAGAAGGCGACGAGGAGGACACGGGGCGCGTGCGCCCAGGGGCCGCCCCAGTCGCCGGTCCAGGCGAACACGGCGTACAGGGCGAGGGCGCTGCACCCGCCGACCAGCGCGAGGACCGCCTCGATGGCGCCGAAGCCGGCCGCGGCCCGGGGCCGCAGCCGCTTGGCCGCGAGCGAGCCGATGCCCATGGCGAAGACCATGACCGACAGCACGACGGACGCCTGGGTGACCGAGTCGCCGATCAAGTACGAGGCGAGCGCGACGAGCTCCAGCTCGTACACGAGTCCGCAGGCGGCGCAGACGAAGACGCCCGCGAGCACCAGGAACCGCCCGGTGTCCGGCCGGACCGGCAGCCGCGCCCGGCCGCCCCGGGAGGGCGTCGTGCCGGGGGGCGCGGGGGCGTGCGGTTCGATCACGCTGCCGACGGTACGTTACGCCCGGGGCACGCTTCGTCACCCACACGTGTGGAACTGGCGGCTCCGCGGGCGGGGGTGGTTTATCCGGCGAGGAGGGCTGAGGGGCGCAGCCGGTTCGCCGTGGGCCGGCCGGGGCCCGCCGGGACGCGCACCCCGACGCGGGTCCGCGTCGCCACCAACTGGCCGTCCTGCGGGTAGGCGTGCCAGGTGCGCCAGTGCACCTGCCCCTCGTGGCGGCGGGCCAGCATCGCGGTGAAGGCGTGCGGGCTGCCGGGGAACACGCCGGCCAGACCGTGCGGATGGTCGGCGACCAGCGCGAGCAACTCCTGGGCGCGGCCCGCGAACTGGGGCGGCGACAGCACCTCCATCCGGGCGGCGAACTCGTACTCCCAGTCGCCCGCGCGCTTGGCCACGCCGAGCGGGAGGGGGGTGCTGCTGCCCGGAATACAGGCCACCGTCTCCGAACAGCGCCCCCGATCCTCCTCGAGGAGGACCTGATGGGAGGCGCCGAGCAGTCTCAACTGGAGGCTCGCGCCGCCGAGTTCGAGATCGAGCGTGGCCAGTGCGGGAAGCGGCTCCCGTCCCAGGGTCCAGGCCAGGTCGGTGGCGCGCGTGTCGCTGTAGGCGGTGTTCAGGGTCGTGAGCATGGATGGGCTCCGCTTGGCACGCAGGAGGAAGGTGGGGTGCCGACCGTCGTCGCACAACCGGCACCGGGACGTCGACCCCGTCAGCCCTGTCGGCGGTCAGATGACTGTCCGTGGGACGTCCGAGGGGCTGCGTGGGTGAACTTAACTGAATCATGAACTGTGTCGGCGACACAGCGTTTTTACCCAAGTTCGTAGGGTTTCCATCCCTCAGAGGGCTTATCAGCTCAACTGTTCAACTCCGGCGTGCGCCTGCGCGGGGGGAGCGCGCGCCGGAGCGCCCGGGAAACGGAGCGCGGGGCCGGTCCAGGCACCGGCCCCGCGCTCGTGGTGGATGCGGCTCCCCCTGCTGGGTGGAGCTCAGCTGCCCCGTGTCAGCTGCCCCCGCCACCGCATCCGCCCCCTCCGCCGCACGACGACCCGCCTCCGCAGGACGAGCCGCCGGAACAGGAGGAGCTGCTGGAGCAGGACGACGAGGAGGAGCTGCCGCAGGACGTGCCGCCGCCCCCGCCACCGGCCCACCAGCTGTTGTTGCTGCCACTGCTGCGGCTGTACGAGCTGCGTCCCCGCCCGCGCGACCGGCTCGCCGACCGTCGCCCGGCGTTGCGGGCGATGGACACGAGGACCAGGACGAACACCACCGCGACCAGCGCCACGACAAGTCCTGTGACCATGGCGTCAGCCTCCTTCCGTTCCCCCGAGCCGGTCCCGGACGTCCCCCCGTGGGCGCCTCCGCTCGGTGCGTGCGGGGGAGATGCCCGGACCGCTCCCGGCCCAAAGCAGAGTTGAGGAAATCCAGAGCTTGGGCGGAGGATGACGGGCATGACCTCCTCCTCGCGCCCCCTGCTGAACCGCCGGCTCGCCGAGTTCGGGACGACGATCTTCGCGGAGATGTCGGCGCTGGCCCTGAGCACCGGGTCCATCAACCTCGGGCAGGGCTTCCCGGACACCGACGGGCCCGAGGAGGTGCGGGAGGCGGCCGTGCGGGCGCTGCGCGACGGGCGGGGCAACCAGTACCCGCCGGGCCCCGGCGTCCCCGAGCTGCGTGCGGCGGTCGCCGCGCACCAGGAGCGGCGCTACGGCCTCACGTACGACCCGGACACCGAGGTCCTGGTGACCGCGGGTGCCACGGAGGCCATCGCGGCGGCGCTGCTCGCGCTGGTGGAGCCCGGCGACGAGGTGGTCGCCCTGGAGCCCTACTACGACTCCTACGCGGCCTGCATCGCCATGGCGGGCGGGACCCGGGTGCCGGTCACCCTGCGCCCGCACGACGGCGCCTTCCGGCTGGACCTGGACGAGCTGCGGGCCGCCGTCACCGACCGCACCCGGCTGCTGCTGCTCAACACCCCGCACAACCCGACCGGCACGGTCCTCACCCGCGCGGAGCTGGCCGCCGTCGCCGAGCTGGCCGTCGAGCGCGACCTGCTCGTCGTGACCGACGAGGTGTACGAGCACCTGGTCTTCGACGACGCCGAGCACATCCCGCTCGCCTCGTTCCCGGGCATGCGGGAGCGGACGGTGACGATCAGTTCGGCGGGCAAGACGTATTCGTTCACGGGCTGGAAGGTCGGCTGGGTGACGGCCTCCCCCGTCCTGGTCACGGCCGTCCGCTCGGCCAAGCAGTACCTGACGTACGTCTCGGCGGGCCCGTTCCAGTACGCGGTGGCCGAAGCGCTGTCGCTCCCCGACTCCTACTTCGAGCACTTCCAGGCGGACATGCTCGCCAAGCGGAACATCCTGGCCACCGGCCTGGAGGAGGCGGGGCTCACCGTGTACCGGCCCGCCGGCACCTACTTCATCACCGCCGACATCCGCCCGCTGGGCGAGACCGACGGCATCGCGTTCTGCCGCACCCTGCCGGAGCGGGTCGGGGTGGTCGCCATCCCGAACGCGGTCTTCTACGACCACCGCGACCAGGGTGCCCCCTTCGTCCGCTTCGCCTTCTGCAAGCAGGAGGCGGTCCTCCAGGAGGCGGCCTCCCGCCTGAAGACGCTGTCGGCGTGAGGGCGGGCGGGCTTACGGCCGCCCGTCCGCCTCGGCCCCGACTGCTCAGGCGGCCGTGGTCAGGCCCGCCTCGTGCTCCCGGCAGTCCCGGCAGCGGCCCGGTTCGAGGGCGCGGAAGGCGCGTTCGCAGCCGTCGCAGGTCTGGAGGGGCGGGACGACCGGGCGCTCGGGCGGAGGGGACTGCGGCGGCGGGGGCGGGACGGGCAGCGGTGTCTCCCGGAGACGGAACGCCAGAACGCCCGCCGGACGCGCCCGGAACTCCTCGGGGAGCCGTGCGGTCAGCACCTCGGTGATCTCCCGTGGCCCGACCCCGGCCGCCAGCCACGCGGCGACGGCGGGCGCCAGCCGGGCAGCCTCCCGAGCGGACAGGACCAGGCGTGGGTCGACCCGGCGCAACGACGACAGCACGGCGACGGCCTGCGGGTCCGCGTCGGCCAGAGCGGGCGCGGGCGGAGGCGGAGGGACGTCGTCCGGTCGCCCGGGAGCCGTCTCGCGTGCCGGGCCCCTCCGGGGGCGGGGCGCGTCCGGGTGGCCGTCCGGGTCCCGGCCGGCGGGGACGCCGTAGAAGAACGTCCGGGTGCGGACCTGGCCCGTGGGCGTCCGTTCGCGGCGCCGCTCCAGGTATCCGGCCGCCTCCAACTCCCGCAGCGCCCGTGAGATGAGGATCTCGCCCTCGCTGAAGTGCGCGCACAGGGCGGCGATGCTCACCGGGGAACCGTCGGGCAGGGACGCGATGTACGCCGCCACCCCGATGGTGACCGCGCTGCCACGCCGCTGGAGGAGGGCGTTGGAGAGCACCGTGAAGTCGGCCGTGAGCCGGGTGCGGATGTGGATCACGCCGGTCGCCGGAGCTCCGGCGTCGGCGCGCAGGCGCGCGTTAGACTGAGGGTCAGCCATCGGGAAGGTCTCTGCTTCCTGATCGGTCAGGCCCTCGATCGGGATTGCCGTCCCGGCCGGGGGCCGATGTCTTTGTGCGGTTGTCGCGGCGAACGTAACCGCCCCTGTCCCGCCCCTGCAAGCCGGTCACCCGGACGGGTGACGGGGCGCCGCGCGGCCGGGGGGGGTGGGTGGGCGGGTGGTTCTTTCCCCCGGTTCTTTCAGGAGGTCAGCGGCCCGCCGGGCCCTCGCGGACAAGGGCCCGGTGGTCCCGGAGGTCGCCTCAACGAGCCTTCAACGCACCTATGAACGCGGACCAGGAGGCCGCCTCGAAGCACAGCGCCGGGCCGTCGGGGGCCTTGCTGTCACGCACCGGGACGGCGGCTTCGGGGAACCGGTCGGCCACCTCTACGCAATCTCCCCCTTCCTGATTGCTGTAGCTGCTCTTGCGCCACACGACGCCGTTCAGATCGGGATGGGACCTTCGCTCCACGGTGGTTGTCCTCCATCACGGATCGGATCATGTCCAGGGACATGAGCGGGGGCAGAGCCGCCGCCCGCAGCCGATCGTAGGTGAGTGCGAAACGCCTCACCTCGGCCGGATCCTCGACGAGTTGGCCGTAGTGCGCGCCCTCCGTGTACGCCGCCTCCGAACCGTCCGGCAGGGTGAGCAGACTCAGCGAGCCGCCCATGGCGTCGTGTTCCCCTTGGTCGAACGGCAGTACTTGCAAGGTGACATGGGCTTCGCGAGCCCTCGTGAGCAGGCGTGCCAACTGCTCACGCATCACCGCCTGCCCTCCGATGGGCCTCCTGAGGACCGCTTCGTCGAGGATCACCCAGAGTTCAGGCCGGTTGGCACTGCTGAGGCGTTCCTGCCGCCCCATACGAAGACTGACCCGCTCCTCCAAGTGCTCCGGCCCGCCGAGGGTTCGGCCCACGCTCAGCACCGCCCGCGCGTAATCCTCGGTCTGCAACAGACCTGGCACCACATGCGCCGCGTACTGCCGGACGGCCACCGCCCGTTCCGAGAGGGCCATGAACTTCCGTGACCAGTCCGGGAACGCCTCCCGGTACACGTACGGCCACAGCTCGACCAGCAGGTCGTCCGCTCCGAGGGCCGCGTCCAGCGCGCGGGCCAGTTCCAGCGTGGGCTTCGCGCCGGACGCCCGCTCGATCTGGGTGATGCGGGTGCTCACCACATGCGTCCGCTCGCCCAGTTCGGCCTGGGTCAGTCCGGCCGCCGTACGGAGGCGGCGCACCCGCGCGCCGAACAGGGCGGCCATCGACGCGCTGGGGTCGATTCCGTTGGCCAAGGCGTCACTTCCGTTCCTTACGGGTGGAGAAGTAAGGCTGCGTCACCTGGTGAGCGTAGGGCGTCCGGACCACCCTTGAACACGGAACGTGACGACTCGTGTACGACAAGGACGGATGACCGGCCGTGCTGACAGAAACCCCCACGCTCGCCCAGCAGTTCGCCCCGACACCGCGAGGTGCGCGGCGCGCCCGGCGCCTCGCCGTCCGGTGGATGGAGGAGCGCGGCTGGCCGCCCGCGTCGGACGCCTCGTGCGCGGTCGCCCTCGTCGTCGCCGAGCTGGCGGCGAACGCCGTGCTGCACGGCCGGGTCCCGGGGCGGGCCTGCGCGCTCCGGCTCGCCCTGGACGCGGCGGCGCACCTCGTGCGGATCGAGGTCGCCGACGCCGCCGTAGGGAAGCGACCGCCCGCGTCCGCTCCCCCGTCGTGCCCCGAGGGCGAGTCCGGACGGGGGCTTGTCCTCGTGGAGGCCCTGGCGGTGCGCTGGGGGTGGGCGCCCCGGCGGCCCGTGGGAAAGACCGTGTGGGCGGAGGTCTCCGTCGGGCCGGTGAGTATCTGCGCAGGTGCCTGCTCGGGTACCTGTACTCATGTCTGAACGAGCCGCCCCGGCCACTGTGGTGCTCACACCCACCCGTACCGCCGGCTCGAAGGGCCTTCCGATGCAGACCTCTCCCCGCCCCCGCCTGCCGCGCCTCCTCGCGCTCGCAACCGACAGCCGGCTCGCCCGGGGTTATCTGGCCCTGTTCGGCCTGAGCATCCCGGTCCTGTTCCTCTTCCCGGAGAGTTCCTTCGCCATGGCCCCGGTGCTGCTCACGGCGCCGCTCTCGCTGTTCGCCATGGTCCTCCCCTTCGGGCCCGGCACCGAGGGAGGCGGGGCGGCCGAGGCGCTGGCCACCGGGTTCTGGGGCGGGTGGCTCCTGCTGGCCGCCCTCGTGAACGCCGCCGCACTGGGAGCCCTCACCAGGAGACCCGACCCCGCGCCCTCCGTCCGTCCCCGCTCCGGAAGGCTGCGGTCCCTGCTAGCGCCCGCCGTCGACAACTGGCTCGCGCGGGGCTACTGCGCGCTCGTCGCGGCGGCGCTGGGCGTCTTCCTGTACGCCGTGCTCCTGGCGCCGGACCCGGGGTTCGCGGCGATCTGGCCCCTCGTGGCCGCGGCCCCGCTCAGCTTCGTCGCCGTACCGGTGTCGCTGCCCGCGGAGTACTCCTCGGTCGCCGGGCTGGGCACGCTGGTCTTCTCCACCGCGGTGGCACTGGCCGGACTGGTCAACGCGGTGCTGATCGGCCGGCTCGCCCACCGGCTGCGGAGCGCGGGGCGCTGAGACGCGGAAGAGCCCGGCTCAGGGCCGGGCTCTCCTCCCCCGCGGCACCGCGCCGCGGGTACGTCCACTGCGACGACCTACTCGTCGTCCTCGGGCTTGTCCGCCTCGTTGATCTCCTGCTCCAGGCCGAGCTGCTCGACGAGCCACTTGTCGAACTCGATGGCGGCCCGCACCCAGCTGACCGTCGACGAGACGAAGTGCTCCAGGCTGACGCCCGTGCCGATCAGCATCTGCGCCTCGCCGATCAGGCGGACGGTGCCGTCGTCGTGCGTGTGGGTGTAGACCTTCGGCCACAGCGTCCGGCGGTTCCAGTCGTCGATCGACTCGAGGAGCGTGGGCTTCTCGTCGATCTGGTGCGGCCGGTCGTAGAACGTCCGCACCGAGAAGACCTGCTGGTCACCCTCGCCGCGGAACATGAAGTACGTACGGAACTGCTCCCACGGCGCCGCGAGGTCACCCTCGTCGTCGACGACGTACTTCAGCTCCATCTGGTCGAGGAGCTGCTTCACGAGGTCCTGATCCGGGATTACGGGGCCGGGCGGCGGCCCGGGCTGCGGCTGCTGGCCCCCGAAGTTCGGAATCGAGGACGGGTCGATGCTCACCGTGATTTTCCCTTCGTACGGATTCCGCCATCCTCCCCCATGCAGGGAGGGGGGTGGCAAGCCCGGACGGGCCTGTCAGCCCTGGGCTGACTCGATCCGGTCACGGGCCGAGTACCCGGTTCGCACCGGGTACCCGCGACCAGGGTGCCGGGGACGCCTCAGAGCGTCTTCCCGGTGCCCGGTCCCACGATCAGGCCGTCGCCGAAGGCGTCCACCCGGACCGTGTCGCCGTCCTTGACCTCGCCGGACAGGATCTCCTTGGCGAGCCGGTCGCCGATGGCCGTCTGGACGAGCCGGCGCAGCGGGCGGGCACCGTAGGCCGGGTCGTTGCCCTCGTCGGCGAGCCAGGCCAGGGCCGCGTCGGTGACTTCCAGGGTGAGCCGGCGCTCGGCCAGCCGCTTGGCGAGCCGGTCGATCTGGAGCCGTGCGATCCGGCTCAGCTCGTCCTTGCTCAGCGCCGAGAAGACCACGAGGTCGTCGAGCCGGTTGAGGAACTCGGGCTTGAAGGAGGCGCGGACCACCTCCAGGACCTGCTCCTTCTTCTCCGCCTCACTGGTGATCGGGTCGACCAGGTACTGGCTGCCCAGGTTGGACGTCAGCACCAGGATGGTGTTGCGGAAGTCGACCGTGCGGCCCTGCCCGTCGGTGAGCCGCCCGTCGTCCAGCACCTGGAGCAGGATGTCGAAGACCTCGGGGTGCGCCTTCTCCACCTCGTCCAGCAGGACGACGCTGTACGGCCGCCTGCGCACGGCCTCCGTGAGCTGGCCGCCCTCCTCGTAGCCGATGTATCCGGGGGGCGCGCCGACCAGCCGGGCCACGCTGTGCTTCTCGCCGTACTCCGACATGTCGATGCGGACCATGGCCCGCTCGTCGTCGAAGAGGAAGTCGGCGAGTGCCTTGGCCAGCTCGGTCTTGCCGACGCCGGTGGGGCCGAGGAAGAGGAACGAGCCGGTGGGCCGATCGGGGTCGGCGATGCCGGCCCGGGTGCGGCGCACCGCGTCGGACACGGCCTGCACGGCCTCCCGCTGGCCGATCAGGCGCTTGCCCAGCTCCTCCTCCATGCGCAGCAGCTTCTGCGTCTCGCCCTCCATGAGCCGGCCCGCGGGGATGCCGGTCCAGGCGGCGACGACGTCCGCGATGTCGTCGGAGCCGACCTCCTCCTTGACCATGGTGTCCCGCGCGGCCTCCTCCTCGGCCTCGGAGGCGGCCTCCAGCTCCTTCTCCAGGGCCGGGATCTCGCCGTACAGCAGCTTGGACGCGGTGTCGAAGTCACCGTCGCGCTGGGCGCGCTCGGCCTGGCCGCGCACGTCATCGAGCCGTTCCTTCAGCTCACCGACGCGGTTGAGGGACTGCTTCTCCTTCTCCCAGCGGGCGGTGAGGCCGCGCAGTTCCTCCTCGCGGTCGGCGAGGTCGCGGCGCAGCTTCTCCAGGCGCTCCCGGGAGGCGGGGTCGGTCTCCTTGTCGAGGGCCAGCTCCTCCATGCGCAGCCGGTCCACGGAGCGCTGGAGCTCGTCGATCTCGACCGGCGAGGAGTCGATCTCCATGCGCAGCCGGGACGCCGCCTCGTCGACCAGGTCGATGGCCTTGTCCGGCAGGAAGCGGGAGGTGATGTACCGGTCGGACAGCGTCGCGGCGGCGACCAGCGCGCTGTCGGCGATCTGGACCTTGTGGTGGGCCTCGTAGCGGCCCTTGAGTCCGCGCAGGATGGCGATGGAGTCCTCGACGGAGGGCTCGGCGACCAGCACCTGCTGGAAGCGCCGCTCCAGCGCGGGGTCCTTCTCGATCCGCTCGCGGTACTCGTCGAGCGTGGTGGCGCCGACCATGCGCAGCTCGCCGCGGGCCAGCATCGGCTTGAGCATGTTGCCGGCGTCCATGGCGCTGTCGCCGCCGGCGCCCGCGCCGACGACCGTGTGCAGCTCGTCGATGAAGGTGATGATCTGCCCGTCGGAGTCCTTGATCTCGGCCAGGACCGTCTTCAGGCGCTCCTCGAACTCGCCGCGGTACTTGGCGCCCGCGACCATCGCGCCGAGGTCGAGCGCGACGAGCCGCTTGTTCTTGAGGGACTCGGGCACGTCGCCCTTGACGATGCGCTGGGCGAGCCCTTCGACGACGGCGGTCTTGCCGACGCCCGGCTCGCCGATGAGGACGGGGTTGTTCTTGGTGCGGCGGGACAGCACCTGCACGACCCGGCGGATCTCCTGGTCCCGTCCGATGACGGGGTCGAGCTTGCCCTCACGGGCGGCGGCGGTGAAGTCGGTGCCGAACTTCTCCAGCGCCTTGTACTGCCCCTCGGGGTCTGCGGTGGTCACGCGGCGGCCTCCCCTGGCCTTCTGGAAGGCGTCCAGCAGCTTCTTCGCGGTCGCGCCCTGGCGGGTGAGCACGTCGGCCGCGGGGCCGCCCTTGGCGGCGATACCGATGAGCAGGTGCTCGGTGGACAGGTACTCGTCGCCGAGGTCCCTGGCCCGGGCCTGCGCGTCCGCGACCACGGTGAGCAGGTCGCGGTTGGGCTGCGGGGGCGCCACGGTGGAGCCCGTCACGCTGGGCAGGGCGGCGAGCGCCTTCTCGGCGCCGGACCGCACGGCGGCCTGGTCGGCGTCGACGGCGGCGAGCAGATCGGTGATGTTCTCGTTGTCCTGGCCCTCGAGCAGAGCCAGCAGCAGGTGGGCGGGGGTGAGATCCGGGTGCCCCTCGGTCACGGCCAGATTGCTTGCCGCGTTGATCGCGTCCCGGCTCCTGTTGGTCAGCTCGGCGTCCACGTGTCCCTTCTCCTCCTGGCGTCAGCGTCTCCCAGTACTGACAGAATCAGCGTACACAAACTTGAGTCTATTTCACTCAAGGTGGGCCCGGGACCCGTGTACCCGCTAGGTTCCCGACCATGGCCGCATACCCCCAGGATCCGGGCGCGCCGGACGCGCCGTACCTCTCCTTCTGGCAGGAGAGGCATCTGTGCACACTGACCACGTCCCGTCCGGACGGTAGCCCGCACGTGGTGCCCGTCGGTGTCACCTACGAACCCGAGGCCCGGCTGGCTCGGGTGATCACGAACAAGTCCAGCAGGAAGGTGGCCCACGTGCTCGCCGCCGGCGCGGCGGGCGCCCGGGTCGCCGTCTGCCAGGTGGACGGCAGGCGCTGGGCGACGCTGGAGGGTGTCGCGCACGTCAGCAGCGCGCCGGAGCGGGTACGGGAGGCCGAGCGGCGCTACGCCGTCCGGTACGGGCGGACCCCGGCACCGAACCCGGACCGGGTGGTCATCGAGATCTCGCTGACGCGGGCCATGGGGCACGGCTGAGGCACGGGGCCTGGATGCGGACGCGGACGCGGACCATCTGAATGCGGACGCGGACCGGCCGGTTCCGGCCGCGTCCAGGGTCGCCGTAAAGCGGGAAATATCCCGGAAAACTGCAGCGGCGTCACCGTGTTCAGGTCACGGTGACGCCGCTGCGGGGGGAAGCGCCTGAGCGATCTGTTACGACGGGGGAATCGCGTCAGGCACTGCGGGGGGTGGCTGAGATGGTCCTTGGGGCCGGTGCCTCCGGCTCCACGAGACGGTGGTCCCGCTGGTCCAGGTTGACGAAGATCATTCCGTATCGGATGGCGCACCGCACGGGCTGCGGCGCCCCCCGAGGCCGCCGCAGACACCGGTACGCCCGCACGTCCTCGTCCTCGTCTCGTGTGACGACCACCGGTTCGCCGAAGACGGTCACCATCAGGGAGTCACCGGGGTGGGGGATCGCGGTGACCAGGTCGATGAAGTGCCACCCTGAGCGGTAGGCGGTCGCCATCTCCCTGCGGAATGACCTGTCGTCGGGTGGGGTGGTCATGCCGACTCCTGCACACTGCCGCCATTCACACCGATGGCCGGCCAGGAACTGTCCCCGGCGATGACGACAGTCGGGGCCGCACTCGGCCAGCTGCTGTCCGCCCGCGAGTCGCTCTTCGCTTCCGAAAGGCCACTCAGGGCTCCGACGGCCACAACGGCGGAGAAGGCGGCGACAAGAATCGAGCGAAGCATTTTGTTCCGCATAGTCGGCTTCGTCCTCACTTGAAGGTCCCCTCTTCCCCCGTCGAGTAAGACGATGGCTCATTCGGGCACTTCATGGCCACACGATCGGTGCATCATGTTCCTGCATGTTCAGGACCATGGGGGGTGGAGATTTGGCAACGAATCAGACTAAAGCGACACATCCCCATGCGATGACCGAGATGTGCGCTCAAGGCAGCCGTCTCTATGCGAACGCGCTGCGTGCAGGGCGTATCGCCCGAGCCGACGTGGAGTCCGTGCCCTGTTTGATGGAGTTCGCGCTGCTCTACCCGGACCCGGACGACGCGAACTGGCTGATCCCCCTGCCCGCCTCGGTGGCGCTCGCCCAACGGCTCAATCCCATCGAACGGGAGATCGCCGAGCGCCGCCGGCTCTCGGTCGAGCTGACCGAGTCCCTCCAGCCCTTCATGGACCTCAGCACCCAGGTCACCGGGAGCACCCACTCGATCACGGTCCTGGAGGGCGGGGAGCGGATCAACGCCGCCCTCAACCTGGCCACCGCCCAGTGCCAGACCGAGATGCTCACCATCCAGCCGAGCACCCGTATCTCGGAGAGCAGCCTCCTGCAGGGCCTGGAGCGCGACCGGCCGCTCATCGAGCGCGGCGTGCGCATACGGACCCTCTACCAGCACACCGTGCGCTACAACCCCGGCAAGCTGGCCTACGTCGCCCAGCTCTCGGACGGCAAGGTCGAGTACCGCACGATCGACGAGCTCGTCGAGCGCCTGATCATCTGCGACGAGTCGGTCGCCTTCATCCCCACCCGCGACGACCAGCAGGTCGCCCTGGAGCTACGGCACCCCGGCCTCATCCGGTACCTCATCAAGGTCTTCGAGTTCATGTGGAGCCGCGCGGTCCCGCTGAGCGAGCACGCCCCCTACGAGACCGCCCCCGACGGCATCACCGACATCCAGCACACCATCGCCAAGCTCCTGGTCGAGGGCCACGTCGACGAGGCCATCGCGCGCCGGCTCGGCATGAACGTGCGCACCTGCCGGGCCCACATCGCCAAGCTGGCCACCGCCCTGGGCAGCGGCAGCCGCGCCCAGCTCGGCTACCTCATCGCCCAGTCCGGCATCCTCAACGAGGATCACCGGGCGCCGGGCGGCAGCTGAGCGGCGTCCCGCCCGACGGCGACGCCGAACGGCTGCTGGGCGGGGATCTGGGCCGCGCGTGCCGCCCGGTCCAGGCCGACCTGCGCGATCCGCACACCGAGCTGCGTACGGCTGGCCGCGCCCAGCGTCTCCGACAGCCGGGCGATGTGCGCCCGGCAGGTGCGCACGCTGATGCCCAGCCGCTCCGCGATCACCGCGTCCTGGTGCCCCTCCGCGAGCAGCGCGGCGATGGACTGCTCCCGGTGCGAGATGCCCTCGAAGCCGGTGTCGGGGATCGCGGCGGTCAGCGGGATCGCCAGCCGCCACAACCGGTCGAACGCCGTCACCAGGTAGTTGATCAGGGCCGGGTGCCGCAGCTCCAGCGCCATCGTGCGGTCGGTGTTCGCCGGGATGAAGGCCACCGTGCGGTCGAAGAGGATCAGCCGGTCGATGACCTCGTCCAGGGTGCGGGCCTCCACCGCGTCGCCCATCAGCTCCAGGTAGTTGAGCAGCCCCTGCCCGTGCCGGGCCACATGCGTGTACAGGTCGCGCATCCGCACCCCCCGGCCGCGCAGCGCCATCGCCCGGTGCAGACCCTCCGTCAGCTCGTGCTCGGGACGGATGCCGCCGGGCTGCACGGTCAGGACCTCACGGGTGCACGCCTGCGTCGCCTCGTCCAGCGCGGCCTGGATGCGCGCGTCGCCGTCGAGGATGCGCAGGGCCGTGCCCTCGACGCCGGACGCCTGGCTCGGGAGCGGGGCCAGCCCGGCGTACCGCTCGAAGGCCGCGACCGCCGAGCCCATCCGCAGCTGGCTCGCGCTGGCCTCCTCGTACATCCCGCGCAGCAGCCGGGTCATGACCTCCTGCGGGGAGGTCGGCACCAGCCAGTCCATGTCGTCGGGGTCCGGGTGCAGCAGCGCCAGCTCCAGCAGGCAGGGCACCGGTCCCGCGTCCTGGCGGGAGACCCTTCCGCGGCGTACGGCCCGGGAGTACACGCGGTCCCCGGCCTCGCACAAGCGGTCGGCGCCATGGGGATGCCCCTGCTCCCCGTGCCCGGCCATCGCTCCATCCACCCCCGGTCCTCGCCTCGCGCACCGGTACTGCGCCCGGCCCTGCGGGCCTGAGGTTCGCTCGCGCTTCCGCAGCGCAACTATGCGCGGACGGGCCGTGGTCCGCAACACGGCTCCTGCCGCGCGCCGGGCCACAACATCCCGCTGTATCCCGGTATTTCCGTCCCTCAGGGGCGCCCGGCTGCAACAAGCTGATGGGGGCTTTTCGGTCCTGTCGCCCGCGCCTCGGCCGATTTCCGGCCACGGGTTCGCACACACGAGAGCCGCCGGGGCGTCCTGCCCCGGCGGCTCCGGTGGATCGGTCGTCGGGCGGCTACTTGCCGAGCCCGGCCTGCTGGCAGGCGGCCTTGTACTTGGCCGTGCAGATCTCGGACAGCTTGTAGATGCCGTCGGCCAGGACCGTCTTGTCGATGTTCGCCTTGGTCAGGGCGGCCACCGGGACCAGCAGGGCCGGGATGTCCTGGTGGGTGGGGCTGTCGACCTGGTCCTGGGTGAGGGAGTCGAACTGGATGTCCTTGCCCTGCACCTTGGCGACGGCCATCTCGGCGGCGCTCTCGGCCTCGTGCGGGTAGGACTTGTAGACGCTCATGTACTGCTCGCCGGTCAGGATGCGCTGCACGGCGTCCAGTTCGGCGTCCTGGCCGGTGATGGGCGGCAGCTTGGTCACGCCCGCGGCCTCCAGGGCCTTGATGACGCCGGCGGCCATGCCGTCGTTGGCGGAGTAGACGCCCTTGATGTTGCCGACGCCGATCTCGTTGAGCGCCTCGGCCATGTTGGCCTGGGCGTTCTCCGGCTTCCAGTCCTTGGTGTCGTACGACTTGGCGATGTCCACCGTGCCCTTGAGCTCGGAGAGTGCGCCCGACTTGAACTGCTTGGCGTTCGGGTCGGTGGGCGACCCGTTCATCATCACGATCTTGTCGGAGGAGTCGACCTCCCCCATGGCCTCCAGCAGCGTGCGGGCCTGCACCTCGCCGACCAGCTCGTTGTCGAAGGAGACGTAGGCGTCGATGGGGCCCTCGGCGAGACGGTCGTAGGCGATGACCGGGATGCCCGCGTCCTTGGCCGCCTCCACACCGCTCGCGATGGCGTGGGAGTCCACGGCGTCCAGCAGGATGACGTCGACCTGGTCGTCGACCATCTGCTGGAGCTGGTCCGCCTGCTTCTTCGCGTCCGCGTCGGCGTTGCGGTAGACGACCTTGCCCTGCTTGCTGGTGAGGCTCTCGACCTTCTCCTTGATGATGGGGTAGTCGAACTTGTCGTAACGGGTGTTCGCGGTCTCCGGCAGCAGCAGGCCCACGGTGACGTCGTTGCCCTTGGTCGGGCTCGCCCCACTGCTGTCCCCTGCGACCCCCAGTCCCCCGCACGCGGCCAGCGCGAGGGTCATCGTGGAAGCGGCGGCCACGGCGGTGGCGGTACGGCGCGGAGAGCGCAAGGGACGCATAGGGAAGCTCACTTCTGGTGCCTTCGGGACACGGGCGCGCCATTGCGCCCCAATGTCTGAAAAGACAACGCGCCGACGCCCCCCAGCGTCAAGCGGAACCACTTAACGAGTGCGCAACACTACGCTCCGTCGATCATGTAAAGACATTGCGGAACTTCGCAGATCACCAGTTACACCCCCTCCACCGAACCTCACACGAGGACGGGCGGACGACGTAGCGGAATCCGTACAACCAACCCCGTTCGTGGTGAGTCCCGTTCAGGACGGCTCGCACCGCCGTCCCCTACTCGACCAGAGGATCGAATGAAGCCAGCCAGACGCGCGACCACCGCCGCCGCGACGACGGTCGCGCTCGCCACCGCGGGCACCCTGCTCACCACGGTCACCCCGGCGTCGGCCGCAGTGACCTGCACCTCGCCGGTCTTCACACGGCAGTTCTTCGCGAACACCACCTTCTCCGGCACACCGAAGAAGACCGACTGCGACAGCGCCATCGACCAGAGCTGGACCGGCGCCCCCCTCAGCGGACTGCCCACGGACAACTTCGGCGTCCGATGGAGCGTCACCCGCGACTTCGGCTCGGGCGGCCCCTTCACCCTCACCGCCTCCGCCCTCGACGGCATCCGCGTGTACCTCGACGGCACCCGCAGGATCGACCTGTGGAAGAACACCTCCACCACCGTCACCAAAACCCTCAACCTGACGATCCCGTCCGGCAGACACACCCTGCGCGTCGACTACGTCAACTGGACCGGCAGCGCCAAGGTGAAGTTCACCTACACCCCCCGCACCACCGCCACCGTCGACCAGACCAAACCCCTCGCCCCCACCGGCGCCAAGGCCGCCTACGACACCGCCACCGGCAAAGCCCACCTCACCTGGACCCCCAACAAGGAGATGGACCTCGCCGGCTACCGCGTCTACCGCCGCCTCAAGGGCGCCTCGTTCGGCACCACGCCCCTCGCGACGACCACGTCCACCTCGTACACCGACACCACCCTCCCGAAGACGGGCGCGACGTACTACTACGAGATCCGCGCCACCGACAAGGCGGGCAACGAGGGCACCGGCAGCACGGACCAGCCGGTGACGACCGTCGACCGGACCGCGCCCGCCGCGCCCACCGGGCTGACCACCGCGTCCGAGGAGAGCGGGCTGCGGGTCGGCTGGAAGGCCGCCGACGGGGCCACCTCCTACCGGGTCTACCGGTCCGCGAGCGCGGACGGCACGTACACCGGCGTCGGCACCACCGCCCAGGTCTCCTGGCTCGACACCGGCGCCGTCGAGGGCACCACGTACCACTACCGGGTCACGTCGCTGGACGCCGCCGGCAACGAGTCGGCCCGCTCGTCCTCCGTCAGCGGCCGGCGCCGCGACGAGACCCCGCCGTCACTGGTCACCGGGGTCACCGCCACGCCGACCGAGTACGGCTTCGAGGTGCGCTGGGACGCCAACCCGACCCCCGACCTCCGCAGCTACGTGGTGCGCCGGGGCGAACTGTGGGGCGACGAGGAGGAGCAGATGTGCTCCCTCTACCCGGGGTACTACGTGTCCGCCGACACGACGTCGTACGCGTACACCACGCTCCCCGACGGCGAGGAGTCCTGCTTCATCGTCGACGCGGTCGACGACGCCGGCAACTCCGCCTTCCAGTGGACCGGTGACGCGCAGATCGTGGTGGCGACGGAGCTGGACACCACACCGTCCGTCGAGACCCCCGAGGGCTCACCGCTCACCCTGGAGGCGGCCGGCGCCGAGGGCGACGAGGGCAACCGGCTCACCTGGTACGGCCTCGGCGAGGACGCCCCCGAGCAGGCGGCCGGCTACCGCGTCTACCGCTGGAACCCCGGCACCTCGGCCTACGAGCGGATCGACGACGCCGCACCGGGCGCCACGGAGTACGTCGACACCGGCGCCGCGCGCGGCACCACGTCGTACTACTGGGTCACCGCCGTGGCCGCCGACGGCACGGAGTCCCTTCCCACGGGCGACTACGCCATCACAGCCCCCGCCCGGTGACCGCCCGACATCGGTCCTCGCGACGAGTGACGCCGTAGCGCACACGAAGGGGCCCGGAGACGATCTCCGGGCCCCTTTCGTGTGCGGTGCGCGTGTCCCTAGTCCTTCGCCCGCTTCGGGCGCCAGACGACCAGGGCGCTGGTCTGCTGGACCTCCTGGTACGGGACCAGGTCGCGGCGGTAGGAGGCGTGCACCGCCGCCTCGCGCTGGCGCATCGTCGCCGCCGCGCCGTCCAGGGCCGCCTGCAGTTCGGCGACGCGGGACTGGAGCGCGGCGACTTGGTTCTCCAGTTCGATGATGCGTTTGATGCCGGCCAGGTTGATGCCCTCGTCCTGCGACAACTGCTGCACCTGGCGGAGCAGTTCGATGTCGCGGGCCGAGTAGCGCCGGCCCCGCCCGGGCGTGCGGTCCGGGGAGACCAGGCCGAGGCGGTCGTACTGACGGAGGGTCTGCGGGTGCAGGCCGGACAGCTGGGCCGCCACCGAGATGACATAGACCGGGGTTTCCTCGGTCAGTTCATACGGGTTGCGCCGACGACCGTCCATCTGACTCATGCTCCCTTCGCGGCCTGGAACAGCTCCGCCCGCGGGTCCTCGCCCGCGGTCGCCTCGCGATACGCCTCCAGCGCTTCACGAGCCTTCCCCGTCACGTCCTTCGGGACACTCACCTCTACGGTGACCAGGAGGTCCCCGCGGGTGCCGTCCTTGCGGACCGCGCCCTTGCCCCGCGCCCGCATGGTGCGGCCGTTGGGCGTGCCCGGCGGCAGTTTCAGGGTCACGGCGGGACCGCCCAGGGTCGGGACCCTGACCTCCCCGCCGAGCGCCGCCTCGGCGAAGGTCACGGGGACGGTCACCGTCAGGTTGTCGTCCTTGCGCCCGAAGACCGGGTGCGCGTCGACGTGCACGGTGACGTACAGGTCACCGGCGGGTCCGCCCCGCTCGCCGGGCGCGCCCTTGCCCCGCAGCCGGATGCGCTGCCCGTCGGACACCCCGGCGGGGATGCGGACCTGCATCGTCCGGGACGACTTGGCCCGGCCGCTGCCCTTGCACTCGGCGCAGGGGTGCTCGGCGATGAGGCCGCGGCCCTTGCAGTCCGGGCACGGGTCGGTCAGCGAGAAGCCGCCGCCCGAGCCGCGCGCCACCTGGCCGGTGCCGACACAGGTCGGGCACACGCGCGGTGTGCCGTTCTTGTCGCCGGTGCCCGCGCACGCCTTGCACGGTGACTGGGAGGACATCCGCAGGGGGACCGTCGCGCCCTCGATCGCCTCGGTGAAGCTGAGGCTGACCTCGGTGTCGATGTCCTGGCCGCGCCGCGGCTGGGTCCGGGTCGTCCCCGTGCCGCCGCGGTTGAACAGGCCCCCGAAGACGTCACCCAGTCCGCCGCCGAAGCCGCCGGCTCCGCCCTGGCCGCCCTGGGCGCCTCCGAAGAGGTCGCCCAGGTCGAAGTTGAAGGAGCCGCCCGCGCCGCCCGGACCGGGGCGGAAGCCGCCGTTGCCGAACAGGGTGCGGGCCTCGTCGTACTCCTTGCGCTTCTTGGGGTCGCCGAGGACGTCGTTCGCCTCGGAGATCTCCTTGAACCGCTCTTCCGCCTTGGCGTTGCCCTTGTTGGCGTCCGGGTGGAACTCGCGGGCGAGCTTCCGGTACGCCTTCTTGATCTCGGCCTCGGTGGCGTCCTTGGGGACGCCGAGGACCTTGTAGTAGTCCTTCTCGATGAAGTCCTTGGTGCTCATCCTCGACGTCCCTCCTTCCTCATCGGTTCAACGTCAGCCCTCGTCCGGGCCACCGCTCTCCTTGTCGTCGGCCGCCTCGGCGGACTCCTCCTTGACGGTCTGCGCGCCCGGCTGGGGCTCGGCGACGGCCACCCGCGCGGGGCGGATGGTGCGCTCGCCGATGCGGTACCCCGGCTGGAGGATCGCGACGCAGGTCGTCTCGGTGACGTCCGGCGCGTAGCTGTGCATCAGTGCCTCGTGGATCGTCGGGTCGAAGGGCTCGCCCTCCTTGCCGAACTGCTGGAGGCCCATCTTCGCCGCGACGGTCTCCAGCGACTCCGCGACGGACTTGAATCCGCCGACGAGTTCGCCGTGCTCCCGCGCGCGGCCGATGTCGTCGAGCACGGGCAGGAGTTCGGTCAGGAGGTTCGCGACGGCGATCTCCTTGACCGTGATCCGGTCCCGCTCCACGCGGCGGCGGTAGTTCTGGTACTCGGCCTGGAGGCGCTGGAGGTCCGCGGTGCGCTCGCCGAGCGCGGTGCGCACCTGGTCCAGCTGGGCCACCAGACCCGGGTCTGCGTGTCCGTCCCCGGCCGGGGCCGTCCCCTCCTGGGGGGCGGCCTTCGGCTCGGCGTCGTCAGGGGTGGCGCCGGAGGGGACGTCGGGCTTCTCCTCGAAGCCCGGGGTCTCCTCCGTCATTACGCGGCACCGTCCTTGCGCTCGTCGTCCACGATCTCGGCGTCCACCACGTCGTCGTCGGCGGCCTTGGCGCCACCGGCCTCGGCACCCTCGGCGCCGGCACCGGCGCCCTGGGCGTCGGCGTACATGGCCTGGCCGACCTTCTGGGAGACCGCGGCGACCTTCTCGGTGGCCGTGCGGATCTCGGTGGTGTCCTCGCCCTTGAGCGCGGTCTTCAGCTCCTCGACGGCGGACTCGACCTCGGTCTTGACGTCACCGGGGACCTTGTCCTCGTTGTCCTTGAGGAACTTCTCCGTCTGGTAGACGAGCTGCTCGCCCTGGTTGCGCGTCTCGGCGGCCTCGCGGCGACGGTGGTCCTCGTCCGCGTACTGCTCGGCCTCCTGGCGCATCCGGTCGACCTCGTCCTTCGGCAGCGAGGAGCCGCCGGTGACGGTCATCTTCTGCTCCTTGCCCGTGCCCAGGTCCTTGGCGGTCACGTGCATGATGCCGTTGGCGTCGATGTCGAAGGACACCTCGATCTGCGGGACGCCGCGGGGCGCCGGCGGCAGACCGGTCAGCTCGAACATCCCGAGCTTCTTGTTGTACGCCGCGATCTCGCGCTCGCCCTGGTAGACCTGGATCTGCACGGACGGCTGGTTGTCCTCGGCCGTCGTGAAGATCTCGGACCGCTTGGTCGGGATCGTGGTGTTGCGCTCGATGAGCTTGGTCATGATGCCGCCCTTGGTCTCGATACCGAGGGACAGCGGGGTCACGTCGAGGAGCAGGACGTCCTTGACCTCACCCTTGAGGACACCGGCCTGGAGGGACGCGCCGATGGCGACGACCTCGTCCGGGTTGACGCCCTTGTTGGCGTCCTTGCCGCCGGTCAGCTCCCTGACGAGCTCGGCGACGGCGGGCATACGGGTGGAGCCACCGACGAGGACGACGTGGTCGATCTCGTTGATGGAGACGCCGGCGTCCTTCATGACGTTGAAGAACGGGGTCTTGCAGCGCTCCAGGAGGTCCGCGGTCAGCTGCTGGAACTGAGCCCGGGTGAGCTTCTCGTCCAGGTGCAGCGGGCCTTCGGCGGAGGCGGTGATGTAGGGCAGGTTGATCGAGGTCTCGGTGGACGAGGACAGCTCGATCTTGGCCTTCTCCGCCGCCTCGCGCAGGCGCTGGAGGGCCATCTTGTCCTTGGACAGGTCCACGCCGTGACCGGACTGGAACTGCTTGACCAGGTAGTCGACGACGCGCTGGTCCCAGTCGTCACCACCGAGGTGGTTGTCACCGTTGGTGGCCTTCACCTCGACGACGCCGTCACCGATCTCCAGGAGGGACACGTCGAAGGTGCCGCCACCGAGGTCGAAGACGAGGATCGTCTGGTCGTCCTTGTCGAGGCCGTACGCGAGCGCGGCCGCGGTGGGCTCGTTCACGATGCGCAGGACGTTCAGACCGGCGATCTCGCCGGCCTCCTTCGTCGCCTGGCGCTCGGAGTCGTTGAAGTAGGCCGGGACGGTGATGACCGCGTCCGTGACCTTCTCGCCCAGGTAGGACTCCGCGTCGCGCTTCAGCTTCTGGAGGATGAAGGCGGAGATCTGCTGCGGGTTGAAGGGCTTCCCGTCGAGCTCCATCTTCCAGTCGGTGCCCATGTGGCGCTTCACGGACCGAATGGTCCGGTCCACGTTGGTGACCGCCTGCCGCTTGGCGACCTCGCCGACCAGCACCTCGCCGTTCTTGGCGAAGGCGACGACGGACGGCGTGGTCCTGGCGCCCTCTGCGTTGGTGATGACGGTGGGCTCGCCGCCCTCCAGAACGCTGACGACGGAGTTAGTCGTGCCCAGGTCGATGCCGACCGCACGTGCCATGGTTGATTCCTCCAGCTGACTTGAGTGGAACGGACTCAAGTGTGCACGACGGCTCGCAACGGGTCAACAGAGCTGAGTCGACCTCACTCAAGTCTTATCCGTTCCTTACACGCAACTGGGCTCCCACCTGCGGCGATTCCATACGGCGGGACGCACGGACGGAGTCCTGCACCGGTACCCGCGGTTGACGCCTGGGGCCGTAGGGCTTGATGTGCAGCAGGCCGAGGACGACGAGGGCCGACCCCGCCCCCACCCACCCCACGGCCGTCCCGCCGAGCCGCCCCAGGTGCACCAGGACTGCGACGACCACCCCGGGCAGGGCGGCGGCGCCCAGCGCGACGGTCGTGCCCTGCGGGGTGAGTCCGGTCCGGCGCAGCCGGTGCGCCAGATGGTCCGGCGCGCCCCGCAGCAGCGGCCGTCCGGCCAGCCGGCGGGAGACGGCGACCAGGGCCACATCGGTGACGGCGAGCGCGGAGAGGGAATACAGGAACCCGGCGCTGACGGCCGGGTCCTGCCCGGCCCGGGTCATCACCGCCGACGAGGCCAGCACGAACCCGACGAACAGCGAGCCGGTCGCCCCGAGCCCGATCCGCGCGGGGTGCCAGTTCAGCAGCAGGAAGCCGGTCAGGGCGGCGGCCAGCACGCTCAGCAGCACCGCCAGCTCGTCCATCACCTCGGCCGCCGCGCAGACGCCGACGCCGAAGGCGGTGAGCACGCCGACCGTGCCGGCCAGCGCGTCCGCGTGGTCCAGCGCCTTGAACGCGACGGCGACCAGGACGATCCAGGCGATGGCCGGCACCGCCATCAGGAAGCCCGTGTCGGCGTACGGCACCACACAGGCCGCCGCGACGGCCGTACCGCCGACCAGGAACCGCGCCTTGACCCGCCGTACGTCGGCGACGAGCCCGAGCAGGGCGACGGCGCCCGCGGCGACCAGCAGGCGCATGGTCTCGGAGCCCAGCGGGGCGTACCCGGTCCACTCGCCGGCGGCGGCGACCAGGCAGGTCACCAGGGCGAGCGCCACCCCGCCGAGCAGCGGCAGCGGACGCTGCCGGCGCCGGTCGAGAATGCCGAACCGCAGGGCGGGCAGACGGAGCAGCGCCGCCAGCAGGGCGGTGACCAGCAGGGCGGTGGTGGCGGCGGTGATCCCGTAGAGCACGGAGACAGAATAGGGCCGTATATACCATTTCGGGATGAATAACACGATCGGTTCTTAAGGCAAGCCTCAGCGACCCAGATCACCCCGCCCCTGGCTACAGTGCGAAGGAGGATGCGGGTAGTCTCAGAGGACTGCATAAGTTACCGCTTAGTAATGTCGCCCGTCATGTCGAGGGACCCCCTCGAACCACCCCCTCGCAGGCCCGAGGAGCCCCGAAATGCAACTCGCCGCGATCATCGTGTCGCTGGTGCTGACCGTGGTCGGCGTTGCGCTGCTCGCACGCGCCATCGGCCAGTTCGTCCGGTACTTCAAGCTCGGCCAGCCGGTGCCGGCCGGCAGCCGTACCGACAACCCCTACGCGCGCAGCGTCACGCTCGTGCGGGAGTTCCTCGGCCACACCCGGATGAACCGCTGGGGCATCGTCGGCATCGCCCACTGGTTCGTGGCGGTCGGCTTCCTGACGCTCCCGCCCACCCTCGCCCAGGCGTTCGGGCAGCTCTTCCAGGCGGACTGGACGCTGCCCGTCATCGGCACCTGGCTGCCGTTCGAGATGTACATCGAGTTCATCGGCCTGATGACGATCCTCGGCATCGCCGTGCTCATCGTGATCCGGCTGCTGAGCCTGCCGTCCCGTCCGGAGCGCAAGTCCCGCTTCGCCGGCTCCAAGGCGGGTCAGGCGTACTTCGTCGAGTACGTCATCCTCACCATCGGCCTCGCCATCTACGTGCTGCGGGGCCTGGAGGGCGCGCTGCACCACGTCGACGGCTACGAGGCCGGGTACTTCGCCTCGTACCCGCTGGTGCTCGCCTTCAAGGGCCTGAGCGTCACCGCGCTGCAGAACCTCGTCTACTTCGCCGCGATGATCAAGATCGGCACGTCCTTCGTGTGGATGATCGTCGTCTCGCTGAACACCAACATGGGTGTCGCCTGGCACCGCTTCCTGGCGTTCCCGAACATCTGGTTCAAGCGCAACGCCACCGGTGAGACCGCGCTCGGCGCCCTGCCCGCGATGACGTCCGGCGGCAAGCCGATCGACTTCTCCGACCCCGGCGAGGACGACGTCTTCGGTGTCTCCCAGGTCGAGCAGTTCTCCTGGAAGGGCCTGCTGGACTTCTCCACCTGCACCGAGTGCGGCCGCTGCCAGTCGCAGTGCCCCGCCTGGAACACGGGCAAGCCGCTCTCCCCGAAGCTGCTGATCATGTCGCTGCGCGACCACGCGCACGCCAAGGCGCCCTACCTGCTCGCCGGCGGCGGCAAGACCATGGAGGGCGAGGAGAAGGCGTCCGAGGAGCAGCTGAAGGACGTCCCCGCCGCCGCCCTCGCGGAGGCCGAGCGCCCGCTGATCGGCACCGCCGAGGAGAACGGCGTCATCGACCCGGACGTCCTGTGGTCCTGCACCACCTGCGGCGCCTGCGTCGAGCAGTGCCCGGTCGACATCGAGCACATCGACCACATCGTCGACATGCGCCGCTACCAGGTGATGATCGAGTCCGCGTTCCCGTCCGAGGCGGGCACGATGCTCAAGAACCTGGAGAAGAAGGGCAACCCCTGGGGTCTGGCGAAGAAGCAGCGCCTGGAGTGGCTGAAGGAAGTCGACTTCGAGGTGCCGGTCGTCGGCAAGGACATCGAGGACCTCACCGAGGTCGAGTACCTGTACTGGGTCGGCTGCGCCGGCGCCCTGGAGGACCGGGCCAAGAAGACCACCAAGGCCTTCGCCGAGCTGCTGCACATCGCGGGCGTCAAGTTCGCGATCATGGGCGGCGACGAGAAGTGCACCGGTGACTCCGCCCGCCGCCTCGGCAACGAGCCCCTCTTCCAGGAGCTCGGCATGGAGAACGTCATGGCCCTGAACATGGCGTTCGGCGAGGAGATGGACGACGAGGGCAACGTGACGCCCGAGTCGAAGAAGCCGAAGTCGGCGAAGAAGATCGTCGCCACCTGCCCGCACTGCCTCAACACGATCGGCAACGAGTACCCGCAGATCGGCGGCGACTACGAGGTCATCCACCACACCCAGCTGCTCCAGCACCTGGTGGACGAGGGCAAGCTGATCCCGGTCACCCCGGTCGAGGGCATCATCACCTACCACGACCCGTGCTACCTGGGCCGGCACAACAAGATCTACACGCCGCCGCGCGAGATCATCGCCAGCGTCCCCGGTCTGCGCAACGAGGAGATGCACCGCCACAAGGAGCGCGGCTTCTGCTGCGGCGCCGGTGGTGCCCGGATGTGGATGGAGGAGCGGATCGGCAAGCGCATCAACAACGAGCGTGTCGACGAGGCCCTCTCCACCAACCCGGACATCGTCTCCACCGCGTGCCCGTTCTGCCTCGTCATGCTGACCGACTCGGTCAATGGCAAGAAGAACGACGGCAAGGCCAAGGAGTCCATCCAGGTCGTCGACGTCGCCCAGCTGCTGCTGGACTCGGTCAGGACGCCGGTGGCGGACGACGAGCCGCCCGCGGGCGAGGCCGGAGCCGAGAGCGAGCCGGAGCCGGCCCCGGCGAAGTAGCCGCTTCCCAGGCCGCACGACGAAGCCCCCTGGACCCGTACGGGACAGGGGGCTTCGTCGTGCGGCAGGCTGGAGGGCGGCACCTGATCGAAAGGAACCGTCGCGTGATCATCTTCGGCACCAAGGGCTACCTCTACCAGCTCGCGATACTGACGCTGGTGTGCGGCCAGTGCGGCAACCCCTCGGCCCACACCCTGCGCAAACGCGTCACGAAGTTCACGCTGTTCTTCGTGCCGCTGTTCCCCGCCTCGACCAAGTTCGCGACGCAGTGCACGTTCTGCGGCGCGGAGCGGAAGGTCACCGGGGAGGAGGCCGACCAGCTCCTGGCGCAGGCCACCCCCGGGGGCCCCGGTCAGCAGGCGTACGGGCAGCCGCAACAGCCGTACCGGCCCTGACCTCCGGGACCCCCGGCGGCGGCCTACTGCTTCGGCTGCTTCTGGGCGCCCACCGCGTCGGCGGCGTGCCGGGGGCCGGGACGGGACGAGAACTGCCCGATGAGTTCGCGGAAGCAGACCAGGGCGGTGATCGGCGGGATGCCCACGACCACCATCGCGAGCAGCGAGTGCGCCGACTGCCCGATGCACAGCGCCACGGCGGTGCCGGAGGCGATCAGCATCACGGCCCAGGACTTGCGGGCGGTCCGGCGCTGGACCGACGCCCGCAGGATGGACAGCCCCGCCAGCAGCCACGGGCCGTAGACCGTCAGCGGCCACCAGTGGGCCAGCTTGGGCGCCACCACGAGCAGCGCGATCGTCCGCAACTGGTCGTACGAGTACGAGATGGACCAGGTGAGCATCGTCACCGCGCACAGGGTGATGAGGGTGACCAGGATCGAGACGGTGAGGACCTTCGGGTTCCTGGTGAGCGAGTGCGCACCGGGCTGGGGCCGCTTGCGGTGCACAGGGCGGGGCACGGGCCGGCGGTCGGCCTCCCTGCGGGGCGGGGCGGGATCCGGGGCGCGGGCGGCGCCCAGCATCTGGGCCAGCTCCTCGTCCAAGTCCCAGGCCTCCGGCGTCATGCCCGCGTCCGACTGCTGCCAGAGGTTCTGCATGTCGAGCTGCTGCGTGTAATGAGGCGGCTCGCCTACCGGTTCATAATCGGTCCTCATTTTCTACGACCCCTCCCCTTCGCGCGTCGCTCGCAGATATTCACGCTCCATCCGGCCGATGGCTCTCAGGAAGTCGTCGAGCAGATCAGAGCAATAGGTGATGCTCTCCGCGGTGATCTGATCAGCTGCCTGACGCGAGCGACGCGCGCACTCCTCAGCTGCGTGTTTCTCCTGCCAAGTCACGCCCACCTAACGAGCGCCACACAGGGCTGGATATCTGGCATTCGGGGGAATATGCGTCAACGGTGATGATATGGAATATCCATGACCGCCACTGTCCCATGACATTCCGACGATGTACTCCGGCACTTTTCCTTCGCGGATCTTGGCCGAATTCCACACAGCTCGGGCGGCGCGGCGTGGGACCTCCGACCGACGCGTCCGGCGGCGGAGGCGAAGCCCAGCCAGGTGCGACGGTGGCCCCACCAGCATCAGCCGACCTGCGGGGCGTCCTCGCGCCCACGGCCGTCGCGGCCGGTGCCGTTGCTGATCCGGACGGCCGGGGTGCGGGCGTCGAACGAGCCGTCGGCCTTGCGCGGCCGCGAGCCGATCGTCATGAAGAAGTGGCCGCGCTCCAGGGCCGCCGGCTCGCTGCTGGAGCACCCAGTGCCCCTCCCCGGTGAGCGCGGGCAGGGCCTCCTCGGGGCTCCCGTTGGCCGCGCGGTCCCCGCGGTCCACGCCGGTGACGAGGTGGAAGGGCCCTCGGGCAGCTCGACGCCAACGGGGGCGAAGTCGTCGACGTCGGGCATGTCGACGACCACGAAGCCGGGCCTGCTGCGCCGGCGCAGCAGCGGCGCGAGCGCGGAGGCCGGGACCCGGTCGGGGTGGACGACGAGCAGGGCGCCGGGACGGGCGTCCGCGGCCCGCTCGGCGCAGGCCCGCAGCTCGTCGGCCGATGTCCCGGCGAGGTCGTGCAGGCCGAGCGCGATCAGGCGCTCGGCCTGCGCGGCGAGCGGCGGAAGGGCGGTGCCGGCGGCGGGGGACCGGGGGGGTCGGGCACGGCTCTCCTCCTGGTGCGCCACGTGGCGGGCCTGGGGTCGCCGCAGGCTTCCGCACAGGGGTCTCCCGTGCGCGCGGGGCGGTGCGCGACTCGGGCGTATTTCAAGCCACATCAGCCCATCCCGCCACCCCGTCCGGACCCAGGGCTGTCGCCGCTTCTCGAACGCGTGCATCATTACCCAGTTGTTGTCCCTGGTAATGACGAGGTGAGCGGTGCGCGCGCGACGAAGCGGGATGTGTACGGCGGCCCTGACCGGCACCCTCGCCACGCTGACGGCCCTGGCCCTGACGGCCTGCGGCCCCACCGCCCACGACGACGCCGAGGCCGCTCCCGGCCCGCTCCGGGTCGCCGACGCCCCCGCCGAGCTCCCGGTGCCGCGCGGCAGGGGCAGCGAGGTCCCCGACGACTTCAACGGGGACGGGCACCGCGACCTCGTCGTCAACGACCTGGCGAAGACGCAGGCGCACACGGACGACGCCGGCATCGGCATCGTCTACGGCGGCGCCCGCGGACTCACGCCCGGCGCCCGGCAGTTGCTCGACCCCCGGCGGCACGCGGCCGCCACCGACGGCCGGCAGCCCGCCGTCTTCGACGCCGAGGCGACCTGCGACCTCGACGACGACGGCTTCACCGACCTGGTGGTCTCCACCGACCCGCCGTTCGACGGCCAGGGCCGGCCGCCGGTCCCGCTCCAGATCCTCTTCGGCTCCCCCGGCGGCCTGACCGGCAAGGGGGTCAAGCTGACGATCCCCGACGCCGCCCGCTTCGGCAACGACTGGCCGGACCAGCCGGTGTGCGGCGACTTCGACGGCGACGACGCCCAGGACCTGGTGGTGCACGCCTCGGACGGCCGGCTAAGCTTCCTGCGCGGCCCCTTCGACCGCGACGGCGCCCCCCGCGCGGCCGGCGCCCCCGTCCCGTCACCGGGCAACCTGCCCACCGGCCCGGCCGCCGACGTCGACGGCGACGGGTACGACGACCTCGTGGTGCGCACGGCGCAGGGCTCCGGCACCTCGGCGGTGGTCCTCGGCGGCCCGGACGGCCCGACCCGCACGGGGGTCACCCTGCCCGCCGGGATCGACCTCGCCCTCGGCGCGTTCGGCCGGGGCAAGGCCCTGGACGCGGCCGTCGGCGCCATGGGCAAAACGTCTCTGCGCTACGACCTGCCGGCCGCTGCGGCACGGGCGACGCTCGACACCGCCGGCTCGATGCTGGACGCCGCCGACTTCGACGGCGACGGACTGAGCGAACTGCTCTCCAGCGGCTCGCGGTTGCGCGTCTTCCGGGGCCGCGCGGGCGGCCTCGGCACCACCGGCATGGTCACCGTGAAGCCACCGGCCCACGGCACCACCCGCGTCCTGTCCACCGGCGACTTCGACGGCGACGGCCGGGCGGACCTGGTCGTGCGGACGTACGTCGGCGAGACCAAGGACACGGTGGCCGTGTACCCGGGCCGGTCCGCGAAGCAGGGCCTGCTGGCGGCCGAGCCGTCGGTGACGTTCTCCAGCACGGAGTTCCTGGTGCCCTAGGCCGTGTCCCCCGCCCGCTCCGCCGTCCGGCCGAGGAGCCGGGTCATGGCCTCGGCGGCCCGTACGGCCGCGTCCCCGCAGCAGTTGTTGAACAGCACGTGCAGGGCGTCGACCCGGCCGGCCAGCCCCTCCAGCCGGGGCAGCCACTCGCGCAGTTCGTCCTCGTCGTAGCAGTGCCGGAAGCGCTCCTCCTTGCTGCCCGTCCCCCAGTGCGCGCTGCGGCCGTGGAACCGCACGACCGACAGGCGGGGCGAGGTGACCGGGGCGACCGGCGGCACGGAGGCGGGCAGCGTCTGCGTCATGTCCACCGCGACCGCCGCCATCCCGTGCCGGGTGAGCAACGCCCGCGTGGCCTCCGCCTGTTCACCCCGCCACCACGCCGGATGCCGGAACTCCACGCTCAGCGGCCACCCCCGCGTCCGCCGCGCGGTCTGCTCCAGGAACGCCTCCGCCCGCGCGCCGGGCCGGAACCACGGCGGGAACTGGAACAGCACGGCGCCCAGCCGCCCGGCCCGCCGCAGCGGCGCGATGCCCGCCGTGAACCGCGCCCACACCTCGTCCAGGATGCGCGGGTCCCGCGCGTCGGCCGGCCACCCCCGCGGCATCAGGGCCGGCCGGGTCGGATGCCCGGTCAGCAGGGAGAACGCCTTCACGTCGAACACGAAGCCGTCCGGCGTCCGCTCCGCCCACAGGGCGCTGTTGCGCTCACCGGGCAGCGCGTAGTACGTCGCGTCGACCTCGACCACCGGGAAGCGCTCGGCGTAGTGCCGCAACCGCCCCTCGGCGTCCCGCCGCCCCACCGGGTACCAGCCGCTGCCGACCAGCGCCCGGTCCGTCCACGAACACGTGCCCACCCTGATGTCGCCCATGGGACGGCGGTTACCCGGACGTCCCGCGGCCAGACGTGCGCGCCCGCCGGCTGCGGATGTGGCCTCCGGGGGCCGCGCGTAATCTGGTCCGGGTACATCCGGCGCGCCTCCAGACGCGCGATCGCAGATCACGTGTGTGCCCCCACCCATCCGAACGGCTGAGGCACGCCCGGACGAGCGGAGGATCAACCATGGGTACGGTCACCACCGACGACGGCACCACGATCTTCTACAAGGACTGGGGTCCACGCGACGGCAAGCCCATCGTCTTCCACCACGGCTGGCCCCTGAGCGCCGACGACTGGGACAACCAGATGCTGTTCTTCCTGTCGCACGGCTACCGGGTCGTCGCCCACGACCGGCGCGGCCACGGACGGTCGTCCCAGAGCGCCGGCGGCCACGAGATGGACACCTACGCGGCCGACGTCGCCGCCCTCACCGACGCGCTCGACCTGCGGGACGCGGTCCACATCGGCCACTCCACGGGCGGCGGCGAGGTCGCCCGCTACGTCGCCCGCGCCAAGCCCGGCCGGGTCTCCAAGGCCGTGCTGGCGGGCGCCGTGCCGCCCATCATGATCAAGTCGGCGAGCAACCCCGGCGGTACGCCCGTCGAGGTGTTCGACGGCTTCCGCGCGGGTGTCGCCGGCAACCGGGCGCAGCTCTACATCGACGTGCCGTCGGGGCCGTTCTACGGCTTCAACCGCCCCGGCGCGAAGGTGTCGCAGGGACTGATCGACAACTGGTGGCGGCAGGGCATGATGGGCGCCGCCAACGCCCACTACGAGTGCGTCAAGGCGTTCTCCGAGACCGACTTCACCGAGGACCTGAAGAGGATCGACGTGCCGGTGCTGGTCATGCACGGCACCGACGACCAGGTCGTCCCGTACGAGGACTCGGCCCCGCTGTCGGCCAAGCTGCTGAAGAACGCCACGCTCAAGACGTACGAGGGCTATCCGCACGGGATGCTGTCGACGCACCCGGAGGTCCTCAACCCGGACATCCTGGAGTTCATCCGGTCCTGACGCCGGAGGCGTCCGGCGCGGCTCACCGCACCGGGAAGCCGCACGTGTAGCCCTGCGCCGCGAGCCACGGCAGGACGCGGCGCAGGGCCTCGACGGTCTGGGAGCGGTCGCCGCCGGCGTCGTGGAACAGCAGGGTCGGCCCGTTGGCCAGCTCCCGCTGCACGGTGGCGACGATGGCGTCGGCGCCCGGCCGTTCGAAGTCCTTGGTGTCGACGTTCCAGCCGAGCGGCCGCATGCCGCGCGAGGCGGCGAGCTTGCGGCTGTAGGGGGTGAACGCCCCGCCCGGCGCCCGGTAGTACATCGGCCGTACGCCGCCGGACGCCTCGGTGATCATGCGTTCGGCGTCCAGGATCTGCCGCGACTGGTAGGTGCGGGAGTTCTTGTCCATGGCGGTGTCGTGGGAGACCGAGTGGTCGCACAGCCGGTGCCCCTCGGCGACGACCCTCCGCACCAGGTCCGGGTACGCCTCGGCTTGCGTGCCGACCATGCAGAAGGTGGCCTTCACGCCGTGCTCGCGCAGCACGGCGAGGACCTGCGGGGTCCAGTTCGGGTCGGGACCGTCGTCGATGGTGATGTTGACGCCGCGCGGCCCCTTATCCGAGGCGTGCGCGATGGTCACGGCGACGGGCTCGGCAGCGCGGTCCGCCGCGGCCGGCGCGCTCGCCCTGGGGGCCGCCCCGCCCGCGGCGCCGGCCTGCGCGGTCCACACCGACGCCCCCGTGGCCAGGATCGTCACGCCCAGCGCCGCCCCGATCAGCTTGCCGTACCAGCCGCGCCCGCCCCCGTGCCGTGCCATGTCCGCCCCACTCTCCCGCTGTACCCGCCGCTGCCCGGTCACTGTGACCATCTGGCATGACGAGGTTCGGCGGCCCGGGGATCCGTCCGTTACCGATCACGGACAATCCCGGGGGAGTTCGGGGACAACTCGGCGGGGGCGCGGCGCCCTGTGCCGTCCCGCGGAGCGGATGTCAGGCGGCGCGGCCGCGCCGCTGGGTCCGGTCGGCGGTCATGTCGTCCTCCTGGTCGTCCGCCTCCTCGGCCCAGACGCCCTCCTCGTCCCCGAAGTCGGGGGCCTGGAAGGGCGTCGTGGTGGGAGGCGGAGAGGCCGCGCCGGTCCGGCGGGGCTGCCCTTCGAAGGGGGCGGAGAACAAGGAAGTCGATTCGATGGGAGTTCTGCCTTTCGTGCAGGTCCCATGACGGGACCTGGGGTGCCGTGACCGGGCACCGGCGGCTACTAGAGCTTGGTCATCTTCGCGTACGGGCTCACGATCCGCATCTGGGCGGAGCCGAAGTCCACGAGCGCCGCGACCCCGTCCTCGATGCCGACCACCCGGCCGAGGCCGTACACATCATGGGTCACCTGATCGCCCATGGCGAAGTGTTTTGGAGCCGGCACGACCGGGGCCTTGAAGGGGCTGGTGGGCAGATGACGCTTCGGCGCCGGAGGCTTTGTCATGGCTCAGTATGCGCCTTCGCGCAGCCACCCCGCTGTGGCCCTGGGCACAAGAAAGCCACAGATGACGTCATACACGCCGTTGACCTGGAGTTTCACAAATCCATATCGTCGACAGGATCAGCACACGCGGTCGGCGATCATGGCCTTGCGGAAGACGTCGTACCCCGGCACGCGGCCGGTGGAGACGCGGGCGTCGACCTCTCCCCCTCCCCTCCCCCCTCCCCCTTCCCCGCGCCGATGATCCGCTGGGCCCGTCCGGCGGCCTCCTTCCGCCCGGCGGTGCGGGAGCGCGTCTCACGGGGCCTCCGCCACAGGGCCGGGCGGGCCGATGACGGCAGGGTGGCGGCACCCCAACCGCCGTCGCCCGGGGTGCCGTTGGAGGGGCCCGGGGGGCGAGGGGCCACGCCGAGGGTAATTCACCACAAAGGGGGACAAAGGCACGGCTAGGCTTGGCCGGTATGGAGCCGCTCCGGGGACCCGAGTCCGGTGGGGGGAAGGCGTACTACGTCACCACCCCCATCTACTACGTCAACGATGTCCCTCACCTGGGCCACGCCTACACCACGCTCGCCGCCGACGTCCTCGCGCGCTGGCACCGGCAGCGCGGGGAGAAGGTCTGGTTCCTCACCGGCACGGACGAGCACGGCCAGAAGATCCTGCGCACGGCGACCGCGCACGGCGTCTCCCCGCAGGAATGGTGCGACCGGCTCGTGGAGGAGGCGTGGAAGCCGCTGTGGCGGCACCTGGAGATCTCGAACGACGACTTCATCCGCACCACGCAGCGCCGCCACACCGACCGCGTCCAGGAGTTCGTCCAGAACCTGTACGACAACGGCGAGATCTACAAGGCGGACTACGAAGGCCCGTACTGCGTCCACTGCGAGGAGTTCAAGATCCCCGCCGAACTCCTCGACGGCGAGGGCGAGTACGCGGGGCAGAAGCTGTGCCCGATCCACCGGAAACCGGTGGAGCTCCTCCAGGAGGAGAACTACTTCTTCCGGCTGAGCGACTACCCCGAGCGGCTGCTCGCCCACTACGAGGCCCACCCGGGCTTCATCCAGCCCGAGTCCGCGCGCAACGAGGTCGTGAACTTCGTCCGGCAGGGCCTCCAGGACCTCTCCATCTCCCGCTCGACGTTCACCTGGGGCGTCCCGGTCCCGTGGGACGACCGGCACGTCATCTACGTTTGGGTCGACGCGCTGCTCAACTACGCCACGGCCGCGGGCTACAACGAGAACCCCGAGAAGTTCGCGACGACGTTCCCGGCGGACGTCCACCTGGTCGGCAAGGACATCCTCCGCTTCCACGCGGTCATCTGGCCCGCGATGCTGATGGCCAACGGCCTGCCGCTGCCCGGCCGGATCGCCGCCAACGGCTGGCTGCTGGTGGGCGGCGAGAAGATGAGCAAGTCCAACCTCACCGGCATCGGGCCGCGGGACCTGACCTCGCACTTCGGCGTGGACGCGTACCGCTGGTACTTCCTGCGCGCGATCGCCTTCGGCCAGGACGGCACGTTCTCCTGGGAGGACTTCGCCGCCCGCTACACCAGCGAGCTGGCCAACGACTTCGGCAACCTCGCCTCGCGCGTGGCGGCCATGGTCGGCCGGTACTTCGACGGCGAGCTCCCGGCGTCCACCGCCGACGGCGACGCCGAGCACGCGATCCGCGCCGGCCTGGCCAGGACGGTCACGGAGGCCGACCGCAGGATCGGCGAGGAGCTGGACTTCCAGGGCGGCATCGTCGCGATCTTCGACTTCGTCAAGCAGGTCAACGGCTACCTCACCGAGCAGGAGCCCTGGAAGGTCGCCAAGGACGACAGCGCGCCGGGCCGAGCCCGGCTCGCGACGATCCTCCACACCGCCGCGGAGTCGCTGCGCGCCCTCGCCGTCCTGCTGCACCCGGTCATGCCGGAGACCTCGCGGCGCCTGTGGGACTCCCTGGGCGCGGAGCCCTCCCTCGGCCCCCTCGCGGACCAGAGGGTCCAGGACGCCGGGGCGTGGGGCAGGCTCCCCGCCGGTACGCGGATCACGAAGGGCCCGGCGCTGTTCCCGCGCCTGGAGGACGCGGGGCGCGGGTGACCCCGCAGGCGCCGCTCAGGGGGTGACCCCGCAGGCGCCGCTCAGCCCGTCAGGGGGCCGGGTGGCCGGCTGGAGGCGTCTCGGCGCGCCCGCCGGGAGCCGTACACGGGCGCCTGCCCGGCCCGGTCCTCGTGTCCGGCGGCCGCGTCGAGACGGTGATCGCGTTCCGGCTGACGGGCGACCGCGTCACGCGGAGCCGGGCCGTACGCGACCCGGGCCCGCTCCGGGCGTGGGACCTGCCGCGACCGCGCCGCCCACGGCCGGGCCGGCGATGTCCGACCCACCTGCCATGATCCCCGCATGCCGCTGATACCGGGATACGAGTACGGCCCCTTGGTCGAGGGGCACGCCTACCTGGACGACCCCCTCTTCTGGCCGGTGCACCTCGGGAGCTGCCTGCGGGGAGAGGCCGCCGAGGAGGCCGCGTTCGGTGCCGACTGGGACGCGGCCATGGAGCTGTACCGCACGCTGTCCGCGGAGCACGAGTGGCCCGTGTTCAGCGTGCCGCTGCGCTTGGGCCACACCCTGCACGTCGTCTACCGCAACCTCGACGGAGAGCGGGGAGCGGACTACCTGATCCATCACCCGTCCTGGTCCGGCGCGGCGACGCTCGCCGTGGACGACGGCCACTTCATGGGGCCGGGACGGCCTGGCACGAACTGCTGGCGGTCGCGGACCAGCCGGCGACGACGGGCGTCGTCGACGCCGACGCACGTCTGCTGCTGCTCTTCCCCACCCTCGGCGACGCGAGCCTCCCCGACGACGCGGCCCTCCGTCTCACGGCCGCGCTCGACGCCCTCACCGCGATGGAGGAGCCCGCCAAGGTGGCGGACCTGCTCCTGGAGCACCAGGGCCAGTGGGAACCCGCCCACTGGACGCGCACGGACGGCGTCTGGACCAACGATGGCGGCCACTCCTACCGCAACCCCGCGAACCCCTTCGCCCTGCCGGAGGCCCGGCTCCGGGAGATCAGTGCGGCGCTGAACGGCTAGGTCCGCCCCCGGGGCGAATCCGGAAGCCCACCGGCACCCCGTGAAGGCGGCCGCGATCGCCCGGTCCGGGCCGCCCATCCCGTCAGCTGAAGGGGACCGCGTCCTTCGGCGCCGTGTGCCAGTTGGTGACGATCGCCTCGTCGACCGTGATGGTGCCGACCTTCAGGGAGACCGGGTTCGCGTCCGAGTCGTCGACGGCGACGATGACGGAGTCCAGTTCCTTGCCGTCGTTCGTGCTGGTGGTCTTCGGGTTCACACCGGCGTACGCGGTGGTGCCCCCGGTCAGCTTGATCGGCTCGCCGACGGCCTGTTCCGCGGGGCCCGCCTCGGTGCCGTCGGACCCGAAGGCCACGATCGGGTGGGTGCCCGGCAGGTAGCAGGTGATCCCCGGCCTGGCCTTGGCGATGACCAGGATGTAGCCGCCCGCCTGGGTCTCGGACCTGGTGCTCCACGTGATGTCGTTGGCTCCGCAGCCCTGCTCGACCGGCACCCGCGTGCCGTCGCCGGCGTCGACGCCGGAACCGGTGTCGGCCGCGTCGGTCCCCTCGTCCTTCGCACCGGGGCCCTTGCCGCTGCCCGCGGCCGCCGAACCGGACGGCGTGACGGACGCACCGCCGCCCGACGCGGGCGCGGAACTCCGTGCGGCACCGGTGTCCTTGGCCGCGTTCCCGTCCTCGCAGGCGGTCATCAGCAGGGTGCCGCCCACGAGGGCGGCGGAGACGAGAAAGGCCTTGCGGTGCGTGCGGTACATCGGATCCCCCTGGAGAAACAGTGGTCAGTGGTGGTTCATGACGAAGCCGCTTCCGGCTCCGTGGTCACTCGATGACTATGAGGGCCGCGCGGGCCGGAAGGGTCCGCCCGCCGTCGTTCCAGAACACCGTTGTCACAGACCGCGGACATGGTGAAGGAGATCTCGGGGACCGCGCCCACGCCGCGGCCGCACCCTTGTCCGACGAGGAACGCACCCGACTGTCCGACGAGGAACGCGCCCGACGGTTTCCCGACCGCGTCGGGGTGTGCCCCCTTCCGCCGCCGAGGCGGGCGTAGCCTCGAGGGCGCCGAGGGCTTTCCGTGTGCCGGCGCATGTGCCGAGTGCCGTTCTCGGCGAACGACGACGCCGGGCCGGACCTCGTCCGGACCGGGGCAGGGTTCGCCTCATGACCGAGCACGCGCCGGACCGCCCGCCGACCGCCCGCACCGCGACGCCGGGCCGACACGGGACGCCTCCCGGGACACCGTGCCCACCGCGGCGGCAGGGAACCCCGCCGGAGAGAGGCGTGTTCGTCCGTCTGCTCACCCGGCGCCAGATCGGCGACCGGATGGGGGAGCTCGGAGAGTTGTACGGTCACACCTCGTCGAGCGAGCCGCACGAACCGGGGTTCCTCGACCCGTCGGACCGGGCCGGATCCGCCGCCTTCCGGCGGCGCCTCGCGGGTCATATGCGGCGGCCGGGGTTCGAGCTGCTCGTCGCGGAGGCCGTCCGCCCCTCGGGCGCCACCGTCCTCACGGCCTGTGCCTACGGCTTCCCCGTACGGGGCACCGACCCCTGGTGGCAGGGCCTCGACGGATATCTCCCGGAGGCCCTGTTCCGCACCGCCCTCTCGGGCAAGCTCCTCGCGGTCGCCGGCGTCCTCGTGGAGCGCCGTGTGCGCACCCAGGACCCGACCCGCGAGTGGAACCTCGCCCGGCGCCTGCAGAAGCGGCTGCTGGGAGACCACACCGGCGCACTCGGCGTCACCTTGGTCGACCGCGGTGACGTGGACACCTACCGGGCACTGCTGGCCTGGGGCTGGAGCGCTCTCCCCGCGGAGGGCGGCGGGGCGTCCCGTTTCGCTCCGCACCGCCTGCTGGTGCTCGGCTGAAGGCGTCCGGCTTCCAGCGAGCCGCGGCGAGGCGACCGGGCTCCGTCCAGCGGACCGCGGCTGCCGCTTCCGTCAGGAGGACGACGGGGCAGAGCCATGCCCCCACGACATCACGCGAACGACATCAGGCCCCGCCAAGTCGCCCTCCCGCGTGTGCAGCAGGGCCCCTTCGCGTTGCCTGGTGTGCGGCTCGTCCGGCACGTCTGCAGGACCGGAGGAGCCTGGGCCGGGTCAGTCCCCAAGGGACGTCGCTGAACCGGCCTGGCACACCAAGCCCCCCGACCTCGCCTAACGCACACGTCCGCGGCACGGTTCTTTCAGATCTCTCCGTGTCTGTTTCTGCTGCGCGAGCGGTGCGCGGCGCGGATCGCCTCCGCCATCGACCAGGCGACCGTCTCCGGGAACGCGGGGCGGGCAAGGAGTCACGCCGCCCGCATCCCGGGTGGGCGCCTGTCCCCCGGTTCCGGTGACGCGTCACCGAAGAACTCCGCCGCTTGACCGCCCGCCCTTCGGGCCGGGAGTGGTGTCGATCGGTTACCGGTCCGGCAGACGCACGGCGAGCACAGCCACGTCGTCAGTGCTGCCGGGCGTCATACGGAGGAGGAGCTGGTCGCACAGTGCGTCCAGCGGTGAGTGGGCGAGCGCGAGCGCGTGGCGGCGCAGCCGGTCCAGGCCGGTGTCGAGGTCGCTGCCGGGGATCTCGATCAGGCCGTCGGTGTAGAGCAGCAGGGTCGACCCCGGCGACAGGGGCTCCGTGGCGTTCGGCCGGCTCGCGCGGGTGCCCTGGGGGGCGCCGAGGACCAGTCCCTGTCCGGCCTCGAGGTAGCGCGCGTGTCCGTCGGGGGTCAGCAGGAGGGGCGGCGGATGTCCGGCGCTGGTCCACCGCAGGGTCCATGGTCCGGTGCGCGGGTGGCCCTCGATCCGGGCGAGGACGAGGGTGGCCATGGGGACGGTGGTGATGGCGGGCATGGCGTCGTCGAGCCGGTCGACGACCGCGCCGGGCGGCCCGGCGTGGTCCCAGGCCAGTGCGCGCAGGATGCCGTGCAGTTGGGCCATGCCGGCCGCCGCGGTCAGATCGTGGCCCACGACGTCGCCGATGACCAGGGCGAGCGTGCCGTCCTTCAGCTGGAACGCGTCGTACCAGTCCCCGCCCACCTGGGAGCCGGCCGGAGCGGGCTGGTAGCGGGCGGCCAGCCGCAGGCGGCCGGGCTGGGGCAGCGGAGGCAGCAGATTGCGCTGCATGGCCTCCGCGACGGCGCGCTGGCGGCCGAACCGCTGTGCGTTGTCGATGACCAGACCGACCCTGCGGCCGATGTCGCTCACGATCTCCAGGTCGTCGCTGTCGAAGGGGTGCTCCGGGTCGGTGCGCACCAGCGTCAGGGCACCGGTGATCGGCCGCCTGGTGCCCAGCGGCACCGTGATGGTGGATGTCGCGTGCACGGTCCGCAGGAAGTCGCTGTGGGCGGCACCCACGGGAGAACCAGGTGGGGAGCTCTCCGCCTCGTCCTCACCGTTCTGCACTACTACGGGATCGCCTCCGTTCAGCACCTGGACAAGGGGCGAGCGGTCTGCCGCCGCGTTCTCGGGAAGACGCTCGCGCCCGCCCTCCAGCTCTCCGGCCCGGCCCCCGGGACCGGTCACCGCCACCCGGTGGACCCGCCCGGAACCGGTCCTGAGGTCCACCGCGGCCCAGTCGGCCAGGCGAGGAACCAGCAGGTGGCCCAGCCGGGCGAGGGCCTCGTCGGTGTCCAGGGTCTGCCCCAGCACGTCGGTGATCTCCGCGACGAGCGTCAGCCGCTCGGTGAGGTCCTCCAGAGCGCTGGTGTAGGCCGCGCGTTCCCGGCGGGCACTGCGGTCACCCGTGATGTCGTTCAACAGCACGACCACGCCCTTGAAGGAGACGCCGTCCGTGAGAGGGGAAGCGGACCAGGAGATCGTGACCAGACGACCGTCACCCCGCAGAAGGCGGTCACCCTCCCCGCGCGCGGCAGCCCTCTCGGCCAGCGACCGGAGCAGTGGGCACCGCTCCCGCGGGAGTGTGCCGCCGTCCGCGGCCCGGTGCAGCAGATCGTGCGCGTCCTTCCCGCGCATGGCGGCGACGCCGCGGCGCAGCAGCCGTTCGCCGGCCAGGTTGACGGCGAGGATCCGTCCAGCCGGATCCACCGTCATCAGGGCTGTGCCCAACTGCTCGACGACCTGCCGCCAGAAACCCGGCTCGACCACGGGCCCCGACCGCCCCTGACCTCCCGCACCGGGCACCGAGTCCTCCACGACACCGCCCTCCAGTCATGGCAGCCACCCACCGAAGCCCGCAAGCGCATCAGAGGAACCTTCGCACCGGTGACCGATGGTCTCCGTCAAACGATGGTCTCCCGACAGGAACCCACTCGCATGGCCGACACGAGTACCTGCCCAGCCACCTCCGCCGTACGCCTTCTCCCCTGCCGGACAACAGAGACGCTCCGGGTCGCCCCCGTCACGGTCGCGCCACTCGCGAAGGTCGGCCGCACACATCACGCCCCGCTTCGCAGCCCTCAGGGGGCCGCTGCCTTCCCTGCCTTCATCCAGGGTCTCCATGACCGCTTCGCGGTGATCGGGGCAACGACCGGGTCGTCGCTCGCCCTCAGTCGTGGCAACGAGGCGGCCGAACTCCTCTTCGACATGGTCTGCGGCGAATGGTGGGAAGTGCGCCGTGATCTGCGGCTTCCGGGCCACGGGCGATCGCTTCGAGTTGCCTGCCGCTCGCCGCTGTTCCCCGTGGTTCCCCGCTCGATCCGGCACCGCACGTAACTCTGTGGCCACGGTGCGGCGTCCCGCCTGATGATGGGTCACATGGATGTTGTTGTGCAGTGGATACGCACGTCGTGGACGAAGAAGTCGCGCGGCGGCCCTGGAGCTGCTCGCAGAAACGCCGCACCAACGGCCTTCTCCCTGCCTCCGCGCTTGAATGCCGCCCTTCATGAGATCGCCATGCAGGAGTCCGACTCCTTCGAACCTCACGTGCGGGTACGGGATCTGTCGGCATCCGGGACGATTCTTCGCGAGGTTGACGGGCTGCTGCGCGTGGGCCCGCCAGAGGTGAGCACGTTCGCCATGCCACGACGCGATCGGCGCCCGCCTGCCGTTCGTCTGGCTCCCGGCCAGTGGCTGCAATGGCAGATCAACCATCGGTTCGTCGACCGTTGTGACGGCGCCTGGTCCTATCGACTGGAAACGTTCAACATCGTCTATGGCTCTGCGGCACCCGACGTTTTTCTGGGTGTGCCGACACGCCGTGTAGACGAGCGTCGGGCGCTGCGCTGAACTCCGTGGCGCCGATCCCTCGTTGTCCACGGACGGCCCGGGACGAGAGCCCCAGCCGTCTCATGGTGGCGGGACCTTCTGATCCGTAGCTCTACAGAGATCGGTCAGTGGCGGTCATACAGGCCGCTTCACGGTCACCTGCGGGCGCTACAGGACGCGGGCGGTTGCTGTGGCTGCCGTACTCCGCTGCTGTACTGCCGCAGTCACCAGTCACGCCACCCATCGGTGATCTCGGCGCGCCCGATACCGCGCCGCGCCGCCAGAGCCGCCACATCGATGCCGTGCTCAGTCAACGTCTGGTCGATGTACTCGCACAGTTCCTCTCGGTCCACGGTGTCGTACCCGGCGCTGCCGTGGTGGCTGTCCTCATCTATTGCGTTGAGCCGAAGGACGACTTGCCTGATGGCGTCGAAGACCTGCTCGTCGGACGGTTCCGCCAGCATGCCTAGGGCCTGCTCGAACGCTTGAAGGGCTTCATCTGTATCCCGCAGAAACGACTCCGGGTAGAGCTGTGCCACGCCGGCACATTCCGGGTCCAATGTCCCGGCTGCCAGTTGGCGGGCCTCCTCGGCTATGCCAGCACGCCAGTTCTCAGGTGGTCTCATCGCCATGCCGGGACCGTATCCGCCACCACTGACAAGACGTCGGTGCCGCTTTCCAACTGTGTTGGTGGGCCAGGGATCGCGTACAGAGGCGTTCACCTGCGTTCATGGGCGGCTGATTGCCTGGGCGGTCACCGCCTCTCGTCCCGACTGGACGGTCGTGAACGGCGCTGAATGAGACGGAAAATGAGACGGCCGGTGGGGCCGGGCTCGCTAACATCTTCGCTGTTGGAGGGAGTGCCATGGCTCTGGTCCGCAAGGGATCACGACGGATCGTTGTCGACGGTACGGCCTACCGCTGGCGGCTGCGTGGGAGGCCGACGTACTTCCAGGGCTTGGCCTGGTCGCCGTGCACGTTCGCGGTCGAGCATGCGGACACCCCGGGCATGACGCTCGTGGTCACCACCGACCAGCCGCATACGAGCAACTGGATCGGTCGCGAGGCTGAGCCTGTACTGCCGTCCGGTGTTGCTGCTGCTGTTCGACTTGCCCTGCGTGCGGGTTGGACTCCGACGGTTCCGGGCTCCTCGTTCCACCTCGACCAGTCCACTGGTTTCGCGTCCTCGTCCTGAGCGGTGTAGAGAGTGAGCACCGCCTTAGGAGTTCGACCTATCCTCAGCATCCTTGCCGCTTTGGCGCATGCGGGTGCCTTACGTGGTTGCCGATAGCCGCCGCCGTCCGCATTCGTTGATGTCAGCGATAGATGTCATCGGGACAGACCGGGTCTGGGCAGATCTCCGACGGCTCGTCTGACTCACCTCCACAGCGAGCGGCAGGTCCGCCGGCCATCGTCTTCCGCTTGGCAAGCAACAGGTGGCCCGGTTGCCGTGGTTGTTAGCACCTGAGGCAAGGGCAGGGCGGGGTACGGACGGTTGTTGACAGACAGCTGGGGCCACGGTGGTTGCTGTACTTCGCTGCTGTAGCGCAAGGGCTCCGGAGGACCCTTGCCGTTTCTTACACGTCGCCTGCAAACCAACCATTTTTCACTATTTTCCCCGAACAGGAGCCCAAGGTGGCTCGGTGACGGCATGATGACTGACTGTGAGAACTGGGGGACGCGGCCGGGGGCCGAAGCGTGTGGGCGTGTTGTTCTTATTGACGCTGGCGCTGGGGGTGGGCGGGGCATTAGCGCTGGCTTGGTACTTTGATTTGGGCAGGGCCACGACAGCAGCCACGTTGCTCCCTACCTTGGCGCCCGCCTACCTGGCCTGGAAGGCATTCCAGCATGATCGTCTGGAAGCACTCCCCCGGGTGGACCTGAACGCGGTCGCCGACGAGCTCGCGCAAGTGGTCAGAAATCAGTGGGACAACGAAGCTGCTATCCGTCGTCTAAACGATCCCTACCCGCTACCGATCGCTTGGCGCGCCGCCGATGCGGACCTCGTCGAGCCCTGGGCTTTGCTGACCGAGGTGGCTCGGGCGTGGCCTGGGGGGCCGCCGGGAGATCCCACTGAGTGGCCCGCGGACGCTCCGGGACTCGCAGGCGCTGACGCGCAGATCGGCGATGTGTTTACCAAGCGGGTACCAACGCGCCGTCTGTTGATCCTTGGGCCGCCCGGCTCTGGCAAGACCATGCTGCTCATTCGATTGCTTCACGACCTAATAGCACAGCGGTCAGGAGGCGGTCCAGTGCCGGTGCTTTTCTCCCTCGCCTCCTGGGACCCCGCCCACCAGCCTTTGAAAGACTGGCTGGCCGAGCAGTTGCGACGCGACCATGCCGGACTGCGCGAACTGGCCCCGCCGGCCGCTGCCGGGGTCGCACAAGTCGACTTGGCCCAGGCCCTGCTGGATTCCTGGCTGATCCTGCCGCTCCTTGACGGCTTCGACGAGATTCCCCCTGCCCTGCACGCCATTGCCCTCGATGCGCTCAACCGGGCCTTGCCCGCTAAGCAGCCTCTGGTGGTGGCCAGTCGTGCTGCCGCGTATCGGGACGTCCTCACGCAACAGGATGCAATGGTGCGGCTCAACGGGGCTGCTGGCATCCATCTCCTGCCACTCGCTGCCGACCAAGCGGCCGCCTACCTGCGCCACGACGCCGGCGGCGCCTGCACTTCCGCTGCTGGTCGTTGGAGCACCGTAGCCACTCACTTGGGCACCGACACACCCGTCGGGGAAGCGCTGAGTACCCCCCTGGGCCTGTTTTTGGCCCGCACCATCTACAATCCCCGACCACACACCCCGGCCACGCCCAATGCGATCCCGCACCCAGACGAACTGTGCAACACAACCGCCTTCCCCACCCGGGCCGCCCTCAATGCCCACCTATTCAACGCCTACATACCTGCCGCCTACACTCGTCACCACTCGCACCCGCCCCGCTGGACCATTCCTCAAGTCCATCGCTGCCTAGTTTTCCTCGCCCGGCACCTGGAGACCCGTCGCGGCGGTAGCCCCAACCTGGCCTGGTGGGAACTCCCCTACGTCCTCCCCCCATACGTTCACCGCCTGATACTCGGGCTTGTAGTAGTGCTCGTAGGTGGACTCGTGCACGGATTCGCGGCCGGGCTCGTGTTCGGACTCATGGTCGCGCTCAGGTCTACGCCCTCGGGCACTCCAAGTACACGGCTAAGCTGGTCACTCCGCTCAGTCCGCCGCCTCGGGCGGCAGCTCATGGCTGGATTCGGATTCGGGCTCGTGATGGGACTCGTGTTCGGGCTCGTGTTCGGACTTGGACTCGGGGTCACGGCCGGGCTTTCGTTCGGGCTTGTCTTCGGGTTCAAATCCGCCCCCCTGGGCTCCCCGAGTGCGCGTCTACGCTGGTCACCCCGCAACCTCGGCGGGCAGCTCGTCGCAGGGCTCAGGTTCGCACTCGCGGGTGGGCTCGCGGCCGGGTTAGGGTTCGGGCTCGTGGCCGGGCTAGCGGCTGGGTCGGGGTTCGGGCTGGTAATGGGGCTCGCGTTCGCGCTGGTATTCGGACTCGGATTCGGGTTGATGGTCGGGCTCGTCGTCGGACTGAGGTCCACCTCCCCGGCTGCTGCGAATACACGGCTACGCTGGTCACTCCGCAAGCTTGGGGGCCAAGTTGCGGTCGGCGTCGTGACCGCGGTCTTTTTCGGGTTATTTGTGGCTGGCTGGGCCAGCCACGGAACCGGGGTAGCGTTCGGGCTGATGGTCGGGCTCTCGGTCGGGCTCGTAGTCGGACTCAGGTCCACGCGTGCAGGCGCCCCAAATGCCCGGCAGGGCTGGTCTCCCCGCAAGCTTGGCGGGCAACTTATTGCCGGGTTGGTCTCCGGGCTCGCGTTCGGGCTCGCATTCGGGTTTCTGGCCGGCCTCGGGCTTGCGGACGGGCTCCTACTCGGGCTGATGGTCGGGCTCGTGTTCGGACTCATAGTTAGTCTCGTGGGCGGACTCAGAGGCGAGAAGGCTGACCTAACCACCATGACTGGACCCGCCACATTGCTCGCCCAGGATCGCCGTACCTTTTTCGGGATCGAGCTCGTCGCCGGGCTCGTGGGCGGCGGGTTCGGTCTTGCGGCCGGGCTACCGGGCGGACTTGTGGTCGGACTCGTCTTGGGTTGGGCGGGCGGCGGCTTCGGGTTGCTGGTTGGACTCGTCGTCGGACTTGAGCAAACAGCTTGGGCTGGCTGGCTAATAACTAAGACCTATCTGGCATTGCGGCGCCGAGTTCCGTGGAACTTAATGACTTTCCTTCAGGATGCACATGAATACCGGGGTGTGTTACGGCAAGTGGGAGCTGTCTACCAGTTTCGCCACCTTGACCTGCAACGCCACCTCGCCCAGCAGCCCTGGTCGCCAACCACATGACCCAGCGTCCGAACCTGCAATCCCGGACAACCATTCTGGGCGGACACTATGGCGGTGAATCCACACCCAGCGCATGGATAAAGCACGCGAAATGGGCGGGTCCGCTGCTGCGCGAGACCAGTTCGTCACAGCGATTCCCTCGGCCCCCGCACAATCGGGGCACGGGTGCGGCACGAAGCTCTTCGTCCCGAAGCAACTTGGGTGGGGCGGCGCCTTGGGCTGGCGTGTCAATCACCTGCGCTGATGGTCCGCTGGCGTCCGCGCTCGTCCGTTGTTGTTCGTCGACGTTGTCACGCAGTTAGACACGCACATGGTGGGCACCGCTTCACTCCTCCCCGGGTGGGATGAGGCGATCGGCACTTTCGGCGTCGTCCACATCCCCGTGCGCGTCGACGGTGATCGGGGTGGCGGCGTCCCTTGGCGGTGACCAGCCATGCAAGCACCTGCTCGGTCAACGGCCCGTTGTCGGGTCCCTCATCGTTCCAGAACGCGCGCCAGCCCCCTCCAGGTATGGCGGCCACAACTTGACTGGTGGGCTCCAGATGAGAGAAATCCGGGGTAGTCGGTCACCGGGCGGCGGGTGCCGCGCTGAGGATCGACCACCAGGGCAACACCCGTTGCATCCCAAGCGTCCACGTCCCTGGTCCTTCCGATCATCGTCTCAGTGCCGGTGAAGATCGCGAGCCAGCCTGTCCCGTTGAAGTAGCGCATTGGGGCATCGTCCACGACGGCGGCCGGCCTGCCCTATCCGACTCCCGTTGCCCTGGTACGGCATCAGCTTGGGAAGCTGTGGGCATTCGGGGCCGGTTCGGGCTCTGATCAGGGCGGACGGCCGTTGAGCGATATCGTCGGGCTGGCCGCTTTCACCGTGATTCCCCGCTGTTCCCCGCTCGATCTGGTGCGCTTGTGGTGCGCAGACGTGCGATGTTCGGCGGATCGCGTTCTTGAGCCGTCCTACCACTTCCGCCACTTGTTCGTGAGCTGGTACCGGCCCAGGCCATGGCGGGCGGTCAGGGCGACTACATCGACGCCGCGCTCGGTGAGCGACTCGTCGATGTAGTCGCACAGCTCTTCGCGTTCGTCAGTTTCGAAGGCGCTGCCGTTGTGGGCGTCGTCCACCGCGTTCAGGGCCAGGACGACGCGTTCCACCACAGCAAAGACCTGTTCGTCAGGGGCCTTGCTAGGTCCAGGAAGCTCGCCCTCGAACGTGTCGAGGACTACGTCGGTCGCCGCAAGCAGTTCCTCGGGGAACAGCCCTGCCATGCAGGCGCACTCGGGGTCCAGGGTGCCGGCGGCAAGCTCCTCGGCTTCCTCAGCTATGCCGTGACGCCAGCTCGTAGTCGGTCTCTCAGCCATGGGCGGGACCGTACAGCTCGGTACTGACAGGGACGGCTGAACATCCGCGGGGCGGTCAGCGGCCTCCGCACCATGCGCACGCTTGCCAACTGTGTAGGTGGGTCTTGGGCTGAGTGCAGGGGTGTTCAACTGCGTTCATGGGCGGCCAGACCGTGAGGCGAGCCCGACGTTCGGTCCACTGTGAACGGCCGTGAACGGGCTGACCCTGGACACCCTGCGTGCTCAGTAGCGGAAGCGGATTGTGTCCCCCTCGACGTGAAGGAAGAAGTCTTCAATCGGCGAAGCGCCGTCGAGCGGGACGAGGGTTAGGCCAAGGCCCTTGACCGCCTTCCGGGCGCGGCGAATGCGCAGCTACCCTTGCATGATGGCAGGTTGGGGGAGGGCCGGATGGAACGGATCTTCATTAGCTATCGTCGCGAGGATGGTGCGGCTGAGGCCTGGTTGCTACAGGAGAAGCTGAGTGACCAGCTGGGTGGTGCAGCCGTTTTCTTGGACACGTCTTCTGTATCGCCAGGAACTATTTGGCCTGACCGACTGCGCCAAGCACTGGACAACGCGTCTGCCGCACTCGTGGTAATCGGTCCGAATTGGATAAAGGCGTCCGACGAGTGGTCACGACGGAGAATTGACCTACAAGACGACTGGGTTCGCCTGGAAGTAGAGAAGTCGTTAAATTCAGACAAGGCCGTCCTTCCGGTACTGGTTCGGGGTGCCGTGATGCCTCCTGGAGAATCACTCCCGTCATCAATTTCGGCACTTGCCTTGCGGCAGGCCATCGAATTGCGCAACGCCAATGACGTTGATTTGATCGCGAGAAATCTGATCAGACTGCTGGGAGCGTCGAAATCTGATCGAAAAACAGGCCTGTTTCCACGCCCCGCTCCGGAGCTTCCCGACCCCTTGAGTGAGGAGAAGATCGAGGTAGCACTGAGGGGTACTTTGCATAATTGGCGCATAGAGAAGCGCCGGCTCGACGAAACCTCACCTGATGCCAACAGTGCGACACACGAAACGGTTGGCCTGTACCGTGAGTATCGATTTCAGTCTTTCCGAGATGCGGTTTCATTCATGCATATGACGGCCCCGGGTTGCGATATTGCTATTCACCATCCGGTTTGGGAAAACATCTGGCGTACCGTGCGGATTTTCCTCACCACTTGGGACATCGATCACCGGATTTCGGACCGCGATGTGCAGCTGGCCAAGTATTTCGAACGAGCATACGAGGATTTTCCCGCGGCAGATCCTGTCGACTGATGTGAGGCACTTACGGGTTATTGCGCCGTCGTTTCGATGCCGGTCGCAGCTCAGCTTGGGAATCACGGGACGATCAAGCGCTGATGGGAGGCTGACCGGCCGGAACGGCGCATATGCGTTGCTGCAGGCTTCTGTGAGTACCGCTTTAGGAGTTCGATCTGCCCTCCGTTCGGACGGGCCCTGCCTCGTGTGCCGGTACCGCACGTGGCTGCTGTGTATCACTGCCGTCCGGTGCCGTTGATGTCAGGCGGGGATGTCAGCGGAACAGCTCCGGCACCGGGCAGGCGTCGAAGGACTCGTCTGGCCGGTCGGCCCACTTCCACCAGACGTGCCCACTGGCGCACCTCCACAGCGACCGGCACGCCCGTTGGCCGTCGTCCTCCCGCCGTGAGAGCACAAGGCCATCAGACTTCATGGGCTGGCTGCACTCGGGACAGGCCGCGGCACGGCTGATCATGCGGGGCCCATGACACCCATCGCGGCCAGCACGAGACACATCGTGCCGAAGAGAAAGAAGCAGCCCACGGCCATCATGACGGCCCCGAGCCTGACGACGCCGGCAGTCTTGTGCTCTTGCGCCATCAGTGAGCCTGAGATCTTTTGTCCGAGATCCAAAGGCCCTGGTAGCCGCCCGTTCCGTCGGAGCATCTGTCCGACGCTGATGAGCGCTACGCCAAAGATCAGGGTGAGCGCGCCCGTCTGGAGCTGGTAGACCGGGTCGTAGGCCTGCGAAACCGCGATGATCAATGAAACCCCCCAGGTGCCGGGCAGAGTCCCTGTCCGGCGGCAAGAAACACCCCATCTTGCCTGACCGCCACTTGTGGTGCGCAGTTGCACCGGTCTAAACAACAAAGAACCCCCGGATCTCCGACCTGGGGGTTCGCATGGAGCGGGTGACGAGAATCGAACTCGCGCTCTCAGCTTGGGAAGCTGATGTTCTACCATTAAACTACACCCGCGTAAGACGCCCTGTCCGGGGTAACCGGGGGGTGTCCGATCGCCTCGTCACTCTACCTCATCTCCGGGCCCGGGCGCTGTCACGTCGGGGCCTGAGTGCGTTTCAGGGCGTGGACGCGCCTGCGGGGCGCCGGAGTTGGGGCGTACCGTGGCGGAGTGGAAGGGGGTCCGGGCGGGGCCGGAGTGCCGCCTGGAGGGCCGTCCCTTTGATCCCGTAATGTGGCCTCTCGTCGTCCGGCAGGCAGCAGCCGGGCGCGGCTCTTGGGGAAGGGACTCTAGGACTTGATGGAGCGCACCGTCGTCCAGTGTGCCGATGGGCACGTGTTCAGCACCGCGACGTTCCCGATGCAGCAGGCCGAGCGGCTCGGCCGCGGCCGGCTCGTCCGATGTCCCCGTTGCGCCCGGCTCCGCAGCGCGGTGCCGGTCCAGGGGGAGAAGCGGTAGCCGGCGACACGGACAGAGCGGGCGTGGGGCGCGCGGACGGTGCGGTTGGGACCGGTACGCGCGCCTTGCGTATCCTCAGGGCGTGCTTCTCTCAGACAAGGACATCCGGGCCGAGATCGACGCCGGGCGGGTACGGATCGATCCCTACGACCACTCCATGGTGCAGCCGTCCAGCATCGACGTACGGCTGGACCGGTACTTCCGGGTGTTCGAGAACCACCGGTACCCGCACATCGACCCCTCCATCGAGCAGGCGGACCTCACGCGGCTGGTGGAGCCGGAGGGCGACGAGCCGTTCATCCTGCACCCCGGGGAGTTCGTGCTCGCCTCCACGTACGAGGTCATCACGCTGCCCGACGACCTCGCCTCGCGGCTGGAGGGCAAGTCCTCGCTCGGGCGGCTCGGGCTCGTCACGCACTCGACCGCCGGGTTCATCGACCCGGGGTTCAGCGGGCACGTCACCCTGGAGCTGTCGAACCTCGCCACGCTGCCGATCAAGCTGTGGCCGGGCATGAAGATCGGCCAGCTGTGCATGTTCCGGCTGACCTCGCCCGCCGAGTTCCCGTACGGCAGCGAGCGGTACGGGTCGCGCTACCAGGGGCAGCGCGGGCCGACCGCGTCCCGGTCCTTCCAGAACTTCCATCGGACCCAGGTGTGAGGACGGCATGAGCGACGCCCCCGCGCGGGAGAACCTGACCTACGAGCGCTTCGGCACCGCCGTCCGCGAGCTGGCGCAGACCATCGCCGACGACGGGTACGAGCCGGACGTCGTGCTGAGCATCGCCCGGGGCGGCGTCTTCGTCGCCGGCGGGCTGGCCTACGCGCTCGACTGCAAGAACCTGCACCTGGTGAACGTCGAGTTCTACACCGGCGTCGGGACGACGCTGGAGATGCCGGTCATGCTGGCGCCCGTCCCGAACGCGATCGACTTCACCGACAAGAAGGTGCTGATCGCCGACGACGTCGCCGACACCGGCAAGACGCTCAAGCTCGTCCACGACTTCTGCGTCGAGCACGTGGCCGAGGTCCGCTCCGCCGTGATCTACGAGAAGTCCCACTCCCTCGTGAAGTGCGAGTACGTCTGGAAGCGCACGGACGACTGGATCAACTTCCCGTGGAGCGTTTTGCCTCCGGTACACAAGTCCGGTGAGGCACCCAAGGAGAACCCGGAAGCGCTCTGACCCGCGCGTGTTGCGGGCTGCTGGGAGCGGCTTCCGCCCTCGGTCCCGTCCTGACGGCCATGAACGGTGTACTGCCGGCGGCTGCGAGGCGGGCCGACGTGGTTCAGGGCCCGGCCCGGTGCCGGGGTCTTTCGTTGTTCGCGGTTCATACGGTGACGCGGAGCGGCAGCGCAGCCTCTCGGCCGTAGGACAGGACCTGGGGAAGTACCTCGCGGAAGCGGGCGATGTCCTCGGCCGGCGCCTCCAGGACCGCCTCGATCTCCGCGTCCTCCAGGTCCAGCGAGGGCAGTGCCGCGGGATCCAGGGAGACGCGCAAGACGTTTCCGGTCAGCTCGACCGACCGTACGCACCCGTACGCGGTGCCCTGGTCGGGGGTGACCACGCAGTGCGTGTCGAAGCCCAGGGAGACGTCCTGCTCGTCCGGTTCGTCGCTGCTGCACTGGAACAGCAGGAAGAAGCCGCTGCCGTCCTCTTCCTCCGCGACGGTCGCCTCTATGCAGCAGTCGTGGTCGAGGTCGGTCTCCGCCCCGGCCGCGCGCGCAACGAACCTGTAGGTCATGGCCGTGTTCTATCAGAAGGGGCCCCTGTCGCCGTCCGCGACAGGGGCCCCTTCCTTCGGCCGGGGGCTAGAACGTGCCCAGTTTCACGATCGACAGCAGGGCCACCAGCTGGATCGCGCTCGCGCCCAGGGCCTTCGGCCAGGGGAGGTCGTGGGACTTGGAGACCATCAGGGTGAGCAGGGCGCCGCCCGCCACCCAGGTGGCCCAGCCGAGGATCTGGACGAACGAGGCGTCGCCGCCCGCGAACATGGCGACGACCAGGCGCGGGGCGTCCGTGAGGGACATGATCAGCATGGAGAGGCCGACCGTGGGCTGCCAGGCGCCGTCGCCGCCGAGCTGGCGGGCGAGGGTGTGGGTGACGACGCCCAGGACGAAGGCCGACAGGACCATGGCGACGGCGGTGGTCAGGACGATCGGGATGGCGTTGGAGAGGGTCGCGTTGATCGCGTCCTCGCGGGCGCCGTCGAAGCCGAAGACCGCGAGCAGGCCGTACAGGAACGTCACGATGAGGGCGGGGCCCCACATGGCGTAGTCCCGCATCTGCAGGAACGTCTGCTGGGGCGAGAAGATCACACCGCGCAGCAGGTCCTTCCAGTGCAGGCGGGGGCCGATCGGGCCGGCCGGGGCCGTGCCCGCGCGGTAGGTGTCGCCCTGCGTGTACGGGTCGTCGCCGACGGTGAACGCCTGGGTGTGACCGGGGTTGTTCGCCGCGTACGGGTCGGCGGGGGCGTGCGGGTAGCCGCCGTCGCCGAAGTACTCCGGCTCGCCCTGGCCCGCGGGGCCGTGACCACCGGGGCCGTAGCCGCCGTGCCCGCCGCCGTGCGCCTGCGGCCAGCCGCCTCCGCCGCCCGAGCCGCCGTACGGCTGCTGCGGCGGCGGAGGGTAGCCGTACGACGGTCCCTGGGGCGTCTGCTGCGTGTGCGGGGTGCCGTTGTTCCTGCTGCCCCGTCCGATCCTGAATCCAGCCACGTCTTCGAACGTACCTGGTCCTGGCAAACGGTGTGCCGGGCCCGGCGGTTCGGGCCCGGCTTTGCTGCCGAGCTGTGACATCCCCTAAGGGATGCCCCGAGGGGATGTCGTCAGTGGAGCATGTCCTGGCCGAGGCGCAGGTAGCCGGAGGGCAGGCCGAGCGAGCCGGGGCCGAAGCTGGTCGCGTTCGTCGTGGTCACGCCCGTGGCGGAGCCGCGCAGGCTGTAGATCGAGCCCGCCGGGTGGTTCTCGCCGTCGGCGCCGACGGACAGGTCGGCGCGGCCGTCGCCGGTCAGGTCGGACAGGCGTACCGAGGCGCCGAAGCGGTCGGCGGACTCGGCGGTGCCGGGGACGCCGGCCGTGTCCTGGGTGAAGGACTTCGCGCCGGTCGCGGTCAGGCCGGCGGCGGAGCCGCGGAGCACGGTGACGCTGCCGGCGATCTCGGCGTCGCCGATCGTCTCGTGGAGGGTGCCGACGGCGAGGTCGGCGTAGCCGTCCTTGTCGGTGTCGCCGAGGGAGAGGGCGTTGCCGAACCAGTCGCCTTCCTCGTCGGTGCCGGGGACGCCGGGGGTGTCCTGGGTGATCGTGGTCTGGGCGCGGGTGCTGATGCCGTTCGGGGTGCCGAGGTAGGCGCTGACGGAGCCGCCGAGGCTCTTCACGCCGTCGCCGTAGGTCGAGGTGACGATGTCGGCGTAGCCGTCGCCGTTGAGGTCGCCGGTGGCGGCGATCTCGTAGGCGCCGTTGACCAGGAGGGTCTGGCGGGTGAGGCCGGAGGGGGAGCCCAGGTAGACGAAGGTGCCGTCGTCGTAGGTCTCGGCCTGGGTGCCGCTGATGACCAGGTCGTCGGTGCCGTCGCCGTCGACGTCGCCGGCGGCGAGGCTCTGGGCGCCGTAGATGGAGCCGGTGTGCAGGTCGGTGGTGAGGGCCTGGCGGGACGCGGCGCCGGATGCCTTGAGGAAGCCGCCCTTGTGGATCCAGATGTCCTTGCCGGTGCTGCCGACGGCGAGGTCGGCCCTGCCGTCGCCGGTGAAGTCGCCGACGGTCAGGGACATGCCGTACTCGTCGTGGGCGGAGGGGGCGCCGTCGGGGACGGACTGGCCGCCGGACAGGCCGTTCTTGCCGCCCCAGACGATCGTGACGGCGCCGCCGTCCACGTCGGAGCCGACGTCCTCGCCGGGGCTGGCGATCACGAGGTCGGCGTAGCCGTCCCGGTTGAGGTCGCCGGAGGCGAGGCCCTTGCCGAAGCGGTCGCCCTGCTCGGCGGTGCCGGGGACGCCGGTGGTGTTCTGCGTGACGGTCGTGCGGTGGGACGCGCTGAGGCCGCTGCGGGAGCCGTAGGTGACCACGACGGCGCCCGCGTCGGTCTTGCCGCCGACGGGGGTGTACGGCGCGGCGGTGGCGAGGTCGCGGTAGCCGTCGCCGTTGAAGTCGTCGGCGTACTGCGCGGGGGCGGCGGCCGCCGGGGCCGCGGTCAGGAGCGGCGCGGCGGTCAGGGTGGCGGCGACGGTGGCCGTGGCGAGCGCGAGGGAGTGGAGGCGCTTGCGGTGGTGCCGGAGCATGTGGGGTCTCTCCTGCGGTGTCGGGGGTGGCCCGTGGGGGCCGGCCGCCGCGGAAGGCGGCCGGCCCCTGTCGGAGGTCCGGGGGCGGGGCGGGTCAGCCGGCCAGGACGTCGCCGAAGTAGGCGAGGCCGGAGGGGCCGCCCAGCGCGGTGCTGCCGAAGGACTTGGCGTCGGTGGCGGTGATGCCGGAGGCGGTGCCGCGCAGCGTCCAGACGGAGCCGGCGCCGTCGTTCTCGCCGCGGGCGCCGGCGACGAGCTCGGCGCGGCCGTCCTTGCTCGCGTCGGTGAGCAGGACGGAGTGGCCGAAGTAGTCGTAGGACTCGGCGGTGCCGGGGACGCCGCCGGTGTCCTGCGTGAACGACTTGGAGCCGGTGCCGGTCAGGCCGGAGGAGGAGCCGCGCAGGACCACGACCGATCCGGCGTCCTTCTTGCCGCCGAGGTCCTCGTCGGCGACGCCGACCGCGATGTCGGTGTAGCCGTCGCCGTTGGTGTCGCCGGCGTCCAGGCTCCAGCCGAAGGCGTCGTTCGTCTCGGAGGCGCCCGGCACGTTCGCGGTGTCCTGGGTGATGCGGACCGGGGTGCGGGTGCTCAGGCCGCCGGCCGCGCCGTAGGTCACGGTGACGGCGCCGCCGTGGCCGCCGTCGGGCTCGTCGGCGGACTTCTCCATGAAGTTGCCGGTGACGATGTCGCCGTAGCCGTCCTTGTTGACGTCGCCGATGACGGACGCGTAGCCGCCGGCGACCTCGGCGCCGGGGGTGAGGCCGGAGGCGGAGCCCTTGTAGAGGACGCCGCGGGTGCGGTAGCCGCCGCTGTACTCCTCCTGCCCCATGACGAGCAGGTCGGTGCGGCCGTCGCCGGTGACGTCGCCGGAGGTGAGCTGGTCGGCGCTGACGCCGGTCTGCTCGTAGGGGTCGATGCCGACGAGCGCGGCGGCCGTGCCGGTGCGGGTCAGCGGGCCCTTGAAGATGTTCAGGTCCGGGGAGGCGTGGTTCACCGAGGCGAGGTCGGTGGCCCCGTCGCCGTCGAAGTCGCCGGTGGCCACGGACCAGCCGAGTTCGTTGCGGTACCGCGGGAGCGGGGAGGCGATGTCGGTGCCGGACCTGACGCCGTTCGCGCCGCCCCAGAGCACGGTGAGGACGCCGAAGTCGTCGGTCGAGCCGATCCGTTCGCCGTGCACGCCGACGACGATGTCGGTGTAGCCGTCGCCGTCGAGGTCGCCGGTGGTGACGCGGTCGCCGAAGTGGTCCTCGCTCTCCGGGACGCCCGGGATGCCGGCGGTGTCCTGGCTGATGATCTGCCGCTTGCCGGTGTCCGGGCCGGTGGCGCTGCCGTAGACGACGGCGACGTAGCCGGCCTTGCTCTTGCCGGCGACCTTGGCGAGAGGCGCGCCGATGACGGTGTCGCGGTAGCCGTCGCCGTTGATGTCGCCGGGCAGGCCCGAGGGGGCGGCGGTGGCCGTGGTGGCCGGGAGCGCGGTCAGCAGACCCGTGGTGAGGGCCGCCGCCAGCAGGAGGCTGCGCTTGCGCAAGGTCGGGTCCTCTTTCGTGAGGGAGGGGTTCGGGAGCGGAGAGCGGGCGGGGCGCGTCACGGGGCGGTCGTCCAGCCGGACGTCACTGGGCGATCACCGAGCCGACGTAGTAGCCCTTCACGGAGACGTCGGCGGCGGTGATGCCCTGGGCGCCGCTGGTGGTCAGGCCGGTGGCGGAGCCGCGCAGGGTCCAGACGCCGCCGGTGCCGTTCTCGCCGCCGACGCCGATGGTGAGGTCGGCCCTGCCGTCCTTGGTGACGTCGGTGAGGTCGACGGCGGCGCCGAAGCGGTCGCCGGTCTCGGCGCTGCCGGGGACGCCCGCGGTGTTCTGCGTGTACGACTTCGCGCCGGACGTCTTCAGCCCGGACGCCGAGCCGAACAGGACGGTGACCGAGCCCGCGTCCTGCGCGTTGTCGGTGTCCTCGCCGGGGGCGGCCACGACGACGTCGGCGTAGCCGTCGCCGTTGATGTCGCCGGTGCTCAGGGCGGAGCCGAAGGAGTCGCCGGTCTCGCCGGAGCCGGGGACGTTCGTGGAGTCCTGGTGGATGACGGTCGGCTTCTGGGCGGGGTCGGGGCCGGTCGGGCCGCCGTACCAGACGGTGATCTGGCCGCCCTTGTGGCCGACGGGCTTGTCGGCGCTCGGGTCGGAGGAGTCGCCGAGGACGAGGTCGCCGTAGCCGTCGCCGTCGATGTCGGCGATGGAACCGCTCATGCCGTCGGCCTGGGCGAGTTCGCCGAACTTGTAGCTCGTGCCGGTCCAGCGGTAGGTGAGGATCGTGCCGCCGGGGTCGCCGTCCACCGCCATGGGGTAGACGCGTTCGGCGGCGCCGTCGCCGCTCAGGTCGCCGGCGATGACGTCGTACGTCGTGCCGACCTCGCCGACGCGCTGGTGGCTGAGCGGGCCGCCGGTGCGGGTGAACGGGCCCTGGTAGAGGCGGGTGTGGTTCTGCCCGGTCAGCGTGACGTCGATGTCGCCGTCGCCGTCGAAGTCGGCGGCCGCGGCGCCCCGCGAGAAGCCGCCCCACTGGGCGAGGCCCGACGGCTGGGGCAGGCCCTTGCCGCCGCTCAGGCCGGACTTGGACCCCCACAGGACGGTGCCGGAGCCGACGCTCTCGTTGTCGCCGACGGACTCGCCGGAGGAGCCGACGACGAGGTCGGAGTAGCCGTCCCGGTCGAGGTCGGCGGCGGCGAGGGAGGAGCCGAAGAGGTCGCCCGCCTCGGCGGTGCCGGGGACGCCGGTGGAGTTCTGGGTGAGCACGGCCTTGCGGCTCGCGGAGAGGCCCGAGGAGGAGCCGTACAACACGATGACGGCGCCCGCGCAGGACTCGGAACCGACCTGGGCGCACTGGGCGGACACGGCGACGTCGCGGTAGCCGTCGCCGTTGAAGTCACCGGCCAGTTTGGAGGGCGCGGCCGAGGCGCCGGCCGCGGGCAGCGCGGTGAGGAGGCCGGTGGTGAGGGTGGCGACGAGGAGGAGGGGGCGCTTGCGCAAGGTGGGTGCTCCTGGGAGGCGGGTCGGGGCCGGGCCCGTGGGGACGGGGGGGACGGGCCCGGCGGGCGGCGGGACTCCCGCGACTCGGTGCGGGACGTGGGGTCCGCCGCGGGGGTGACCGTCCGTCTCCCTCAGCCGCCCCCGCGTGGGCGGGGTGTGGTCGGCGGGGAGGGCGGGCGGCCGGTGGCCGGGCGTGGGTCAGGCGGCGAGGAGGGCGCGCGGGCGCGGGCTTCCGGAGGCCGGGGTGCGGCGGGCGGTGCCGCGCGCAACGGCCGGGCGGCCGGTCCGCGCGGCCGTCCCGGGGGCACGGTGTGGACCGGCGTGCCGGCGCGGGTGCGCGGACGCGTAGGCGTGGTGCATGCGGGTTCTCCTGCGGCGTGCGGATGCCCGGCGGGGCATCGCGGACGGGGTGCGACCGGCTCGTCCGCCTGGCCTTGGCCATGGCTTTACGAAGGGTCGACTCTGAGGAGACGTTCAGCCGGGCCCAAGGGTTGTATGCGAGTCGGCCGAGTTTTCCGGGGCCCATCGGGTGAATGCGAACGCGCCGGCGGCTGGGCCCGCGGCGGGACGGGAAGGCCCTCGGCCGAAGCGCAGTGGCGGCGAGCAGGTCAGGAGTGTCCGATGCCGAAGTTCCTCATCCAGGCCACCTACACGGCCGAGGGCACCCAGGGGCTGCTGAGGGAGGGTGCGAGCGGGCGCCGCGCCGCGGTGGAGCAGGTCGTGTCCGGGCTCGGCGGGACGGTCGAGGCGGTGTACTTCGCCTTCGGCGAGCACGACATCGTCCTGATCGTCGACTTCCCCGACCCGGTCGCGATGGCCGCCGTCAGCCTGGCGGTCAAGGCGAGCGGCGCCCTGCACACCCGGGCCACTCCCCTGCTCGGCCTGGACGAGGTCGACGAGGCCGTACGCCGCCAGGTGTCCTTCCGGGCACCCGGGGCGCCGGGCCCCGCAGGGGCCTGAGCTCAGTGGCCGGACCGCTCGGCCCGGGTGTGGGCGACGAGCGCGCTGGCGTGCCCGTGCCCGAGGCCGTGTTCGGTCTTCAGCCAGCCGACCAGTTCCCTGTGCCGGGTCAGCGGCGCGGTGCGGATGAGGTCCTTCCAGTACGCGACCGGACGGCCGTACTTCTTCTCGATCGCGGGGAAGTAGGAGGCGGGGCCCTTCACCGGTGCGCTCATGTCGTCCCGTCCGTTCAGGTGGTTCTTCCTGTCGCTGTCCGGACCGGCGTGCACGGCGGAACTGATCGCCGTACGCCTGTGAACCGCGTCACCGCGGTCACCGGGTGGAGTGACGGCCCGTGCGGAACTCCGCGGGAGCGGCGGGAGTTCTCCTCGTGACGTGCGGGAGCGCGCGGACGACCGAGCAGACGGATACGAAGCCGAGGTGGCACGCATGGCGATGTGGGACCGGATCAAGGACCAGGCCAAGGGGTTGCAGCAGCAGGCCCAGGGCCGCGGCTCCGGTGGGCACGGGCGGCCGGGCTCCGGGTCCGGGGGCTCGAAGGCCCAGCTGGTGAGCACGCTGAAGTCCCAGCTCACCTCGCTCAAGACGGAGTTGAAGAGCGGCGCCTACCGGGACGCGAGCATGGCCATGTGCGCGCTGGTGGCCGCCGCCGACGGGCATGTCGACCCGGCCGAGCGGCAGCACGTGGAGTCGCTGATCCTGAACAACGACGTCCTGCAGAACTTCCCGTCGGAGCAGCTGCGCCAGCGCTTCAACAAGCACGTCGACCAGATGGCGGCCAACTTCCCGCAGGGCAAGGCGGACGCGCTCCAGGAGATCGCCAAGGCCGCGAAGAAGCCCACCGAGGCCCGCGCCGTCGTCCAGACGGGCTTCGTCGTCGCGGGCGCGGACGGCTATGTGGCCCCGGCCGAGGAGCAGGTGCTGCGGGAGGCGTGCGGGGTGCTCAACCTGTCGCCGCAGGAGTTCGGGCTCTGACGTCGAGGAGCCGGTGACGGCTCAGCCGTGATGCGGTGGGCCCGGCAGGGTCGTGAGGTCCGGTGCCGGTTCGGGCCAGACCAGCAGCAGCGGGCACGGGGCGTGGTCGACGACGAAGCGGCTGGCGGGGCCGAGGCTGTGCGGGCCGAGCCGGGCGCGGTCGCCGTCGCGGGCCAGGACGAGCAGGTCGGCGCCGTCCGCCGCGGCGACGACCTCGCGTTCGACGCGGCCGGTGCGCTCCGTGCGGGCGCAGGGCCGGCCCAGCCGTTCGGCGGCGGCGCCGAGGAGGCTATCGGCGGAGGCGGCGGCGAGGTGCTCGACCCGGGTGCCGGGGTCGCGTTCGCGGTGCCCCCGGCCCAGCAGCCCGGCGAACGCGCCGTGCGCGGCGTCGGCCACGTCGTCCCCGGTGACGTGCAGCAGGACGATCTCGGCGTCCTCGGGGGCGTGCCGGCGCGCGGCGTCCACGCAGGCCGGCCAGGTGCCCTCGACGATCCAGACGACCACGGCCATCGGCTTCAGCCTCCTCCGATCACGGCCAGTGAGGCCCACAGTGCCACCACGGCGGCGCACAGGCTCGCGGGTACGGCGTACAGGCCGAGCCGGGTGAACTCGCCCAGCCGTACCTCGGTGTCGTGGGCGTGCACGATACGCCGCCACAGCAGGGTGGCCAGAGACCCCGCGTAGGTCAGGTTCGGCCCGATGTTCACGCCGAGCAGCACCGCGAGGACGGCGCCCGGCCCGGACCCGGTGGTCAGCGGCAGCAGGACCAGGACGGCGGGCAGGTTGTTGATGACGTTGGCGAGGACGGCGGCCAGCGCCGCGATGCCGAACAGCGCGGCCAGGCCGGTGCCGTCGGGGACGAGGCGCCCGAGGGCGGTGTCGAGCCCGTTGTCCACGACCGCGCGGACGACGATCCCGAGGGCCAGGACGAACGCGAGGAACGGCACGGACGCGGCACTCAGCAGCGCCTTCGCGGTGGTGCGGCGCCGCAGGAGGGCCCGCACGGCGAGGACGGCCGCGCCCGCCAGGGCCGCCCAGGCCGGGTCGACGCCGACGGCGGAGGTCACCACGAACCCGGCCAGTGTGCAGGCCACCGTCACCAGGGCGAACAGCGGCACTTCGGGGGCGTCGCCGCCGGACGGGGCCTGTGCGCCGGCGTCCAGGTCGGTGGCGAAGAAGCGCCGGAAGACGGCGTACTCGACGGCGATGGCGGCCAGCCACGGCAGCGCCATCAACGCGGCGAACCGGGTGAAGGTCAGCCCGCTGGCCGCGAACGCCAGCAGGTTGGTCAGGTTGGACACGGGCAGCAGCAGGGACGCCGTGTTGGACAGGTGGGTGCAGGCGTAGACGTGCGGTTTGGGCCGGGCGCCGAGCCGGGCCGCGGTGGCGAACACGACCGGGGTGAGCAGGACGACGGTGGCGTCCAGGCTGAGCACGGCCGTGATCACGGACGCGGCCAGGAACACCTGGCCCAGCAGCCGGCGCGGCCGGCCCGCCGCCGTCCGCGCCATCCACGCCCCGCACGCCTGGAACAGCCCCTCGTCGTCGCAGAGCTGGGCGAGGACCAGCACGGCCGCGAGGAACCCGATGACCGGGCCGAGGCGCTCGGCCTCGTCCAGCGCGTGGGCGGGGGAGAGGGCGCCGGTGGCGACGACCAGTGCCGCGGCCGGCACGGCGGTCACCGCCTCGGGCAGTCCGAAGGGACGGACGACGGCACCGGCCAGCACGAGCACGAGCAGGGCCACGGACAACGTCTCCGCGAGCGAGGCGTTCAGCTTCCGGTCCTTCCGGGCGGGGCGGGGGTCCGCCGGTCGTTCTCGCCGCACGGTACTCCGCGCGGGCGGCCCTCCGTCCGTCCCACCCCCTGCGGCCGGCCCGATCCCGACCGCGCGGCCCACGAGGGGTCACCGGCTCCCGCCCTACCGGCCCTCGGACGCCTCGCGGGTGGGCGCCCTCGACGGCACCGCCCCGCGCGCCGACGGCGAGGCCGTCGTCTCCGCCGTGCGCCGGGCCGTCTCCTCGTCCTCCGGTGCGGGCGTCGCCCGGTCGCGGGTGCCCTCGGTGGGCACGGAGGGGTCCGTCCGCGCCGGGGGCGAGGACGGGGTGCGCCTCGCGGACGGCTCCGTGCTGGGGGTCGGCACCGGCTCCGGTACCGGGGTCGCCGGTGCCGTGCGGCCGCTCGTGGGGGGCGCGAGCGGCGGGGCCGGGGCCGTCGGCGGGTCCGGGCGCTGCGAGGTGAACGGCAGTGCGGCCAGGAGCGCCACGGCACAGGTGACGCCCACCCCGGCGGCCGTACGCGCCAGGCGCCGGCGGGACGCGCGGCGGCGGATCGCCTCGTAGCGGCCGGGCGGCGGGGCCAGGTGCTCGGACGGCGGGCGCAGGACCACGACCAGCGGGTCGTCGTCGGCCAGGGCGCGGCCGTCCGGTTCGTCGCCGTCAATGCGAGTGGTCAAGGCTTCTCCTCAGGTGGACGCGGAGCAGTTCGCGGGCCGCGTGCAGGTCGGCCTTGACGGTTCCTTCCTTGCGCCCGGTCAGCACGGACACCTCCCGGATCGGCATGTCAGCGTAGTAGTGGAGGAGAAGGGGGATGCGCAGCCGTTCCGGCAGGGACTGCACCAGCAGCCGGACCGAGGGGTCGGCCTGTTCGGGGTGCGGGGCGACGGCCGCCTCGGTGGTCGCGCGGCGCACGGCCCGGCGTTCCCGCTCCAGCTTGCGCCAGTGGTCGCGGACCAGGTTGGCCGCGGTGACGTAGAGGAAGCCACGCGGCTCCTCCACCCGGCTCCAGCGGGCCCAGAGCCGTGTGAAGGACTCCGACGCGATCTCGTGCGCCGTCTCGTCGTCGTCGACCAGCCGGCGGCACCAGCCGGCCAGACGGGGGTAGAGGGCGGCGAACAACTCGGACGCCGCCTCGTCTCGGGACCGTTTCAACGCTCTCCATGGTCGGGCCGGCGACCTGGTCCGGTGGCCGGGGTGTCACGGGGGAGGATGCCGGTACGGCCGCGCGCGTTGCGCGTCCGTACCGGTGTCCCGCCGCGCCGGGTCAGGGGGACGTGGAGCTCAGCACCGCGAACACGATCACGTTGTCGCGGTACTCCTGTCCCTCCTTGGGCCCGCCGCAGGTGATCAGCCGCAACTCGGGCCGGTCGACGTCCCCGTAGACGTCGTCGGCGGGGAACCTGGCCTTGGCGACGGTGCGGACGGAGCTGACGGTGAACCGCGCGGTGCTGCCGTCCGCCCGGCGCGCCTCGATCCGGTCCCCCGTGCGCAGCCGCACGAGGTCGCGGAAGACGCCGTCGCCGTAGCCGCCCACGGTGACATGGCCGAGGACGACCGACGGGCCGACCTCACCGGGGGTGGGCGAGTGCCGGTACCAGCCCGCGCGGTCGTGGGCCGTGATGGGCGGCACCTCGACGGTGCCGTCCTGCTCCAGCCCCAGCCGGATCAGCGGGGTGTCGACGTCGATGGCGGGGATGCGCAGCCGGACGGGGGCCGAACGCCCCAGGGCGCGTGCGGGGTTCGCGGTCGCGTCGGCGGACCGGTCGCCGGTCTGCCGGGTGCCCCGCGTCCGGCGGGCGGGCGCGCTCGCGGGCTCCGGGGCCCCGCCGCCGCACCCCACCAGGACCGAGGCGAGCGCGGCCGTGCCGAACGCGCGCCGGGACAGCGGCGTCATGCGCCGTGCGTCCGCCGGCGCCGGACGACGAACGTCGCCGCGCCTCCGGCGAGGAGCACCGCGGCCGCGCCGCCTCCGACCAGGCCGCCGGTGGCGGTCCCGGACGACGTGCCGGCCACGCCCGTGTCGGGCGCTCCGGACGGGCGGACGGCGACCTGGCCGCGCTCCGCCGGCACCGCGGACGGTGCCCGGGTCGGTTCGGCGGTGGAGGGCACGGGGGAGGCCGCCTCGTCCGCGGGGCGGGTCGAGGGCACCGGCGAGGCGTCCTCCGACGCGCGGGTCGGCGCCGGGCTGGGGGTGGAGCTGTCGGCGAGGGCCGGGGCGGCGCTCGCCAGCAGGGCGGTGCAGGTGAGGGCCAGGGCACTGAACACGGTTCGGCGCATCGGGTCGCTCTCTTTCGTCGTTCGCCCGGCGGAACGTCGGGCGGGTGGTGACGGGTCGAGCGGAGAGACGACGCGGCCCCCGGCCGGGTTGTAAAGAGATGGCAAAGCCGCGCGGGAGGGGGTCTCCTGGAACCCGGTCCACCCGCACCCGGCCGGGCGGCAGGCGGCGGGCGCCGGGAATTCCCTTGCCGCACCCGGAGGTTGACCGGTCACGTCCGCCGACGAAGGAGAACGCCATGCCCGAGACCCCCGCCGAGCAGCCCGGCCGGGTGCGTGAACTCCGGCTCGTGGTCACGGCCGACGACTACGACGAGGCGCTGCGCTTCTACCGGGACGTGCTCGGCCTGCCCGAGCAGGCGGCGTTCTCGTCCCCGGACGGCCGGGTCACCATCCTGGACGCGGGCCGGGCCACCCTGGAGCTGACCGACCCGCACCACGCCGAGTACATCGACGAGGTCGAGGTGGGCCGGCGGGTCGCCGGACACGTCCGGGTCGCCTTCCAGGTGGACGACTCCCCGGCGGTCACCGCCCGGCTCGCCGCGGCCGGCGCCGAGGTGCTGGCCGAGCCGACCCGGACGCCGTGGAACTCCCTGAACTCCCGCCTCGAGGCACCGGGTGCCCTGCAGCTGACGTTGTTCACGGAGCTGGGCGCGGCGGCGGAGGGACCGGCAGAGGGTGATTCCTCCCAGCCGTAGCCCATTCGCCCGTTTTGGTGATAATTGAGGCATGGATACGGCGACGCTTGAACTGGCGGCCACCGGGACCGAGGTCCTGCGCTGGATCGCCGCTCTGGCAGGTGGGATTTTCATCTCCGGCGCACTGGTGTGGGCGGTGCAGTTCGGCATGCGGGTCCGCGACAAGGAGTCTCCGCGGCCCACCCCCGAGGAACAGACGCGCCTCCCCGAGACCGGTGCCGTCCACGAGATCCGTGAGGTGCGTGAGCCCGACGAGGTGCCGCACGCGCAGGACGCGACCCGTCTCCTGCCGCACGAGCTGCATGCCGCGAGCAGCAGGCGCAGCGAGGACCAGCACCGCAGGCGCTGGGATCCGGGCCACAGCGGGTCCTTCGGAGGCGGTGGCATCGGCCACCGCTGACCCCCCGCAGGTCAGGAGGGGTCCGGGGCGAGGGCCAGGGCCAGGACCACGAAGAAGTCCACGGCCACCATGATCACCGACCAGACCGGCGCGTACGGCAGGAACAGGAAGTGGGCGACCATGCCGAGCGACGCCAGGAAGATTCCGGTGATCCGGGCCCACCAGGCGCCCTTCAGGATGCCGTAGCCCACGCACACGGCGACCACGCCGAGGGCGAGCAGGACCCAGCCCCAGGTCGTGAGGTTCGCCTCGAAGACGTACTGGCCGACCTGGGTGTAGACGTCGTCGGCGGCGAGGGCGGAGATGCCCTGCAGGATGGCGAGCACGCCGTCGACCAGCATCAGCACACCGGCGAAGACCAGCCCGCCGGTGAACCAGTCGGACGCGCGGCCGGTCCCGGCCGCCGGGGCGGGCCGTGCCGTCCGGGGCGCGGACAGACCGGTGGAGCTGTGGGCCGCGTCGGTGGCGTGCGCCTGCGATGGCTGCTGCTGCTGGGTCATGGCTGCCGTACCCCACTTCTCGCGGTGTCCGCGATCGGTCGTCGAACGGGTGCTGCGGTCGGTACGACGATCCGGGCGCCCCGGGCCGCCCACCAGGGGGCACGGGCCGATCGGGTGACGGCCGGGGTGCGGGCGGACCCGTCCCGCCCTTCACTTGAGGAACCGACGGAATCCCCAGGAGTCGTCATGCACTCTCCCCGCACCCCGCGGACGCGGACCGCCGTCCTGCTGACGGCCGCCGCGCTCACCGCCGTGACCCTCACCTCGTGCTCGGACGACGGCACCCCCTCCTCGGTGGCCAGCAAGGCGGCGTCCGCGGTCGCCTCGGCGACCGCGGAGGCGGGCCGCGCGCTGGACGAGATCAAGGGCGGGGTGGACGCCAAGGACGCCGTACGGGTGGGCGACACCACGACGGACGCCGACGGCCGTGCGAAGGCCGAGATCACGGTGAAGAACACCACCGGTTCGACGAAGTCCTTCGCCGTGCAGGTCGACTTCGAGGACGAGGACGGCAAGCTGCTGGACGCGGCGGTGGTGACCGTGTCCGACGTGCCGGCGGGCGCGACGGGCAAGGGCACCGCTCGCAGCACCCGCGACCTCAGCGGCCAGGTGCGCGCGGAGGTGGCGCGGGCGGTGCGCTACTGAGCGATGCCCCGCACGGACGTCCGGGAGCCGGCGCCGTCAGCCGGCGACCATGATGTCGATCTGCTCGCTGGTCGCGGAGACCCCGTTCAGCGTGGCCGTGGCCTGGAGGCGGCCCGGCCCGGCGGGCAGGGCGACGCCCGGCACGCACGACCAGGTGCCGTCCGGCGCGGCGGTGGCCGAGCAGACCTCCTGCTCCAGCGCGTCCAGCACGGTGACCTGGGCGCCCGGGTAGGCGATGCCGGAGGTCTCGGGCGAGCCGACCAGTGCCACGCCGGAGTCGGGGCGGGACAGGGTGGGGGCGGGCAGGCCGACCGTCACGGCGCAGCCGCCGCGCTGGTGGACGGTCCCCTTGGCGTCCCGCAGGTCCAGCGTGCAGTCCGGGAGCCGGGTGCCGGGTTCGGCGTCCGGGGACACCGTCAGCACGAAGGGGAACGTACGGCCGTGCCAGGCGCCGGCGGCGGCCGCCCCCTCGAAGGCGTACGAGGCGCTGTGGCCCCCGGCGGCCACCGCGCCCCGGTAGCCGATGTCGGTGAACGGCACACCCGTCACCCGTGTGCCGGCCGGTGCCGTCAGCGTGAGCACGCTGCCCGCCCCGAGGGGCGCGCCCTCGTAGCCGCCGACGTGGACGATGCCCGCGTGGCTGGGCTCGATGGTGGCGCTCGCCCACAGTTCGTGGCCCACGGGGTCGGGCGAGCCGCCGGCCGCCTGCGCCGTGCCGGGCGGGCCGGACGCGAGCAGCGCGCCGGCGGCGGCCAGCGCGCCGAGGATCGTCGTCTTCCAGGTCCTGCTCATCGTCGGGGGAGCTCCTCACATACCTCGGCGGTACCCCGCCCTCGCCCGCGATTCTCGTGGCCGGGGCCCCGCCCGGCCCGCGCTCGGCGGCCGGACGGGGCCGGAGGGACGACAGCTACCACCCGTCCGGGCGCGGCGGGCGCTCCTACACGAGCCAGGCCGTCGTGTCCGGGGCGAGCCGGCCCGACTCCAGCGGGGCGCTGGTGAGCAGCACCTCCCCCGGCGGCAGGTCGATTGCCTCGGCGGAGAGGTTGGCGACGCAGCGCCAGCCGTCGGAGCGCGCGAAGTGCAGCACCCCGGCCGGGGCGTCCGGGAGCCACCGCAGCTCCTCGCCGTCCAGGAGCTTGCGGCGCAGCCGCAGGGCCCGGCGGTACAGCTCCAGGGTCGAGTCCTCCACCCCGTCCTGGGCCTCGACGGCGTAGGCGGCGAAGCACTGCGGCTGCGGCAGCCAGGCCCCGCCCGCGCCGAAGCCGTACGAGGGGCCGGTCGTCGTCCACGGCAGCGGCACCCGGCAGCCGTCGCGGCCCTTGCGCACCCGTCCGGTCTGCTCCCACACCGGGTCCTGGAGGACTTCGACGGGCAGGTCGGCCACCTCGGGCAGCCCGAGCTCCTCGCCCTGGTAGAGGTACGACGAACCGGGCAGCGCCAGCATGAGCAGAGTGGCGGCGCGGGCGCGGCGCAGGCCGGCCGCCTCGTCGACCTCGGGGGCGTGCCCACCGGACAGCAGCCAGGCGTTGTCGTCGGTGCCGGGCGGCAGCATCAGCCGGGAGGTGTGCCGGACGACGTCGTGGTTGGACAGCACCCAGGTGGCCGACGCGCCGGCCGAGCGGGCGGTGGCCAGCGAGTCGGTGATGATCCGGCGCAGCTCCTCGGCGTCCCAGCCGGCCTGGAGGTACTCGAAGTTGAACGCCTGGCCGAGCTCGTCCGGGCGGGCGTACAGGGCGCGGCGGGCGCTCGGGTTCACCCAGGCCTCGGCGACCGCCATGCGGGGCGGGCGGTAGGAGTCGAGGATCTTGCGCCAGTCGCGGTAGATCTCGTGGACCTCGTCGCGGTCGTAGAAGGGGTGGCTGCCGGGCGGCAGGTCGGGGAGCGCGTCCTCGCGGCTCAGCTGGGGCGTGCCGAGGTCGCGCAGCGGTTCGTCCAGGTCCTTGGCGAGGGCGTGGGCGACGTCGACGCGGAAACCGTCGACGCCCCGGTCGGACCAGAACCGCAAGGTGGTCCGGAAGTCGGCGCGGACCTCCTCGTTCTCCCAGTTGAGGTCCGGCTGCTGAGGGGTGAACAGGTGCAGGTACCACTGCCCGTCGGGCACCCGCTGCCAGGCGCTGCCGCCGAACACGGACTGCCAGTCGGTGGGCGGCAGTTCGCCGTGCGCGCCGCGTCCGTCGCGGAAGACGTAGCGTTCGCGGGCGGCCGAACCCGGTCCGGCGCGCAGGGCCTCCTGGAACCAGACGTGCTGGTGCGAGGTGTGGTTGGGGACCAGGTCGACGATGACCTTCAGGCTGAGGCGGTGGGCCTCGGCGACGAGGACGTCGAAGTCGTCCAGGGTGCCCAGGCGCGGGTCGACGTCCCGGTAGTCGGCGACGTCGTAGCCGCCGTCGGCCAGCTCGGACGGGTAGAAGGGGCTCAGCCACAGGGCGTCGGCGCCGAGGGCGGCGATGTGCCCGAGGCGCTGGGCGACGCCCTTCAGGTCCCCGAGCCCGTCGCCGTCGCCGTCGGCGAAGCTGCGCGGGTACACCTGGTAGATGACGGCCTGGCGCCACCAGTCGGGGTTGCTGGGCGAGAGGTCGGGCGTGGAGGTGCGGACGGTCACGCGGTCTCCTCGTGGACGGGTACGGCGACATCGCTAACACTGTCCACTTGGCCCGAAAAGCGAACACCGCGCAGAGCGGATCGAATCATTCCTCCTGTGACGAGATCGTGATGCCCGTTTGAACTTCCCTTGCGTTTCCGCAGGTTGACACGAGTGATCCGCCCCAAGACGATGTGCTCACGCTGTGGCGCATGTGACCAGTGGGCCCAGTGTTTTCTTCTTCGACCACTCTCCACCCCACGAGGGGATACGCATGTCCATAGCGAGACGTGTCACCGCACGGCGCCTGCTGGGGGCGGGCGCCGCGTCGCTCGCCCTGTGCGCCGCCACCGTCGCCTCCGCCTCCGGCGCCTGGGCCCACGGCACGGGCGGGGACGGCTGGAACTCCGGCGGCAGCTACCGGCCCGGCACCGGCGCCGGCACCCGGACCGCCACCGACCGCTGCGAGTTCTCGCTCGACGGCACGCACTTCACGGCCTCCGTGAAGGTCGACGACCAGAACCTGAAGGTCACCGGCGACGGCAAGGCCCACATCACCGTGCGCGCCGCCGCCGACGCCACGACCTGCACCGCCTCGCTCGCGTCCTACCTCGCCCACGGCTCGACCTTCGCCACCTCCGGCGAGCAGGTCTTCGTCGACTTCGACACGGTCACGGTGAAGCCGGGCGCCACCGACACCCTCGACATCGCCGTCCCGGACGCCGGCTGCTTCGCGCAGATCGACCTGTACCGCGGGGCGGTGAAGTTCGACGGGAAGCACGACGCGAACGACGGCTTCGAGCACGGGGACCTGCCCAAGGGCCCGGACCGCCCGGTCATCAAGGACAAGCTGATCGCGGCCTGGAACGGCGGCACGAAGGACTGCACGGCCGAACCGCCGGCCACCGAGGAGCCCCCCGCCACCGAGCCCCCGGCCACCGAGCCCGGCACGCCCTCCGAGCCGGCGCCGTCCACCCCGGCCGACGAGACGGCCCCGCCCGCCTCCGAGACGCCCGGTGACGAGTCGCCGGCCCCGGAGCCGTCCGGCTCGACCTCCGCTCCGGCGCCGAAGCCCCAGGGGGGCGGCGGTGACCTCGCGCAGACCGGTGGCAGCAGTGCGACCGGCCCGATCGCGCTCGGTGCCGTGGTGCTGGTCGCGGGCGGCGCGGCGTTCGTCGTCGCCTCCAAGCGGCGCCGCTCGGCCCGCTCCTGAGCGAGGACGCCGACGGGGGCCCGGGGTTCACCGCCTCGGGCCCCCGTGCAGGTGCGTGAGGGGGCGCCGACGGACCGTCAGGCGCCCGCGACCGTCTCCAGATAGAGCTTCACGAAGCGGTCCACGTCCACGTCGAGAGCCACGTCCACCAGGGACTGCTCGCGCAGCCCGGCGTGGATCTCGGACTCTCCGGGGCGGAGGCGCCGGTCCACCAGGGTCTGGCCGCGGGTGGGTCCGGGCGCCAGGGAGACCTCCACCGGGAGCAGCCGGCTGGTGAGGCCCGCCGGGTCCACGACCGTGCAGACCGCGCCCGCGTCCCCGATCCCGCCGGCCTCCGGGTCGCCGTCGACGTCCGGTGCGGCGGGCCGGTGCGCGAGCAGGTCCCCGGCGAGCCGGGCGCCCGGCTCCGCGCTCTCCCGCAGCCGGCGGACGTCGGCGCCCGGCACCACGACCCGCTGGAAGACGTCGAGGCCGTACATGGTGATCGGCACCCCGGCGGTGAGCAGGATCGCCGCGGCCTCCGGGTCGTGCCACACGTTGAACTCCGCCACCGGCGTGGCGTTTCCGCAGGCCACCGCGCCGCCCATGAACACGATCCGCTCGATGTTGTCCGTCACCCCGGGGTGGGTGCGCAGCAGCAGGGCGATGTTGGTGAGAGGCGCCGTCGGGATGAGGGTGACCGGGCGCGGGGACGCCAGGATCTCCCGGCGCAGCAGATCCACCGCGCCGATGCCGGCCGGGGCGCGGGTCGGGGCGGGCAGGTTCATGTCGCCCATGCCGTCGTCGCCGTGCACGTGCCGGGCCGAGCGGGACGGCTCGATCAGGGGGCGGGCGGCCCGCGGGCGACGGGGATCTCCGGGGCGCCGGCCACCTCCAGCACGGTCAGGGTGTTGCGCACGACGCCGTCCACGTCCGTGTTGCCGGCCACGCAGGTCACCGCGCGCAGGTCCAGCCCCGGATGGCGTACCGCGAACAGCAGCGCGAGGGCGTCGTCCACGCCCGTGTCACAGTCGATGATCACCGGGATCGGCCGGCCGTCGTTCGTCACGGCGGGTCTCCTTCTGGAGCAGTGCGGTGGCGGGCCCTACGAACCGACTTTACGGTGTCGTACAGGTGGAGTGCGTCGCCGTACGGCGTCGCCACGCGGACACGCGTGCGCGGCGTCGTACGGCTTCTCCGCTGTCCGGGACTCCTCCTCGGTCGTCCGGGACTCCCTCCTCGTTCTGCCGCCGGCGCCCGGGCACGCGCCGCGTCACCCGGACGGCCCGGCGCGCTGGTGGGACAGGGCCCGCGGTGGTGCTTTGGGAACACGTGCCGATCTTGAGCGCGTCCCTCACCCCAGCCCAGGGAGGCCCTGCGATGCCCCGTCCCCCGGCCCGTGCACTCGTCGCCCCGGCGCTCTCGGCCGCCGCCCTGCTGACCGCCTCCGCGTGCGCCCTCACCGGTCAGGAACAGGCCGCGCCCCCGCCCGTGAACGTCCCCGCCTCGCAGTCCCCGGCCGCCGCCCCGACTCTCACGGAGGCTCAGGCCAGAGCCGCGCTCGTCACCGAGGCCGACCTCGGGGCGCCGTGGGTGCCCACCCGGGGCTTCGCGACCTGGCGGGAGGCCATGCTGAAGGCGACGGCCGAGCCCGCGGCGTGCGGGGCCCTGCTCGACGCGCTGTACGCGGAGGATTTCTTCGGCCCCGACGCCCTCACGCGGGCGGCGGTCGCGCTGGACGACGAGTGGGGCGACGCCCAGCTGCGCTACCAGGTCGTCGTCCACCGCCCGGGCGCCCTGGACCAGGCGCTGCGCCGGCTCGGCGAGCTGCCGCGGCGGTGCGGGTCGTTCACCGCCACCGCGGCGGGCGGTCCGCTGTCCGTGGAGGTCAGGGCGGTCGGCCTGCCGGAGATGGGGGACGCCCGGCAGGCCCTGCGGATCGTCGTCGGCGCCGTCTCCGAGTACGAGGACGCGCCGCGGCTCACCCTGGACGTGGCCGCCGTCCGGGTGGGCGACGACGCGATCACCGTCACCAACGGCAGCCTCGGCGAGGTGCCGTCCGACGCCACCCTGACCGCCGTCGAGCTGGGCACGAGGCGCCTGGAGGAGGTCAGGAAGCGGGGCCGGGCCACGGTCTGAGCCGGACCGCGCACCCCCGAGGGGGTGTCTCGCCGCTCATGCCGGCTCCCGGCGCTCGCTGATCCGGCCTGATCGGGAGGACCCGACCTGGGCCATGCGCTCCACGGCGTCCTTGGCCTCCGCGAGACCCGCGCCGGTGATCTCCCGGTAGACCTTGATCGCCTGGATCTTCTTGTCGTCCCGGAGCAGCGCCGCCACCTCGGCCAGGCGCGGGTCCTCCTCCCGCAGCCCGAGGTGCCCGAGGACCAGGTCGAGCTTGTGCTCGATCCGGGCCGCGCGCCGCTCCGCCCGGGACATCCGGCTCTGCACGCTGAGCAGGAGCAGGACGCAGGCGGCCACCGCGAAGATCACAGCCATCGTCTCCATGCCGTGGAGGACGGCGCCGGGGCCGCCGGGGTTCACTCGGTGTCGAAGCGCAACCGGTGGGCCACCACGTCCTGGGAGACGTCGAGGGCGGTACGGCCCTGCGCGAACGCGTGCGCCCGCAGCCGGGCCAGTGCCTCGTCCGTTCCCACGGAGAGCTGGGCCATGATCATGCCGGTGGCCTGGTAGAGCGGGTCGTGGTCGGCGGCGAGGCCGCCCAGCCACACCTCCTCGCCCTGCTCGTCCGGGGTGTGCGGAAGCGCCATCAGGGCCAGCGTCAGCATTCCGGCGAGCAGCCGGGCCGTGCGCAGGTCCCGGCCGGACAGCTCGCCGGGGGTGTCGCCGTAGAGGTCGAGGGTGCCGACGCACACCTGGGCGTCGCCGAGCGGCAGGGAGTACACCGCCCGCACTCCGGCCGCCGTGGCCAGCTGGGCGAGGACCGGCCAGCGTGCCACGTCCCGCCCGGCGGTCAGATCGCCGGCGAGCACGGGGGCGCGGCTCCGCGCGGCCCACTGGCAGGGTCCGTCGCCCAAGGTGGCCTGGATCTCCGTCACATACGCGGCCCGCGGGCCGGTCGCGCCGAGCTGGACCGGCATCCCGTCGTTGTGCAGCGACACACTGGCGCCCGCCACGGGCAACAGGTCGACGGCGACCCGGCACAGCCGGACCGGCACCTCGCCGGGACCGGCACCGCGCAGGCTCTCGGCGATCGCGTCCGCGGGACGCCGGGGCTCCCGCCCCGGTCCACCACGGTGATCGTCTCTGCGCCGCACGGATGCCTCCCGGTGTGGCAGCGGGCAGCGGTCCGGTGGCTCCCGGCCGCCCACCCCGGACCAGCCCCGACTACCCGGCCCCCATCCCCCGAAACCCCGGACACGCCCGACCGCCCCGGCGGCTGCGAGCGCACCCCGGCCCTCACAACGGCGGCTGCGCCGGGGCCGGGCCCAAGGTGGTGGTGCCGGGGGCCGTGCGGTGGCCGAGGCCGGTGCGGTAGGCGTCCAGGGCCGCCTCGACGCGGCCGGTGCGGCGGAGCAGGTCGCCGAGCAGCCGGCACAGGTCGGCCAGGTCGCCGACCGCGCCCGCGCGTTCCAGCAGGCTCAGGGCGCGGACGTAGTGCTCCTCGGCGGCCTCGGTGTCCCGGGAGTCCTCGGCGATGATGCCGAGCAACCGGTGGGCGGCGGCGGAGTGCAGGGCGCCGCGCTCGGAGCTGAGGTCGCTGAGGACCTCGTGGAGCAGGGCGGCGGCCTCGGCGGACTTGCCGCGCCGGTGCAGCACGTCGGCGAGCTCGACGGCGACCTGGCTCGTGTAGAGGGCGGCGCGCTGGGCCGTCAGCATGGTCTGCGCCTCGCGCATCTCCGCCTCGGCGCGCTCCAGGTCGCCGTTCTGGGCGTAGACGTAGCCGCGCATCCAGTGGCAGTTGGCGAGTTCGGTGCGGATCTGGAGCTGCCGGTACAGCTCGGCGGCCTTCGCGAGGGAGGCGTCGGCCTCGGCGATCCGGCCCTCGGCGAGCAGGGTGCGGGCCACGGACCGGTGCATCCGGGCCACCAGCGCCGGGTCACCGGCCTGCGGGGCGAGGGCCAGGGCGTACTCGGCGGCCTGGGCGGCGCGGGCGTGGGCGCCCATGTCCATGTAGGGCCCGATGACGCTGGCGTACAGCAGCAGGAGGGCGTCCGGGTCGTGCAGTCCGCCGCGGTTGAGCTCGTCGAGCGCGGACTCCAGGAGGTAGACGGCGTAGCGGAGTTCACCGGCGAGGTAGTGGGAGACAGCCCTCCCGCGCACGGCCGGGGCCCGGGCGGGCAGCGGCGACCCGGCTGCCGTGAGCACCTGCTCGGCCTGCTCGAAGTGGCCGCGCGCGACGTCCAGTTCACCGGCGTCGAGGCCGCAGTCGCCGAGCCCGATCAGGGCGGCGGCCCGCTCCTCGGCGAGGCCGTGGCCCGTCGCCTCGGCGAGCAGGCCGGTGAACTGACCGGCCGCCGCGTCGGTGTCGCCGGTGGCGAGGACCCGCTGGGCCTCGGTGAGCCCCAGGCGCAGATCGGTGACGAGGTGGGCGGGGCGGCCGGTGGCCAGCTCCTCGAAGGCGATCCCGAGCCGGTCGGCGATGTGCCGCAGCGCCTCGTCGGAGGCGCGCACCCGTCCGGCCTCCAGGGTGGAGATGTAGGCGGGGCTGTACGCCGGTTCGGCCAACTGCCGCTGGGTCAGGCCCCGGTCGGCGCGCAGCTGCTGCACCCGGCGCCCGATGGTCCCCGGGTCATCACGGTCCGACACACTCAACTCCCCCTGGCGCCCTTGCCGTTCCACTCCCACAGCCCCTAGGTTAAACCGCGTATTAAACGTGGTTAACCCTTGGCTGTTGCGAGGTCGCCGTGCAGCAACGCACCAGCACCACCGAGCGCTACACCCGGGGCGTCGCCGCCGCCGTGGTCGCCGTGACGACCCTGATCCTGGCGGCCAACGCGGGCCCGGCGAGAGCGATGGAGCCGAAACCGGCACAGCAGCGCGATCAGCATGTCATTCCGCCGGCCCCCGTGCGGTAGGTCTCACGGAATCACCACCGGCCCGGCCCCCGGTTCTCACCCGCTGACCTGGAGCTGCCGCAGTTGCCGGTGCACGTTCTCCAAGGCGCCCTGCCGACGGCCCGGCACCCGGCTGCGCAGCTCCACCAGGACCGGGCCGAGTTCCCGGGCGAGCGCCGGGTCGTCGATCCGGTGCCACTGGTGGTGGGCGTGGTCGACCGCGGACTCCACCGCGGGCGCGTCCGGGGACTGTCCCGCGGCCAGCCGCGCCGAGGCGACCGTCAGCCAGGTACGGCAGCTGCGTACCGGGTCGCCCGCCAGCATCGCCAGGTCCGCGCGGACCTCGATCCAGTGCAGGGCCTGCTCGGAGACGGGGCCGTGGGTGTGCACGGCCGTCTGCTCGTGCCGGGCGGCCAGCGCGTCCGCCTCCGCGTGCCGCCCGGCCCGCACGGCCTCGGAGATCGCGGTGTGCGGGTCGCCCGGCGCGGGCGCAGACGCGGTCAGCACGATGTCGACGCCCACCCCGGCCTCCGGCGCGATCCGCTCCAGCGCCTGCTCGTGGAGCCGGTCCAGCGGCGGCCGGAGTCCGCTGCGCAGCAGCGTGGCCACCGCCTTCATGTACGCCGGACCGGCAGGTGCCCGGCGGCCGGGCGGCGGGGCGATCCGGCCGAGGACGGTGGTGCCGCGGCCGCAGTCCAGGGGGTGGGCGCGCAGCCACTCCCAGGTCTCGGCGTCGGCGTGCAGATCGAGGAGGAGGGACGTCGACCCCGGCGGGCGCAGGCGCAGTTCGTCCCGGAACCAGTGCCAGGGAAGCCCCGTGTAGCGGACCGTGGCCGGTGTCGAGCGGGCCAGCGCGAGGTGCGGCAGGCGCTGGCGCCGGTCCAGGTGCAGCTGGCCGGTGACGAACACGGTGAGCGGGCCGGGGGAGACGGCGGCGGCCCGCAGCCGGGTCAGGACGGCCTGCGGCTCCAGCGGGTCGGCGAGCTCGACGACGTTCGCGGTGCCGGTGCCGGACAGCACGGGGGGCGGCACGGCGGCCAGGACCGGGAGCACGGTGGCGGCGTCCACCAGACGCCCCCGGCCGGCCGGAGCGGCGGCGAGCAGCAGCACTGTTCCGGGCATCGGTCCCTCCCCGTCCCCCGTCGATCACGTACGGCAGCACCGTAACCGCTCTGCGTGTGTGAAGGGGATCTCAGGGTGGCGAACGTCCGTCCCCCGGCTGCTCCTTCCCTGCCGGGGGGAGACGCCGGACCGCGAACACCGTGGTGTCGTCGCCGAGATGCCCGCCGCTGTGCCGCAGCGTGCTCTCCCGGACGAAGTCGACCAGCCGTCCCGGCTGTGCCAGCCCGGGGTCGGCGGCGACGGCCTCGGCGACCGTGCCGGCCAGCGGGAAGAAGGCGCCGCGCCCGTCCCGTGCCTCGGTGACCCCGTCGGTCGTCATCAGCAAGGTCTCGCCGTACCGCAGGGGCGCCCGCAGTACCGGCGGCGGCCCGGCGGCCGGGTCGAGTTCGCTCAGGCCGACCGGGAGGCGGGCGTGCGGCCGCAGCGCCCGTACCCCGTCGGGGCCGACGACGAGGGGGCTGTCGTGCCCGAGCACGAGGGCCTCGATGGTCTCCGGCTCCGCGTCGGGGAAGCCCACCAGGACGACCGTCGCGAACCGGTCGCCGTCCGCCCGGCCGAGCGCGGCCCTCATCCGCACGTGCCGCTGGAGGCGCACCTCCAGCCGGGTGGCGATCGTCGGCAGGTCCGGCTCGTGGTAGCCGGCCTCCCGGAACGTGCTGAGCAGCGCGGCGGCCACCTCCACCGCGCCGAGCCCCTTGCCCTGGACGTCGCCGAGGATCACGCGCGTGCCGTGCAGCCCGGTCTGGATGTCGTAGAAGTCGCCGCCGACCCGGGCCTCGCTGTCGGAGGCGAGATAGACGGCCGCGTGCTCCAGCCCGCCCCAGCCGGGCGGCAGCGGGCGCAGCACGGTGCGCCGGATGGTGGCCGCCACGTCCTCGATGTGCAGCATCCGCTCCTCGCCGCGCACCCGCACCACACAGGCCAGCGTGGCGAGGACACCGCCGAGGGCGGCGAGGATCAGGTCGGGCAGATCGGCCTGGAACTGGTGCGGCAGCAGCGCGTCGGCGGCGATGTACGTCAGGGGCGCGAGCACGGCGTACACGGCCGTCCCCCACACCCCGCAGATCGCGGCCGCGGTGCCGGGCACCAGCACGATCCAGGACAGGATGCGGAAGTCGCTGCTCGTGCGGAAGTCGACGGCGACGATGCCGACGAGCAGCAGCAGCGGCGGCACCCAGGCCACGCTCCTGCCCCGCACACGAAGGGGCCGCGCCCGGTGCGTGTCACCCAGCGGGCTGACCTCACCGTCGCTGACGGCCCTCATGCGCCTCAGCGAAACACGACGTCCGGCGTGCCGCATCCGGTACCCGGCCGGGTGGCATCGGGCCGGCGCGCGACGCCGACTTGCCAGGCCGGCGCCCCAGGTGTGCTCTGGAGGACGGGGGCGGAGAGGAAGGAGTGCTCTCATGGCTCATGCGGCACCCGCGTCCCGGCGGCGCACGACGAGCACACGCCCGTCCACCGATGTCCTCAGCCCGCGCGCGCACCGCGTCGCGAGCGTGGCCGTCCCGGTCGGCCTCGGTCTGATCTACGGCTACTGGGTCGCGGCGGACCGCCGTGCCGGCGGCGAGATCACCGGCTGGAACCTGCTCCTGGGCTTCGTCTCCGCGGTGGTGTTCATTCTGTTGTTCGTCGTCATCCGGGCCGTCTCCGGCCAGATGCGGCGCGAGATGCACGCGATCATGTGGGCCGCCTTCACCGGCTGCGCGGTCGGCTTCCTGTACAGCCAGACCGGCCACAGCGTCGTCAGGTCGTCCCTGATGGGGCTCGCGTTGGGCGCCGCCTGCTTCGTCGTGCTGTTCTACCGCTACTACACGCACGAGGACGCCGAGGGCAGGCGGACCTCCTGAGCGCGCACCCGGTGCGGCCCCGGCCGCGCGCCGGGGCCGCACCGCTTCCCCGACCCGTGAGACACCCGTTCGGGTGAACGCTCCGCCGGAGAGGGGAACCCTGCGCCCGGATGCAGGCGCCCGGCGGGCGCCCCGGGTCGCGCGGCCTTTCGCTTGAGGGGTGTCCACCCGGCTGCGCGACGGTCTGTCGGCAGCGCTGATCGCGCTGTCGTGCCTCCTCCTGCCGTTCGGCGCGTCCGCGGCCTGGGCCGCGTACGGGCTCGCCGACACCGGCCGCTACGTCACGGCCATGGCGCCGCTCGCCTCCGACCCGGCCGTGCGCGGCGCGGTCGCCGACGCCCTGGGCACCGGGATCATGCGCGAGGTCGACCGGCGGCTGGCCGGCGCGCCCGCGGCGCCCGCGCCCGGCACGGTCCGCCCCTTCGTCCGGGACGCGGCGGACTCCTTCACCCGCACCTCGGCCTTCCGTGCCGCCTGGGACGCCGGAAACCGGGCCGTGCACGACGCCGTCCTGGACGCCCTGCGCGACGGCCGCCCGGGCCCCGTCACCGTCGATCTGGCGCCGATCACCGCCCAGGTCAAACAGCGGCTGCTGGACGACCACGTGACCGTCGCCCGGCACATCCCGGTCGAGCACACCGAGGTGCCCGTGCTCGGCGCCGACGAGCTGGCACGCCTGAGGAAGGGGTACGACGTGCTGGAGGTCGCCGGGTTCTGGCTCCCCGTCGCCGCCGCGGTCCTCGCGGTGGCCGGGATCGCCGTCGCCGCCTGCCGCCGCCGCGCGCTCACCGCGGCCGCGCTCGGTTCGGCGCTGGGCGGCGCGCTCCTGGTCCTCGCCGTGGCCCTCGGCCGCCGGCTCACGCTCGCCGACCTGCCCGAGGCCGCCCACCGTCCGGCCGCCGAAGCCGTGTACGACGCGCTGACCCAGCCGCTGCGCTCGGTGTCCTGGTCACTGGTCGCCCTGGGCCTGGCCGTGGCCCTCGCGGCCCGGCTCACCGGCTACCTGGCCCGGCGCCGCCGGGTGGCCGCCCGGCCCGCCACCGACCCCGCCCGCCCGCCGGCCCGCGCCCGGATCTGACGGGACCCCGGGGACACCCGGTGCTCCTGGCACACCGGCATCCCACCTCGTAACGTCGTCGCTGTGACAGAGCGGGGGAACCAGAACGGACGCGGACGCCACACGGCCGGACGGTGGCCCGCCGCCCTGCTCCTGCTCGGCGTCAGCGTCGTCGTCGCCTGCCGGGCCGCCGACGCCGACGCCCTGACCCCCCTCCCGCAGCTGCTGGCCTTCCTCCCGTGGCTGCTCGTGCCCACCGTGACCGCTCTGCTGCTCGCCCTGCTCGCCCGCTGGTGGACCGGCCTGGTCGGGGCGGTCGCGCTGCTCGGCCTGCTGGCCTGGTTCATCGAGCCGTACGGCAGGAGCCACCGGCCGGACGGCCCGCCGCTCGCCTCCGTGCGCGTCCTGACCTCGAACGTCGAGTTCGGGCAGGCGGCCGACGCGCTCGCCGCCGCCGTCCGCCGCGAGAAACCGGACGTCGTGTTCGTCCAGGAGTGCGAGCAGACCTGCGACGCCGTCCTCCGCCGGGAACTCGCCTCCGCCTATCCGCACCGGGTGGCGGAGGTGGCCGCCGGGTCCCACGGCTCGGTGCTGCTCAGCCGTTTCCCGCTCGCCCCCGCCGGGGGCGTCGACGGCACCATGGCCATGCCGGGCGCCGTCGCCGACGTCCGCGGGCAGCCGGTACGGCTCCAGCTCGCGCACCCCATGCCGCCGCTGCCCGGCCGGATCGGGCCCTGGCGCCGCGAACTCGGGCGGCTGCGCGACCTCGCCGAAGGACGCGGCCGCACCCCGCTCGTGCTCGCCGGGGACTTCAACGCCTCCCAGGACCACGCGGCCTTCCGCCGCGTCCTGGACACCGGTCTGCAGGACGCGGCCCGGCTCGGCGGCCACGACCGCACCCCGAGCTGGCCGGCGCGCACGGCACCCGCGTTCGGCACGCAGATCGACCACGTGCTGCTCTCCCGGGACTTCTCCGTGCGCGCGACCCGCTTCCTCGACCTGCCCGGCACCGACCACCGCGCCCTGCTCGCCGACGTCACCCTGCACCGCCGGCCGGACTGAACACATGAACGCGGCCGCCCCGTGCAGGAGGGCGGCCACGTCATGTGGGGGGTGGTGCGTGGGGGAACCGCCCTACCGGCGGGCTCCCTTGTCGAGGGCCTTGTCGAGCGCGGCCGCGAACCCGTTGGCCCACAACTGCTCGACCCGGGCCCGCTCGTTGGCGTCCGGCAGGGAGTTGGTGCACGACGGGCCGGGGCCGCCGCCCGACATCAGCTCGCTGCACGGACCCTGGTAGTGGTCCGGCAGCCCGAGGACGTGGCCCGTCTCGTGCGTGGTGACGCGGGTGGAGTCGTACTGCTGGTTCTGCCGGTAGTCGAGGAAGACGTAGCCGTTCCCGTGCCCGTCCGTCGAGGCGTACGAGCCCCGCGCATCGTTGCCCTCGCGGTACGTGAAGTCGGCGTTCGAACCGGACTGGAGCTTGACGTTGGAGACCGAGCTGTTCCAGATCTGGGCGCTGCGGGCTATCTGCGCGCTGAACGTGGGCGCGCGCGAGGCGTCGTAGACGACGGTGACCGCCGCGGCGGCCGTCGGACGGGCCGCCTGCTTCTCGGCGACCGACTTCAGCACGGCCTGGAAGAAGGCCTTCGAGGCGTCGGAGTCGGCCGTACCGGCGACGAAGCCGGCCTGGACGGGAGCCGGGGCCGCGGTCGCCGGGGCGACCGTGCCGAGGCCGAGGGCCGCGACACCGAGAGCGGCCGCCGCCGTCGTACGGGCGGACAGGACGAAGGACATGCGCATCGATGACTCCTAGGTGGGGGGTGAGTCGTCAAGGCGAGTGTCCGCGTCCGAAAAGCCGCTGTGATGATGGCAATCGGCGATAGCACGGCCCTATCGGAGCCCCGATTCGCCGTGTTCGAAGGGGGTTTGGGTGGCTGGTGAAACCAGTCCTTCCGCTTTAGTCTCCCAGGCCATGGAGCTCGAGGTGAGACACCTCCGCGCGCTGTGCGCGATAGCCGACACCGGCAGTCTGCACCGGGCCGCGCGGCAACTGGGCGTCGCCCAGCCATCGTTGAGCACACAACTGCGCCGCATCGAGCAGGAGCTGGGCGGTCCGCTGTTCCTGCGGGCCCGCACCGGCTGCCGCCCCACCCCGCTGGGCCGGCTGGTCCTCAGCCGCGCCCGCCCCCTCGTGACGGAGATGCGTGCCCTCGTCACCGAGGCCCGGGCCGCCGCGATGGGCGGCACCGCCCTGCGGGTCGGCTCGACCGCGAGCAAGGCCCTGGCGGGGTGGCTGCGCCGGCTGCGCGGCCACGGCCAGGACCCCAGCCTCCACATGAACGTCTCCCCCAACGCCCTGCTGCGCATGGTCGCCGACGGGCAGCTGGACGTGGCCTTCGTGCACGAGGTGGAGGGCTGCCCCCTGCGCATCCCGCCGGAGCTGCGGCTGCGCGTGCTGATGGCACGCGAGCCCCAGTTCGTGTCCCTGCCCCCCGACCACCCGGCCGCCGCCCGGCGCGAGGTCGACCTGCGCGACCTCGCCGGCGACCGCTGGATGGTCGACCCCACGGTGGACGGCGAATGGGACGCCGTGCAGCGGATGTTCCGCGCGGCCGGGGTCAACCCGCGGGTCCTGCACGGCGACTACTACACCGCCGACGCACTGGTGGCCACCGGCGAGGTGGTCGCCGTCTGCCAGCCCACCCACGCCGACAGCCCCGCCATCGCGGTACGCCGGCTGCGCGGTGACCCCCTCGGCGTACGGCTGCTGCTGGCCGCCCGCACGGAGACCGACCTCGACGGGGTCTATCCCGCGCTGGAGGAGGCCTACTGGGAGGCGGCCCGGCAGGCACCCGCGTACCGGGAGTGGCTGGAACACGACGGCGAACGGCGCCCACCGCGGGTGCCGGCGCTCCCCTGACCGGCGTCAGACGCCGATGTCGCGCCCGTCCTGGCGCCACACCGCCACGACCGCGGGCCGGTTGATCCGGCCCGGTCCGTCGGGCCAGGCGCTCAGCGGCTTCTCGGCCGTCGCCCCGTCGATCTCGCCCGGATGCTGCACGGAGACGAGCACGCGCCGGTCCTGGACGAGCGGGCCGCAGGTCTCCGCGCCGTTCGGCATCGTCAGGAACTGCTTGAGCTCGCCGCGCCGCTCCCCGCGTGTGGCGACGCCGAAGAGGCCGTCGTGGTGGCCGAGGGCGTTGCCGTCCGTGGAGATCCACAGGTTGCCGTAGGAGTCGAAGGCCACGTTGTCCGGGCAGGAGATCGGCGAGACCTCGTCCTTCGGGAACCCGGCGAAGTAGGTGGCCGGGTCGTCCGGGTCGCCGGCCACCAGGAACAGCGACCAGGCGAACCGCTCGCTGTCGGCCCGGTTGCGGTGCTCGGTCAGCTCCAGGATCTGGCCGTGCTTGTTGGCGACGCGCGGGTTGGCCTCGTCGGGCTTGGGGTTCGACCCGACGCCCCGGTTGCTGTTGTTGGTCAGGGCCACGTACACCTTGCCGGTGTGCGGGTTGGGCTCGATGTCCTCGGGCCGGTCCATCTTGGTGGCGCCGACCTTGTCCCCGGCGAGCCGCGTGAAGACGAACACCTCCTCCGCGCTCATTCCCTCGACGTGCGAGACGGCCCCGTGCGCGGTGGCGGTGGCCAGCGGGATCCACTCACCGCCGCCGTCGAACTCGCCGTCCGCCGGGAGCTTGCCGGTCCCGTCGATCTCGATGGCGGGGGAGTCACCGGTGAGCCGGGCGACGTACAGCGTCCCCTCGTCCAGCAGGGACAGGTTGTGCTCGCGGACGGCCCGGCTCGAACCCTTCCGCATCCGCTTGCTGCCGACGAACTTGTAGAAGTAGTCGAAGCGCTCGTCGTCACCGGAGTACACGACCGGCCGCCCGTCGTCGGTCAGCCGCACGGTGGCGCCCTCGTGCTTGAACCGGCCCAGCGCGGTGCGCTTGCGCGGCGCGGAGGCCGGGTCGTACGGGTCCAGCTCGACGACCCACCCGAAGCGGTGCGGCTCGTTCGGCTCCTGGGCCACGTCGAAGCGCCGGTCGAACCGCTCCCACTTGCGCTCGGTCGCGCCGCTGCCCAGCCCGTACCGCTTGTCGGTCGCGCGGGTGGCGTGGGCGAAGTACTGGTTGAAGTTCTCCTCGCCGTGCAGGGTGGTGCCCCACGGGGTGACGCCGCCGGAGCAGTTGTTGAGGGTGCCGAGCACCTTGGTGCCGGTGCGGTCGGCGGAGGTCCTCAGCAGCTCGGACCCGGCGGCCGGACCCGTCACCCGGAACTCGGTGGTCGCCGTCACGCGCCGGTTCAGCGGGTGCCGGGGCACCGGAGTGAGCTTCCCCGACCGGCGGTCCTCCTCCACCACGACCGCGGACAGCCCGTGGGCCGCCCAGGCGACCTCGACCTGCTGCCGGGTCGGGTTCTCGGGGTCGTAGCCGCGGAACATGAGCACCTCGTCGGTGTACTCGTGGTTGGCGACGAGGATCTGCCGGTGGGGCTCGCCGTGCAGCGGGAGCAGGGCGAGGAAGTCGTTGTTGTAGCCGAACTGCTTCGCCTGCGCCTCCGCGGTCTGGCGGTCCGGGTCGAAGGCGGGCGCACCGCGCAGGATCGGCTCGCCCCAGCGGATGACGACGTTCTGGGCGTACCCGTCCGGAATCGTCACGGTGTCGGCGGTGTTCGGTGCGACGGGCGTGAACCGCAGCCCGCGCGCACCCTGGGCGCCGGGCCGGGAACCGGTCGCCGTGGCGGCGCTCGCCCGCGGCGCGGAGACGGTCGCGGAGGCCCCGACCGCGGCGGCCGCGGTGACGACGGCGGCGGCCCGCATCACGGTACGGCGGCTGAGGGCGTCGGCGACGACGTCCCCGACGTACGGGTTGGAGGTGGTGTTCGGGACCTCGTGGAAACAGGCGTCCCCACACCGGAAACGGCAGGTCAGGGCCGCTCTGGCACCGTGGTGCGCGGCGCCGTCGACGCTGATGATCGGCAACTGGATACGCATGGCTGCTGGTACTCCCCTTGCTTCCCCTTGAGATGCGGCGTGGGGGACGCTAGGGGCGCGTACGAGCGGCAGCGGGGCGCGAGCATGAACGAGGAGTGAACCGAGGGTGGCTGTACGAGACGCCGGCGCGCGGCTCGATGCGACCTTGACGGACGGATGAGCCTGTGTTCACCCCTCCCCAAGATCACCACCTGGGGCCGCTAACCTTACGTGTCCGTCCTGGCCAGGGATCTACGGGCATCAACTCACGCGAAGGGTTGCGCACATGGGCATTCTCACTCTCCTGCGGAACGCGTTCGGCCGATCACGCAAGGGGCAGACCGCTGAGGCGGAGGGTGCGACTCCTTCGCGGGAACCGCAGCCGACCGCCCCCACGACGGTCCCGGAACCGCGCTCGGCAGAGCCGACGGCGACGACTACTACGACGACGGCTACGGCTACGGCGACGGCGGCAACCGCGGAGCCGACGGCGGAGTCGGACGACAACGAGCACGACCTGGTCGTGGCGGCCTTCGACAACGTCACGGTCCCCAAGCAGTCGCCTCCGGCGGAGCGGGAGCCCGCGAAGGAGGAGCAGCCGAAGGCCGCGGAGCCCGAGCCGGCCGCAGAGCCCGAGCCGGCCCCTGAGCCGGTGGCGGTGACGCCGAAGGCGGAAAAGCCGGCCACGGAGCCGGAACCGAAGGCCGAGAAGCCCCCGGTCGAAAAGCCGAAGGCCGAGAAGCCGAAGGCCGAGAAGCCGAAGGCCGAGAAGCCGAAGGCCGAAGAGCCGAAGGCCGAAGAGCCGAAGGCCGAAGAGCCGAAGGCCGAGAAGCCCCAGGTTGAGAAGCCCCAGGTCGAGGAGCTGAAGGCTGAGGAGCTGAAGGCCGAAGAACCGAAGGCTGAAGAACCGAAGGCCGAGGAGCCCCAGGTCGGGAAGCCGAAGGCCGAGGAGCCCCAGGTCGAGGAGCCGAAGGCCGAGAAGCCGAAGGCCGAAGAGCCGAAGGCCGAAGAGCCGAAGGTGGAAGAGCCGAAGGCCGAGAAGCCGAAGGCCGAGGAGCCCCAGGTCGAGAAGCCGAAGGCTGAGGAGCCGAAGGCCGAGAAGCCGAAGGCGGAGCCTGAGGCGCCGAAGGTCGAGGAGCCGGAGCCGGTAGCCGAGGTGACTCCTGAGCCCGAGCCGGTCGCCGAGACGGCCCCGGAGCCCGAGCCCGAGGCGGAGGCACCGAAGGCGGAGGAGGAGCCGGAGCCCGTCAAGGAGACGCGGCCCGTGGAACCCGCCGCAGCCGCCGCAGCCGCCGCAGCCGCCGACGGCGAGGAAGCCCCACAGGGGCCACCGGCAGTCGACGACGAAAGCGTCACGGGTGGTGCGGGTGGGAGCACCGAGGCCGAAGGCGAAGCCAAGGCCGAGACCGGGGCCGGGGCCGAGACAGCCGTACCCACCAACCTCCGCACCGCCTACGAAGCGGCAGCCGCCACCCTCACCACCCACCACCTCACCGGCACCCGCGCCAAGGTCTACCTGGTCCTCGACCGCTCGGCCTCCATGCGCCCGTACTACAAGGACGGCTCCGCCCAGGCCCTCGCCGAGCAGAGCCTCGCCCTCGCCGCCCACCTCGACAGCTCCGACCCGACGGTCCACGTCGTCTTCTTCTCGACGGAACTCGACGGCACCGGCGAGCTCACCCTCACCGAGCACGAGAACAAGATCGACGAACTCCACGCCGGCCTCGGCCGCATGGGCCGCACCAGCTACCACGTCGCCGTGGAAGAGGTCGTCGCCCACCACGCCAAGACGGCCCCCGACACCCCGGCCCTGGTCGTCTTCCAGACGGACGGCGCCCCCGACGCCAAGACCCCGGCCAACCAGGCCCTGACGGACGCGGCGAAGAAGCACCCGAACGTCTTCTTCTCGATCGTCGTCTTCGGAGACCCCGAGCAGAAGGCGTTCGACTACCTCCGCAAGCTCAAGACGGGCAACACCGCCACGTTCTTCGCCGGCGAGTCCCCCCTGGAGCTCACGGACGAGCAGCTCTACGACGGCATTCTGGCGTCCTGGCGCCCGTAGAGGCCCCAGGAGCGCCACACGGAGACCAGAACACCCGAGCCGCCCGGTTCCCACCCCTCAGAACGGGAGACGGGCGGCTCGGCCATGTCGGCTACGATTTCAAGGTTCGAAAGTGACGGCAGCGGCCGCGAAACCCGGCACCCGTCACGCCGCGTAACGACCTGGGAGCAGCCCGCGATGGCTCGACACCTCATCACCAGCGCCCTTCCGTACATCAACGGGATCAAGCACCTGGGCAACATGGTGGGGTCCATGCTCCCGGCGGACGTGTACTCCCGGTACCTCCGCCAGCGTGGCCACGACGTCCTGTACATCTGCGCCACCGACGAGCACGGCACCCCGGCCGAGCTCGCCGCGAAGGAGCAGGGCCTCCCGGTGGCGGAATTCTGCGCCCAGGCGCACGACGCGCAGAAGGCGGTCTACGACGGCTTCTCGCTGGCCTTCGACCACTTCGGCCGCAGCTCCAGCGCGGAGAACGTCGAGATCACCCAGCACTTCGCCCGCAAGCTGCACGAGAACGGCTTCATCGAAGAGCGCGCGATCCGCCAGGTCTACAGCCCGGCCGACGGCCGTTTCCTCCCGGACCGCTACGTCGAGGGCACCTGCCCGCACTGCGGCTACGACAAGGCCCGCGGCGACCAGTGCGAGAACTGCACGCGCGTCCTGGACCCGACCGACCTGATCGAGCCGCGCTCGGCGATCTCCGGCTCCACGGACCTGGAGGTCCGCGAGACCAAGCACCTCTTCCTCCTCCAGTCCAAGCTGCAGAACGAGGTCGCGGAGTGGGTGAGCCGCCACGACGGCGTCTGGCCGCACCTGGCCTCCTCCATCGCCCACAAGTGGCTGACGGAGGGCCTGCACGACCGGGCGATCACCCGTGACCTGGACTGGGGCGTGCCCGTCCCGGCGGACACCTGGCCGGAGCTGGCGGCCGAGGGCAAGGTCTTCTACGTGTGGTTCGACGCCCCGATCGAGTACCTGGGGTCGACGAAGGAGTGGGCCGACCAGGACCCGGAGAACCGGGACTGGAAGTCGTGGTGGTACGACGTCGACAACGACGTCCGCTACACGCAGTTCATGGCGAAGGACAACGTCCCCTTCCACACCGTGATGTTCCCGGCGACCGAGCTGGGCATCCGGGAGCCGTGGAAGAAGGTCGACTTCGTCAAGGCGTTCAACTGGCTGACGTACTACGGCGGCAAGTTCTCCACCTCGCAGAAGCGCGGTGTCTTCACCGACCAGGCGCTGGAGATCCTGCCCGCCGACTACTGGCGCTACTTCCTGATCGCCAACGCCCCCGAGTCGGACGACGCGTCCTTCACCTGGGAGCACTTCACCGCGACGGTGAACAAGGACCTCGCCGACACCCTGGGCAACTTCGTCAACCGCGTCCTGTCCTTCTCGAAGAAGCGCTTCGGCGAGGAGGTCCCGGCGGGCGGCGAGCCCGGCGAGGCGGAGACGAAGCTGGGCGAGCAGATCGCGGAGCTGCTGGCCGAGTACGAGTCGCACATGGAGTCGCTGCAGTTCCGCAAGGCGGCGGCGGCCCTGCGGGCGCTGTGGTCGGCGGGCAACTCCTACCTGGAGGAGAAGGCTCCCTGGCTGGAGATCAAGACCGACAAGGACGCGGCGGCGCTCACGCTGCGCACGGCGATGAACCTGATCCACCTGTACGCGGTGGTGTCGGAGCCGTTCATCCCGACGTCGTCGAAGGCCATGCGTGAGGCGTTCTCCCTGCCGGACGACACGGCGACCTGGGTCACCCCGGAGGAGGCCAGGTCCCTGACCACCGTCCCGGTCGGCACCCCCTTCATCGTCCCGCCGGTCCTCTTCGCGAAGCTGACGGACGACGACCTGGAGCTCTACAAGGAGCGCTTCGGCGGCGAGTAGACCGACGCCGGCCATCCGACGAAGCCGGCCCACGCCTCCGCCCCGAGCGCGAGGCGGGGGCCGGCTTCTGCGTACTTGGAGTCACGGACGTGCACGGTGCCAGGGGTGAGGGCGAGCTCGACGCAGGAGTTGCCGTCCGTGCCGCTGCTGTAGCTGCTCTTGAACCACACCAGCTCGGCAGGGGTCTCGCGGGTCATGTCTCTCCCAGCAGTTTCTCGATGAAGGCCAGCGACTCCCTCGGAGGGAGCGCCTGCGCCCGGATCGTGCCATACCGCAGCTCAAGGATGCGCAGCTGTTTCGGATCCTCGGTCGGCCGCCCGCTGAACGCCCCGTCGGAGCGTCCCAGCGCGGTACCGTCCGGGAACTTCAGCAGCTCGATCCTGCCGTCCACGCCTGGGTGAGCATCCGTGTTCGTCGGCATGACCTGGAGCGTGACGTTGTTCAACCGCCCCACCTCCAACAGACGTTCGAGCTGCCGTCGCCACACCATTGTGCCCCCGACCTCCCGGCGTACCGGTGCCTCTTCCAGGACGAAGTGCAGCGACGGCGCCGGGTCCCGTTCGAAGACGGACTGGCGGGCCAGTCGCGCGGCCACCATGCGGTCCACGTCGTCCACCGAGTAGGGCGGCTGGGCCGCCTCCATCAGGGCCCGGGCGTGCTCCGGAGTCTGCAACAGCCCGTGCACGCTGTTGCACTCGTACACCCCGATCTCCACCGCCCGCGCCTCCATCTGCGCCAGGTCCCGCACCTTCTTCGGGTACCGGACCTTGGCCACGTCCTCCTTCATCGCCGCGAGTAGCCCGCCCGCCCCCAGCACCTCGTCCGCCCTGTCCAGATACTCCTGCCGCGGAATCCGCTTGCCGCTCTCGATCTTGTAGACGAGGTCCTCGCCGTATCCGACCGCCTTGCCGAACTCCCCGGCCCGCATCCCCACCGCCTCGCGCCGGAGCTTCAGCTGCCGTCCCACGGTGGCGACCACGGCCACGCCCCACTCGTCGTCCGGGTCCACCTCCCACCCCGGTTCGTCGGCCTCCGTCCTCAGCATGCGTACCCCTCCGTCGTACCGCCTCGTACCAGCCACGCCCTACCCGTACGCAACGCCCCGACAGGCCCGGACAGCACCGGACAACGACCGGACAGTCACCGTACGCAACCATGGCGTCACTCCCCACGGTAGGTGCGGTCGGCCACTCTGAGTGACGTGAATCAGAAGCTCGCCGCCCCCGAACACGCCATCCGCAACTTCAGCGTCCTGCTGTCCCCCACACCCCGGGGCGCCCGCCTCGCCCGCCTGCTCGCCACCCAGCAACTGCTCGCCTGGGGCCTGCCGTTGGACCCGGCCCAGCTCATCGTGGCCGAACTGGCGAACAACGCCGCCACCCACGGACGCGTCCCCGGCCGGAACTTCCAACTGCTCCTCTACGTGGTCGGCGGGACGCTCCGCATCGAGGTCACGGACACGCGCGGTGACCAACTTCCCCGCCGTCGGCCCACCGACCCGGTCGCCGAATCGGGCCGCGGTCTGACCCTGGTCGCCGCCCTCGCCGACCGCTGGGGCGTCGCCCGCGGCCTGCCACCGCGCAAGACGGTCTGGGCCGAACTCACCTTCGGCACCGCGCAGTCACCGCAACCTGACCGCCCGCACTCCGGTCCCTCTGCACCACCCGCGGGGGAGAAAGCACCCCACCAGACCCCAACCCTCCCTCCCGCCGGACCAACTCACTCCGGCGAGTGAATTCGCCCCCCTTCCGGTCCCTGGCGCCGCCGGCCCCAGAGCCACGCACCCCGCTCCAGACCTGCGACGGCTGCGACCGTCGCCACACCAACGGGGGATCTTGGAGAAGATTTGCCCAACCACTCGGCAACGATCGGACCCCACCGCCACCACCACCCCCGTGACGACCGTATGGTTTTCGCCATGGCAGTCCCAGAGGTCATTCCGATCGCCTACGAGCCCCACGGCCGCACCGAGGCGATCGGCTGTTACGAAGACGGGCAGTTCATGGGGTCCGTCACCTACGCCTTCCCCAAGGGCTTCGAGCTCGGTCCCGGCTGGGAAGAACAGAAACGCCTCTACGCGGTACTGCACACCTTCGACACCGACGGCACGTACCGCGACTCGGAGATCTGGTGCGCGGGCACCTGGGCCGAGCAGCAGCGCGACCCGGCCGGCCCGGACTCGGTGCTCTCCCGGGCCCGCGTCCACCTCGCGACCCGGCTGCGCAGCCTCCCGCGGCGCACGTACACGGACATCGCCGTGCGGCCCTTCCAACTCACCTTCGACAACGTGCTGTTCGGTCTGGTGACCGGGGAGGACGAGGGGGAGGGCTGGGCCGAGCTGTACCCGGACCACCTGGGGTTCGGCGAGCCGTGGGACGGCTCGTACGACACCTGATCGAACGTCTGATCCGACCCTGTCGCCTACGATGGCAGGCCTACAGAGGGGGGTCTTCTCATGGCGCTGTTCGGCAACGCGCACACGATCGACCAGGGGCAGGCGCAGCAGGACTACGCGCGGCTGCTGGGCCACGGCGAGCAGGTGCACGCCGCGTACCTGCTGATACGCGACACCATCCTGTTCACCGACCGCCGGCTGATCCTGGTCGACAAGCAGGGCATCACCGGCAAGAAGGTGGAGTACCACTCCATCCCGTACCGCAGCATCACGCACTTCGCGGTGGAGACGGCCGGCACGTTCGACCTCGACGCCGAGCTGAAGATCTGGGTCTCGGGCAACTCCGTCCCGATCGAGAAGACGTTCACCAAGGGCGTCGACATCTACGAGGTGCAGGCGATCCTGACGCAGTTCGTCGCCGGGTAGGACCATAATCGGCGGATCATGATCCCGCACCGCCGCCATCTGACCACCGACGTCCTCACCGTGGGCGCCCGCTACGCGCTCGTCCTGGCCGGCGAGTGCGCCGTACGCGCCCACGGGCTCGGCCCCGCCCCGCAGCGGGAGACACCCCCGCGCGAGGTGGGCGCGGAGCCGCTGGAGTTGCCGGGCGGGGACGACGGCTGGGCCCGGCGCCGCCGCCGGCCGCGCCGGCCGCGTCCGGTGGAGGTCGCGACGCAGGCCGCCGAGCCCATGGACCGGGTCGCGGCCGTGCTGCGCGCCGGTCTCGCAGAACGCGGCTGGGAGGTGCGGCCGGTGGAGACCGACCCGCTGTCGGCGCGGTTGCTCGTCACCGACCCGGACACCGGTGAGGAGCGCACGGTCGACGTCGTCAAGGAGACCTTCTGGCGGCCTCCGGTCACCACCGACCTGGGTCCGGCGCTCGCCCTGGAGGACGTCATCGGCACGAAGGTCCGCGCCCTGGCCGACCGCGGCACCGCCCGGGACGTCGTCGACGTGTACCTGGCCGCGCCCGGCTGGAGCTTCCCCGACCTGGAGGAGCAGGGCCGCCGGCACGCCTGGGACGCGTTCGACCCCGCCGACCTGCAGTCCCGCCTGGAGGCGACCGACCTCCTGGACGACCGGGAGTTCACCGCCCGGGGGCTCGCCGAGGGCACCGTGCCGGCGCTGCGCCGCTGGATCCGGGCCTGGGCCGACGACATCGCCGAACGCCTGCTGGAGGAGGAGGCCCTCCGGCCGCCCCCCGAGGAGTGAGCCGGGCTCTGCGCGAAGGGCGGTGGCCCGGAACCGTTCCCGGTTCCGGGCCACCGCCCTTCGTGTGTCCGTCTACTTCGGCTGGGGCTTGATCACCGCCAGGTGCAGCTCCCTCAGCCGGGCCTCTTCCAGCTCTGTCGGCGCGCCCATCATCAGGTCCTGGGCGTTGCCGTTGAGCGGGAAGGCGATCGTCTCGCGGATGTTCGGCTCGTTGGCGAGGAGCATCACGATGCGGTCGACGCCGGGGGCGATGCCGCCGTGCGGCGGGGCGCCGAAGCGGAAGGCGCGCAGCATGCCGGCGAACTTCTCCTCGACCGTCTCGCGGTCGTAGCCGGCGATCTCGAACGCCTTGAGCATGATCTCCGGCTCGTGGTTCCGGATGGCGCCGGAGGACAGCTCGACGCCGTTGCAGACGATGTCGTACTGCCAGCCGAGGATGTCCAGCGGGTCCTGGGTCTCCAGGGCCTCCAGACCGCCCTGCGGCATGGAGAACGGGTTGTGCGAGAAGTCGATCTTGCCGGTCTCCTCGTCCTTCTCGTACATCGGGAAGTCGACGATCCAGCAGAAGCGGAAGACGTCCTCCTCGAAGTGGCCGGCGCGCTTGGCGGCCTCGACGCGGACCGCGCCCATGATCTTGGAGACCTCGTCGAACTCGCCCGCGCCGAAGAACACCGCGTGGCCAGGGGCCAGCGCGAGGCGCTTGGTCAGCTCGGCGACGTTGTCCTCGGTGAGGAACTTCGCGATCGGGCCGGTCAGCGAGCCGTCCTCCCCGACCCGCACCCACGCCAGGCCCTTGGCGCCCTGGGAGACCGCGAAGTCGCCGAGCTGGTCGAAGAACTTACGGGGCTGGGCGGAGACGTCCGGCACCGGCAGCGCGCGCACGTGCTTGCCGGCGAACGCCTTGAACTCCGAGCCCTCGAAGACGTCGGTGATGTCGACGAGCTCCAGCTGGGCCCGCAGGTCCGGCTTGTCGGAGCCGTACTTCAGCATCGCCTCGCGGAACGGGATGCGCGGGAACGGCGACGTCACATGCCGGCCGCCACCGAACTCCTCGAACAGCTCGGTCATCAGCTGCTCGATCGGCTGGAAGACGTCCTCCTGCTCGACGAAGCTCATCTCGACGTCGAGCTGGTAGAACTCGCCCGGCGAGCGGTCGGCGCGGGCGTCCTCGTCGCGGAAGCAGGGCGCGATCTGGAAGTAGCGGTCGAAGCCCGAGATCATCAGCAGCTGCTTGAACTGCTGCGGCGCCTGGGGCAGGGCGTAGAACTTGCCCGGGTGCAGGCGGGAGGGGACGACGAAGTCGCGGGCGCCCTCGGGGGAGGTCGCGGAGAGGATCGGCGTCGCCATCTCGTTGAAGCCGAGGGCGACCATCTTCGAGCGGATCGAGGCGATGACCGACGACCGCAGCATGATGTTCTTGTGCATGCGCTCGCGGCGCAGGTCGAGGAAGCGGTACTCCAGGCGCCGCTCCTCGTTGACCCCGTCCTCGGCGTTGACCGTGAACGGCAGCGGGGCGGCGGCGCCGAGCACCTCGACCTCGCCGACCTCGACCTCGATCTCACCGGTCGGGAGGTCGGGGTTGACGTTCTCGGGGCCGCGGGAGACGACCTTGCCGTCGACGCGGATCGTGGACTCCTTGGAGACCTTGTCCAGGGTCTCGTAGGACGGGGTTCCGGGGCGGGCCACGAGCTGCGTGATGCCGTAGTGGTCGCGCAGATCGATGAAGAGGATGCCGCCCAGGTCGCGCCGATTGTGCAGCCAGCCACTCAGTCGGACGTCGGTGCCGACGTCAGAGGAGCGGAGCTCGCCGCAGGTGTGGGACCTGTACCGATGCATCGTCGTTCATCCAGTCTTCGCGGATCGGGGGCGTGGTTCCCGTGAAGGAGAGGCTTTGTTTCACGTGAAACTCCACCCCAGCCTACCGGGCAGCCCGTGATCGCCTCCCCACCGTTTTCCCGCGTCCCCGGGCCCCGACCGGCCGACAGGCCCGCACGGCTTCGGTGGCAGTGTGCGATCAGCTCTTCTTACAGTGGGGCCATGCGCACTGGTGAGGCCCTGCCCGCCGTGGAGGAGGTCCTCACCGTCCTCGCGACGGGGCTGTGGCACTGGGACACGGACACGGGGCTGGTCACGGTCGACGCGGAGGCGGCACGGCTGCTCGGGCTGCCCGCCGAGGCCCGCACGCTCAGCCAGGCCCAGGTCCGCGCGCGCCTGCACCCGGTGGACTGGAACGAGATCACGTCCGTGATCCAGCTGGCGGTGGCCGAGGGCACGCTCGGCGAGGTGCGCGTACGGATCATGGACGACCGGGGGAGGGTCGTCCGGGTCGGGCGCAGCCGCTTCCACGCCGCCTTCGACAGGGAGAAGCGCGCGTACGAGGTGACCGGCTCCCTTCAGGAGGTCACCGAGCCGGCGCCGGGCACCTCCGCGAAGCGCACCGCCGTCACGGGTGACTGGCGGCGCTCGCGGGAGGCGTTCCTGCTGGACGCGGGCCGGGCACTGGCCGAGGCACGCTCGACGTCGGAGGTGCTGCGGGTCGCGGCGGGCCTGGCCATGCCGGGCTTCTCCCCGGACGGGCTCGCGGTGTTCGGTGTGACGGGCGACCGGCTGACGGTGATCGGCCACCACGGCCAGGAGCCCGGCGACGAGAACCCCTTCAAGGGGCTGACGCTGGACTCGGACTACCCGGCCGCCGAGGTCGTCCGTACCGGCCGCGCCGTCTATCTGTCCTCCCCCGAGCAGTACAAGGAGCGCTATCCGGCGACCTGGCCGCTGGCCGCGCACTTCGACCGGCGGTCCTGGGCGTTCCTGCCGCTGATCGTGGCCGGCCGCACGATGGGGGCCTGGATGGCCGCCTTCGCCTATCCGGTCGCCTTCACCCCCGACGAGCGCTCGGTGCTCACGACGGTGGCCCGCATGCTCGCCCAGGCCCTTTCGCGGGCCGAGGCCACCGAGTCCGCGCGTGAGCTGACGGACGGTCTCCAGCGGTCCATGCTGCCCCGGCTGGGCCACGAGATACCGGGCATGGCCGTCGCCGCGCGCTATGTCCCGACCGGCGGCGGGCTCCAGGTCGGCGGCGACTGGTACGACATGATCCCGCTGCCCGGCGGGCCGTCCTCCGGCGGCGGCCGCTTCGCCCTGGTCATCGGCGATGTGCAGGGCCACGACGTGCGGGCGGCCGGGCTGATGGGCCAGCTGCGGATCGCCCTGCGCGCCTACGCCTCCGAGGGGCACCGCCCCGACGCGGTGCTGTCGCGCGCCTCCCGTTTCCTGCACGGCATGACGTTCGGATCCCCCGACGACGACCCGGCCGCGCTGCGCTTCGCGACCTGTCTGTACGTGGAGGTCGATCCGGCGACCGGTCTGCTGGAGATCGCCCGGGCCGGGCACCCGGACCCGGCCGTCCGGATGGCCGACGGCACGGTGCTGAACCGCCCGACGGCCGGCGGCCTGCCGCTCGGCATCGACCCGGACGCCGACTACCCGACCACCACGATCGCCCTGGACCCCGGCGAGACCATGCTGATCTGCACGGACGGCCTGATCGAGACCGGCGGCCACGACCTGGACACCGGCTGGAGCCGTATCCGTACCGTCCTGGCGGACCACGACGGCGATCTGGAGGAACTCGCCGACGCGCTCGTACAGGCCGTCCACGGCCCGTCCTCGCACCACACCACCGGGCCGCTCGCCGACCGGCGCGAGGACGACATCGCGGTGCTGCTGCTGCGCCGGCGGTGCGAGGGCACGGCCGGCACCCGGGCCGCCGCGCACGCCGCGGTCCGCCGCACGATGATGGCGGTGGCACAGGCGGAGCCGGAGCACGTGGCGGTGGCCCGCCAGCAACTGCGGCAGCTGCTGCACGACTGGCCGGTCCAGGACCAGGTCGACTCGGCGGTGCTGCTGCTGTCGGAGATGCTGACCAACGTCCTTGTGCACACGGACGCGGACGCCCTGTTCCTCGCCGAGGTGCTGGGCGGGCCGGGGGGCCGCCGGCTGCGGGTCGCGGTGTCCGACACCTGCGACGATCTGCCGCACATGCGCCGGCCCGGGGAGCTGGCGTCGTCCGGGCGGGGCCTGGTCCTGATCGAGCTGCTGGCCCACGCGTGGGGCGTGGACCCCCGGGGCGAGGGCAAGAGCATCTGGTTCGAGCTCTACGAGTCCGGCGGCGGCGACGGTTCCGGGACGGCGGTGGCGCCGGGCGGGTCGGGGCGGGCGTAACGCTCCCTCAGTTCGTGGGCGACGCCGGTGGCGGCGGCCGTCAGGGGCACGGCGAGCAGCATGCCGAGGATGCCGGCCACGGACGCGCCCGCGGTGATCGTCACCATGACGACGGCCGGGTGCATCTGGACCGTGCGGCTCTGGATCACCGGGGTCAGCACATGCCCCTCCAGTTGCTGCACGGCGAGCACGATGCCGAGGACCCACAGCGCGATGACGAAGCCCCGGTCGGCGAGCGCGACCAGGACGGCGACGGCACCGGAGATGAAGGCGCCCAGGTAGGGGATGTACGCCCCGATGAAGACGAGCGCGCCCAGGCCCACCGCGCCCGGCACGTCGAGGATCAGCAGGCCGACGGTGATGCACAGGGCGTCGATGAGGGCGATGAGAGTGGTCCCGCGCATGAACCCCTCGACGGCTTGGAAGGCCCGCCGGGCCATGGCCACGGTGAGGTCGCCGCTGTGCCGGGGCACCAGGGAGCGCAGCGCGCCGGCGGCCCGGTGGGAGTCGCGCAGGAAGAAGAACACCAGCAGCAGCGCGAGCACGCCGATCGCGATGGTCTCGCCGACCACGCTGACCCCGCTGACGACTCCGGAGGCGGCGGTCGAGCCGAACTTGGAGAGCAGTTCGCGGGAGTTGCCGGCGAGGTCGTCGAGCGAGGTCCCGGCGGGTCCGAAACGCGCGGTGAGGTCGCGCCCGGCCTGTTTGAGCGAGGCGACGATCTCGTCTCCGCTGTCCACGACGGCGGCGGCGACGATGTAGACGGCTCCGCCGACCACGGCCACCACGGCGACACAGGTGAGCCCGGCGGCCAGGGAGCGGTTCATGCCCGCCTTGACCAGCCGCCGGTGCAGCGGGCCGAGCAGCGCCGTCCCGAGCAGCGCGAGCAGCACGGGCACGACCGCCGTGCTCAGCTCCACCGTCAGCCGGATGCCGACGTAGACGACTCCGGCGACGAGCAGGACGACGGCGCACCAGGCGGCGAGCCGCCGGACGGGCTCGGGCAGCAAGGGAGGGGGAGCCTGCACGCCTCAAGCGGATCATGCGCGGGCCCGGGTGTCGTGCGCGGGCGAGCCGGGCGGGTGAAAAACGGCGCGAGGCCCGCGGCCGCACCCTCTCGGTGCGGCCGCGGGCCTCGTGCCGCATCCGTCAGTCCTGCGCGGGTCCGGCGGCGCTCATGCCGTGCACCGCGGGGACGGTGCCCAGGCGGCCCTTCTGGAAGTCCTCGAAGGCCTGCATCAGCTCGTCCTTGGTGTTCATCACGAACGGGCCGTAGTGGGCCATCGGCTCACGGATGGGCTGTCCGCCCAGGAGCACGACCTCCAGGTCGGGCGTGTGGGAGTCCTGCTTCTCGTCGGCGCGGACGGTCAGCGAACCGCCGGCGCCGAAGACCGCGGTCTGGCCCAGGTGGATCGGCCGCCGCTCGGCACCGACCGAGCCCCGCCCGGCGAGCACGTACGCCAGCCCGTTGAAGTCCTCGCGCCACGGCAGGGTGATCTCGGCGCCCGGCGCCACCGTCGCGTGGATCATCGTGATCGGCGTGTGCGTGATGCCCGGTCCGGCGTGCCCGTCCAGCTCACCGGCGATGACCCTCAGCAGCGCGCCGCCGTCGGGGGTGGTGAGCAGCTGGACGTTGCCGCCGCGGATGTCCTGGTAGCGCGGGGCCATCATCTTGTCCCTGGCCGGGAGGTTGACCCACAGCTGCAGACCGTGGAAGAGACCGCCGGACATGACGAGGGACTCCGGCGGAGCCTCGATGTGCAGGAGGCCCGAGCCCGCGGTCATCCACTGGGTGTCGCCGTTGGTGATCGTGCCACCACCGCCGTTGCTGTCCTGGTGGTCGAAGATCCCGTCGATGATGTAGGTGACGGTCTCGAAGCCGCGGTGCGGGTGCCAGGGGGTGCCCTTGGGCTCGCCCGGCGCGTACTCCACCTCACCCATCTGGTCCATCATGATGAACGGGTCCAGATGACGGTAGTTGATCCCGGCGAACGCGCGGCGCACCGGGAAACCCTCACCCTCGAAACCGCTCGGCGCGGTCGTGACGGTGAGCACAGGACGGGCCACGGCCTCCGCGGGCGCGGCGACGCGGGGCAGCGTCAGCGGGTTCTCGACGGTCACTGCAGGCATGTCGGTACCTCCTTGTGCGGCCAGTTTAGTTGAGCGTTGAACTTTCTGCCACCCGGAACGCACAAAGCCCGGAGGGCATTCCCTCCGGGCGCTTGATCCGGGAAAGCGGCTCAGTGTGACAGCGCGAGCCGGGTGGCCGCGCCGGGATCCCCCGCTCCGGCCCACCTGGTCCGGTGTGTTCTAGCCGTACATGCGGCGCATGGCGAACTCGACCATCTGCTCGACGGCCTTCGCGTCGAAGACCATGCGGTGCTCGCCCTCCATGTCGAGGACGAAGCCGTAGCCGGTCGGCAGCAGGTCGATCACCTCGGCGCCGGTGATGACGAAGTACTTGGACTCCTTGCCCGCGTACCGGCGCAACTCCTTGAGCGAGGTGAACATCGGGATCACCGGCTGCTGGGTGTTGTGCAGGGCGAGGAAGCCCGGGTTGTCACCGCGCGGGCAGTAGACCTTCGAGGTCGCGAAGACCTGCTGGAAGTCCTCGGCCGTCACCTGACCCGTGGTGAAGGCGCGCACCGCGTCCGCGAGCGAGGGCGGGGACGGCTCGGGGTAGAGCGGCGACTGCTGGCCGTACCCACCGACGCCACCGGCCATGGGCTGCTGCGGCGGGGCGTACTGCTGCTGCGCGGCTCCCCCGTCCATGGGCTGGCCGTATCCATACATGCGCGCAAGCGTACCCAGCCCCGCCGGGCGCGTGGACCGGTACGGCCACCACGGTCGATCCGGTGGGACCTGTCACAGATCCGGGATCGGGGTTGCGTCTTATTACTGACGGGTAGCATCATCGTAGCTACTTGCTGGTACGTGATCTAGCGCGAGGATCCAGTGCCTCGCCGACCCGCTACGGAGCCGTGACCATGGGGCACTACAAGTCGAACCTCCGCGACATCGAGTTCAACCTCTTCGAAGTACTCGGACGCGACAAGCTGTACGGCACGGGTCCGTTCGAGGAGATGGACGTCGAGACCGCGAAGAGCATCCTGGAGGAGCTGACCCGCCTCTCCGAGAACGAGCTCGCGGAGTCCTTCGCCGACGCCGACCGCAACCCGCCGGTCTTCGACCCGGAGACCAACACCGCGCCCGTCCCCGCGTCCTTCAAGAAGAGCTACCAGGCCTTCATGGACTCCGAGTACTGGCGTCTCGGCCTGCCCGAGGAGATCGGCGGCACCACCGCGCCCCGCTCTCTCATCTGGGCCTACGCCGAGCTGATCCTGGGCGCCAACCCGGCGGTGTGGATGTACTCCTCGGGCCCCGCCTTCGCGGGCATCCTCTTCGAGGAGGGCAACGAGGTCCAGAAGCACATCGCGCAGATCGCCACGGAGAAGCAGTGGGGCTCCACGATGGTCCTCACCGAGCCGGACGCCGGCTCGGACGTGGGCGCCGGCCGCACCAAGGCCGTGCAGCAGGAGGACGGCTCCTGGCACATCGAGGGCGTGAAGCGCTTCATCACCTCCGGTGAGCACGACATGTCGGAGAACATCCTCCACTACGTGCTGGCCCGCCCCGAGGGCGCCGGCCCCGGCACCAAGGGCCTGTCCCTCTTCCTCGTCCCGAAGTACCTCTTCGACTTCGAGACCGGCGAGCTGGGCGAGCGCAACGGCGTCTACGCCACGAACGTCGAGCACAAGATGGGCCTGAAGGCGTCCAACACGTGCGAGATGACGTTCGGCGACAAGCACCCCGCCAAGGGCTGGCTGATCGGCGACCGGCACGACGGCATCCGCCAGATGTTCCGCATCATCGAGTTCGCCCGCATGATGGTCGGCACGAAGGCGATCTCCACGCTGTCGACGGGCTACCTCAACGCGCTGGAGTACGCCAAGGAGCGCGTCCAGGGCCCCGACCTGGCGAACTTCATGGACAAGAGCGCGCCCAAGGTCACCATCACCCACCACCCCGACGTGCGCCGCGCCCTCATGACGCAGAAGGCGTACGCGGAGGGCATGCGCGCCCTGGTGATGTACACCGCCTCCGTCCAGGACGCCATCCAGGTCAAGGAGGCGAACGGCGAGGACGCCAAGACCGAGCACGCGCTGAACGACCTGCTCCTGCCGATCGTCAAGGGCTACGGCTCCGAGAAGGCCTACGAGCAGCTCGCCCAGTCGCTGCAGACCTTCGGCGGCTCCGGCTTCCTGCAGGAGTACCCGATCGAGCAGTACATCCGGGACGCCAAGATCGACACCCTGTACGAGGGCACCACCGCCATCCAGGGCCAGGACTTCTTCTTCCGGAAGATCGTCCGCAACCAGGGCGCGGCCCTGAACTCGCTCGCCGAGGACATCAAGAAGTTCCTGGCGGTCGGCGAGGGCGGCGAGGAGCTGGCAGGCGCCCGCGAGCACCTGGCCAAGGCCGCCGTCGAGCTGGAGGCCATCGTCGGCCTCATGCTCACCGACCTCGCGGCCACCGAGCAGGACGTCAAGAACATCTACAAGGTCGGCCTGAACACCACCCGCCTGCTGATGGCCTCCGGTGACGTCGTCGTCGGCTACCTGCTGCTCAAGGGCGCCGCGGTCGCCGCCGAGAAGCTGCCGAACGCCTCCGCCAAGGACAAGGCGTTCTACACCGGCAAGATCGCGGCGGCGAAGTTCTTCGCGGCCAACGTCCTGCCCGGCGTGACCGGCGCGCGCAAGCTCGCCGAGGGCATCGACCTGGACCTGATGGAGCTGGACGAGACCGCCTTCTAGGACCGGCCCGCGCGGGAACGGCTCACCGGCAACGGGCCGTTCCCGGCACTCACGGACAATCCACATCGCCCGCACGAGGGCCCGCTCCCCTTCCCCGGGAGCGGGCCTTCGCACGTCGTTAAGGTGAACCCATGAGCGCACCCCCCCGCTTCGACCGCGGCCACACCGACGACCTGATGTCCTTCCTCGTGGCGAGCCCGTCGCCGTACCACGCCGTGGCGAACACCGCCGAACGGCTCGAGAAGGCCGGCTTCCGCCAGGTCGCCGAGACGGACGCCTGGGACGGGTCGAGCGGCGGCAAGTACGTGCTCCGCGGCGGCGCCATCGTCGCCTGGTACGTCCCCGAGGGCGCGGCACCCCACACGCCGTTCCGGATCATCGGCGCCCACACCGACTCCCCCAACCTGCGCGTCAAGCCGCTGCCCGACACCGGCGCGCACGGCTGGCGCCAGGTCGCCGTCGAGATCTACGGCGGACCGCTGCTCAACTCGTGGCTCGACCGCGACCTCGGCCTCGCCGGCCGGCTCACCCTGCGGGACGGCTCGACCCGGCTGGTGAACGTCGACCGCCCCCTGCTGCGCGTCCCCCAGCTCGCCATCCACCTCGACCGCGCGGTCTCCACGGACGGCCTCAAGCTCGACAAGCAGCGCCACCTGCAGCCCGTGTGGGGCCTCGGCGACGCCCGCGACGGCGACCTGATCGCCTTCCTGGAGGAGACCGCCGGGATCGCCCCCGGCGAGGTCACCGGCTGGGACCTCATGGTCCACCCCGTCGAGCCCCCCGCCTACCTGGGCCGCGACAAGGAACTCCTCGCCGGACCCCGGATGGACAACCTGCTCTCCGTCCACGCCGGCACCGCCGCGCTGACCGCCGCGGCCGGCTCCGGCGCCGAGCTGCCCTGCATCCCGGTGCTCGCCGCCTTCGACCACGAGGAGAACGGCTCCCAGAGCGACACCGGCGCCGACGGACCGCTGCTCGGCGGCGTCCTGGAACGCTCGGTGTTCGCCCGCGGCGGCTCGTACGAGGACAAGGCCCGCGCCTTCGCCGGCACCGTCTGTCTCTCCTCCGACACCGGCCACGCCGTCCACCCCAACTACGCCGAGCGGCACGACCCCACGCACCACCCGCGCGTCAACGGCGGCCCCATCCTCAAGGTCAACGTCAACAACCGCTACGCGACGGACGGTTCCGGCCGTGCCGTGTGGGCGGCGGTCTGCGAGAAGGCGGACGTCCCCTTCCAGTCCTTCGTGTCCAACAACTCCATGCCGTGCGGCACCACCATCGGTCCCATCACCGCCGCCCGGCACGGCATCCGCACGGTCGACATCGGCGTCGCGATCCTCTCCATGCACAGCGCACGGGAGTTGTGCGGTGTCGACGACCCGTGGCTGCTCGCGAACTCCCTGGCGGCCTTCCTGGAGGGCTAGTTGGGACGGGCGCCGCATGGACGCCCCCGGCCGGGGTACCCGGAGGTCCGGGCCGGAACGTCCGGACCGGACAGGAGGCGACACTCATGGGCCTCGGCGGGTGCATCATCCTCATCGCCGCGGGAGCCATCCTCACGTTCGCGACCGACTGGGAGATGGACGCGGTGAACCTCGACCTGGTCGGGGTCATCCTGATGATCGTGGGCCTCATCGGCGTCACGACCTTCAGCAGCATCGCCCGGCGCAAGCGCGTGGTGGTGCCGCCCGCGACCCCGGTCGTCGGCGAGGACCCCCACCGGCGGGACGGCTACAACGGCGGCTACGGCGTCTGACCGTCCGGCCCCGCGAACACCAGCGGCAGCCGGCCGGCGCCCCCGCCGGCCGGCCGGACGGGGACGTCCCAGTCGCGCCGGTGCAGACGGCAGGCCGGATACGGGACCGAGGGATCGTCGTCGCAGGACGCCACCCTCGCCGAGACGTGCAGGACGCCGGCACCGGCGGACGGGTCGAACACGAGGGTGCGGGAGAGCGACGTCCCCGCACCCTCACCCGTGCGCAGCAGCCGCTGCGGCGTCGCGGACACCAGCAGCCGGGCCGGCGGCCCGTACCGGTCGTCCGGGCGCTGCCCCGCGGGTGCCTCGAAGAGCACGTCCAGCACCACCTCGCCGGGGGCCACTTCCGTCACCGCCCGCCGCGCAGAGCGCTCCGCTCCCCGTACGGCCTCCTCCGGCAGCCGCAGCCGGGTCAGCCGATGCCGGCCCGACTCCACGACCACGACGTCCCCGCCCACCGCCACCGCGCCCGTCGGCTCCCGCAGATCCGTGGCCGGCGTGGAGACCTCGCCGGTCGCCGGGTCGTAGCGGCGCAGCGCGTCGTTGTAGGTGTCGCCGACCAGGACCGAGCCGTCCGCGAGCGCCGTGACGCCCAGCGGATGCTGGAGCAGCGCCTGCCCGGCCGGACCGTCGCGGTGCCCGAAGTCGAAAAGACCGGTGCCGACCGCCGTGCGCACCACACCCCGGCGGTCCACCCAGCGCAGCGCGCTCGTCTCCGCGTCGGCCACCCACAGCCGCTCCCCGTCCGGTGACACGGCGAGTCCCGACGGCTGCGCGAACCACGCCTGGTCCGCCGGGCCGTCGACGAGCCCCTCGTCCCTCGTCCCCGCCGCCACCTCGACGGTCCCCGCCACCGGGTCGTACGTCCACAGCTGGTGGACACCGGCCATGGCGATCCACACCCGCCCGCCGAACAGCGCCACGTCCCAGGGCGAGGACAGGTCCACCTCCCGCGCCGGACCCGCCGTGGCCGCCCCCCGCCACCACTGCCGTCCGGTGCCCGCCACCGTCGTCACCTCGCCGGTCGCGAGGCCGACGCGGCGCAGCGCGTGGTTGACGGTGTCGGCGACGAGCACCGACCCGTCGTCCAGGAGCAGCAGCCCCTGCGGCTCGCTGAACGACGCCGAGCCCGCCGGGCCGTCGGCGAACCCGCGCACCCCCGAGCCGATCCGCCGTACGACGCTCTCCCCGTCCTCGGCGAACTCCACCAGCCGGTGCCGGGAGGTGTCGCTCACCAGGAATCCCCCGCCGGGCAGCGCCACGGCCTTCCCCGGGAAGCGCAGCTCCGTCGGCTGCGGCTCCGGCGGCACGTACGGCCCGGCCCCGCGCCGCAGCGTGCCCTTCGCCGCGTGCTCCGCCTCCAGCTCCGTCACCAGCCGTTCGATGGCCTGTACGTGCCCCTCGCCGGAGTGCTGGGCGACGACGTACCCCTCCGGGTCGATCACGGCGAGCGTCGGCCACGCCCGCACCGCGTACTGCTTCCAGGTCTCGAGCCCGGGATCGTCCAGCACCGGGTGCTCCACCCCGTACCGCTCCACGGCGTCGGCGACGGCCGTGTGCTCGGTCTCGTGCGCGAACTTCGGCGAGTGCACCCCGACCACGACGAGGGTGTCCGGGTGCCCGGCCTCCAGCTCGCGCAGCTCGTCGATGACGTGCTGGCAGTTGACGCAGCCCGCCGTCCAGAAGTCGAGCAGCACGATCCGCCCGCGCAGGTCGGCCAGGCGGTACGAGCGGCCGCCCGTGTTGAGCCAGCCGCCCGCCCCGGCCGGCTCGGGGGCGCGGACGCGGGGGGCGCGCCGGGGTGCGGAGTCGGTCATCTCCCCAGGGTGCCACCGGCCGCGCCGGACTCAGCCCGTCGGCCTACACGCGTGGGTTCCGGGGCGGGCGGCGGGGAAGCCCTCGTGACATGAGATTTCTCGTGCGGGACCGGCTGCTCGGCTTCGGGGACGACTACTGGATCGAGGACGACCGGGGAGAGAAGGTCTTCCTCGTCGACGGCAAGGCCATGCGGCTGCGGGACACCTTCGAGCTGAAGGACGTGCGGGGACGCGTCCTCATCGACATCCACCAGAAGATGTTCGCGCTGCGCGACACCATGGTGATCGAGCGGGACGGCCGGCCGCTGGCGACGATCCGGCGCAGACGGTTGTCGCTGCTGCGCAACCACTACCGGGTGGCGCTCGCGGACGGCAGCACCGAGCTCGACGTCAGCGGCAAGATCCTGGACCGGGAGTTCGCCGTCGAGTACGACGGGGAGTTGCTGGCCGTCGTCTCGCGCCGCCGGCTGCACGTCCGGGACACGTACGGCGTGGACGTCGTGCGCGACGACGCCGACCCGGCGCTGCTGATCGCGGTGGCGGTGTGTGTGATCCACCTCGCGGAGAAGGAGCGCGGGGACGACTGAGGCGCGGCTCAGCGCCGGGGCGGGGCGAGTCCGAGCACGCGGTCCTTCAGGGCCGGGAACTGATCCCGCGTCACCGCGACCCGGCCGGGGTCGAACTCCACGGTGAGGACCTGTTCGCCGGGCCCCGCCTGGGCCAGGACCTCGCCCCAGGGGTCCACCACGATCGAGTGACCGGCCTGGGGAACACCGGCGTGCGTCCCGGCCGTTCCGCAGGCGAGCACATACGCCTGGTTCTCCACGGCACGGGCCTGGGCGAGCAGCGTCCAGTGCGCCCGGCGGCGCTCGGGCCAGCCGGCGGGGACGACGAGGGTCTCGGCGCCGGCGTCGGCGAGGCCGCGGAAGAGTTCGGGGAAGCGCAGGTCGTAGCAGGTGGCGAGGCCCAGCGTGGTGTCGGGCAGCCGGACCGTCACGAGGTCCCGGCCCGCGCCCATCAGGACGGCCTCGCCCTTGTCGAAGCCGAACCGGTGGATCTTGCGGTAGGCGGCGGCCAGGTCTCCCGAGGGGGAGAAGACCAGGGACGTGTTGTAGAGCGGTCCGTCGGGATCGCGTTCGGGGACGGACCCGGCGTGCAGCCAGACACCGGCGTCGCTCGCCGCCTTGGCCATGGCCTCGTACGTGGGTCCTTCGAGCGGTTCGGCCTCGGTGCCGAACTCCTCGTAGGCGAAGGCGCCGGTGGTCCACAGCTCGGGCAGGACGACGAGATCCGCTCCGGCTTGATCTCGTACCAGGGAGGCAACCCTCACCCGGCGCGATTCCACCGATTCGTCCTCATTCACATCGATCTGGAGCAAAGAGGCGCGCACACTACCACCGTCCTGGCATTCGAGCCGTCCACACGGGCCTACGATCGTCACACGAAAGCACTGCCGGGGTGCCTCACAGCAGCGTAACTTTGGGGGTCCCCCCTGTTCGAGCGCAGCCGAGAACGCGGGGGACCGCCGAGACACCCGCCGACAGCCGCCGCCGCCCACTGGCACCGCCGCCAGAACCTGCCCGCGAACCGACGTACCAACCGCCGAGGGGTCCCGTTCCGTGAGTCTGCATCCCACCCTCCAGCCCTACGCCGACGCCTGGACCCACTCCATCGAAGCGATATCCGAACTGGTGACACCGCTCGTCGAAGGGGAGTGGAACCGGCGCACCCCCTGCCCCGGCTGGTCGGTGCGCGACGTCGTCTCCCATGTCATCGGGCTGGACTGCGAGATGCTGGGCGACCCGCGCCCCATCCACACGCTGCCGCGCGACCTCTTCCATGTGACCAACGACCACCAGCGCTACATGGAGATGCAGGTCGACGTCCGCCGTCACCACACGGCGCCGGAGATGACGTCGGAGCTGGAGTACACGATCATCCGCCGCAACCGCCAGCTGCGGAACGAGAGCCGTGACCCCGGCACCAAGGTGCGCGGCCCGCTGGGCGCGGAGCTGACCCTGGAGGAGGCGATGCGCGCGCACGCCTTCGCCGTGTGGGCGCACGAGCAGGACCTGCGCGCAGCGCTGGGCCGCCCCGGGAACCTGGACTCCCCCGGCGCGCTCGTCACCCGGGACGTGCTGCTCGACCGGATGCCGGAGGTCATGGCCACCAAGGTGGACGCGCCCCGCAGTTCGGCGATCGTGCTCGACGTGCACGGCCCGGTGGAGTTCCTGCGCACGATCCGGATCGACATCCAGGGCCGGGGCACCCTGGAGACGGCCCCGGCACTGGGCCCGGCCGCCTCGCTGAGCCTGGACTGGGAGACGTTCGTACGGCTGGCCTGCGGCCGGGTCACGCCGGAGGCGGTGGCGGACCGGGTGAAGACGGAGGGCGACCCCGACCTGACGGCGGCCATCCTGCGGAACTTCACGGTCACCCAGTAGCCCGTCGCGGGCGGCGGGACGCGGCGGGGGCCGAAATCCGCTGTCGCCGCCGCCCCGGTCCCGGCTACCGTCCCCGCCGTGACCGAGACCGACACGCACCCCGCGCACCCTGCCGCCGAGCCGCCACGGCTGACCCGGCTGACCTTCCACGGCCCGCTGTCCGAGCACCGCGCCGGCCGGCTGGTCGAGCGGCTGGCCCGCACGGGTCCCGCCACCGTCCTGGACATCGGCTGCGGCTGGGGCGAGTTGATGCTGCGGGTCCTTCAGGCGGTGCCGGGGGCCACCGGGGTCGGGATCGACCTGAACACGGAGGACCTGGCCCGGGGGCGGCGCGCCGCCGAGGAGCGCGGGCTGGCCGGACGGGCGGAGTTCGTGGAGGAGTCGGCGACGGGGACGTCCCGTGGCCCGGCCGACCTGGTGCTGTGCGTCGGCTCCAGCCAGGCCCTCACCACGCTGGAGCCGCCCGGGCACACCGCCGAGGCGCTGCGGGCGCTGCGCGGCCTGGTCGCCGACGGGGGCCGGGTGCTGCTCGGGGAGGGCTTCTGGCAGCGTCCGCCGGCGGAGGCCGAGCTCGCGGGCATGTGGCCGGGCGCGAGCGAGGCCGACCACCACGACCTGGGCACCCTGCTGGACCTCGCGGTGGAGGCCGGTTTCCGTCCGGAGTGGACGGAGACGGCGGACGCGGGTGAGTGGGAGGAGTTCGAGTCGGCGTACCAGGCGGACGCCGAGGTGTGGCTGGCCGGCCACCCGGACCATCCCCGGGCGGCCGAGACGCGCGAGCGCCTCGACCGGCACCGCGCCCAGTGGATGAGCTATCGCGGCATCCTCGGGCTCGCGTATCTCACGCTGGTGCCCGCGCGGTGACTCAGGCGGGGACGTGCACGGTCTCCACGCGGCTGGCGACCAGGCGTTCCCGCTCGCGGCGGGCGGCGCGTCCGCGCAGGCGCAGGATCTGGCTGACGCCGAGGGCCTGGAGGACGAAGACGGCCGAGAAGGCGATCCGGTAGTCGTCGCCCGTGGCGTCGAGCAGCACACCGACCGCGAACAGCGTCGTCATGGAGGCGATGAAGCCACCCATGTTGGTGATGCCGGAGGCGGTGCCCTGCCGCTCGGGCGGGTTGGCCGGGCGGGCGAAGTCGAAGCCGAGCATGGAGGCCGGTCCGCAGGCGCCGAGGACCACGCACAGCACGACGAGCAGAGCCATCGGTGCCGTGTCGCCGGGCCAGGCCAGGGTCGTCGCCCACAGGACGGCGGTGGCGGCGACCGTGCCGAGGGCGAGCGGCAGCCGGGCGCCGTGGTGCCGGGCGACGACCTGTCCGTAGACGAGGCCGACGGCCATGTTGGACAGGACGACGAGGGTGAGCAGCTCACCGGCGGTGGCGCGGGTCAGTCCCTGCGCCTCGACCAGGAACGGCAGCCCCCACAGCAGCAGGAACACCATCGCCGGGAACTGCGTCGTGAAGTGCACCCACATGCCCAGCCGGGTGCCGGGCTCCCGCCAGGACGCGGCGATCTGGCGGCGGACGTAGGCGGCGCCCTGGTGCGGCAGGGGCTCCGGTTCGTGGCCCTCGGGGTGGTCCTTGAGGAACAGCAGGGTCAGCACGAGCACCACGACGCCCGCGCCCGCGCTGCCCGCGAAGGCCGCGGTCCAGCCGACGCCGTGCAGCAGCCGGGCCAGGACCAGGGTGGAGACGAGGTTGCCCGCCATGCCGACGAGACCGGCGAGCTGGGCGACCAGCGGGCCGCGCCGGGCCGGGAACCAGCGGGTGCCCAGCCTGAGGACGCTGATGAACGTCAGCGCGTCGCCGCAGCCCAGCAGGGCGCGGGAGGCGAGGGCCATGCCGTACGACGGGGAGAAGGCGAAGGCGAGCTGTCCCGCGGTGAACAGCACGGCGCCCATGGCGAGCACCTTCTTGGTGCCGAGCCGGTCGACGAGCAGGCCGACCGGTATCTGCATGCCCGCGTACACGAGCAGCTGGAGGATCGAGAACGTCGACAGGGCGGAGGCGTTCACGTCGAAGCGGTCGGCCGCGTCGAGTCCGGCGACCCCCAGCGAGGTGCGGAAGATGACGGCGACGAAGTAGACGGAGACGCCGATGCCCCAGACGGCGATCGCGCGGCGGCCGCCCAGGGGCGCCCGCTCCGGAGAAGGGCCGCCGGGCAGGCTGGTGGCCGGCTTCATCGCTCCTCCCCCCGCGCGAGGTGGGAGAACCAGTCGATGTGCCGGTGGACCAGCTCGACGGCCGCCCCCGGGTCGCCGGAGCGCAGCGCCGTGAGGATCTCCTCGTGCTCGCTGAGTGTCTTGGCGATCCGGTCGGGATGGGAGTGCATCACGGCGACGCCCATGCGCAGCTGCCGGTCGCGGAGCTGGTCGTAGAGGCGGGAGAGGATCTCGTTGCCGCCGCTGCGGACGATCTCGGCGTGGAAGCAGCGGTCGGTGACGGCGGCCGCGGCGAAGTCGCCTGCGGCGGCCTGGGCCTTCTGCCGGTCGAGCAGTTCCTCCAGGCGGGCGAGGAGCCCGGGGGGAGCGGGGACGGCCTTGCGCGCCGCGTGCTCCTCGACGAGCATGCGCGTCTCCACGACGTCCTTGATCTCCTGCGCGGAGACCGGCAGGACCAGGGCGCCCTTCTTCGGGTAGAGCTTGAGCAGCCCCTCGGCCTCCAGTCGCAGCAGCGCCTCGCGGACCGGGGTGCGGGAGACACCGACGGCGTCGGCGAGCTCACCCTCGGTGAGGAGCGTGCCGCCCTCGTAGCGGCGCTCCAGGACGCCCTGTTTCACATGCCGGTAGACGCGGTCGGCTGCGGGCGGCTGCTTCACGGGGGCGGGCGGGGCGGTAGGCATGCCCACAGCATAGATACAACACGTACGCAAGGGCAGAGCGGTCCACGATACGGACCCGTCCGGTGGAATCTCCCGGCAAAGAAGCGCCGTCCGGGCCAGCGGCGGCACAACCATGTGTGCTACTTACGTGTCACACACGTGCGGCCCCACTTTCTTCCCCTCCAACTCGGCCGCACCGCAGGGGCATAAGACGTAATCGGGGTAAATCAGTTGATAACTGCACACAAGGGCATGCGTGTTCGCAGGGCCGCCGCCGTCGTCCTCACGACCGGCGCGGTCCTCGCCTCCGGCGCCCTCACGGCGGCGCCCGCGCAGGCCGTCACCACGCCCTCGATCAATGCCAAGGGCGGGTTCCTGATGAACAGCGCCAACGGCCAGACGCTCTTCTCGAAGTCGGCGGACACGAAGCGGCTGACCGCGTCCACGACGAAGGTCATGACCGCGAAGGTGGTCCTGTCGCAGTCGAACCTCAACCTCGACACCAAGGTGACCATAAAGAAGGAGGTCAGCAACTACATCGTCGCCAAGGGGGCGTCCTCCGCGAACCTGATCGTCGGTGACAAGGTCACCGTCCGTCAGCTGCTGTACGGGATGATGCTCAAGTCCGGCTGCGACGCCGCGATGACGCTCGCCGACAAGTTCGGCACCGGCACCACGGTCAACGCCCGCGTGAAGTCGTTCATCGGCAAGATGAACACCATGGCCAAGAGCCTGGGCATGACGAACACGCACTTCGACTCGTTCGACGGCATCAGCAACGGCTCGAACTACTCGACCCCGCGCGACCTGACCAAGCTGGCCCGCAGCGCGATGGGCTCCTCGACGTTCAAGACCGTCGTCAAGACGAAGTCCTACACGGCGAAGACCATCACCAAGACCGGCTCCACCCGCACGATGGCGGCGTGGAACAACACCAACACCCTGCTCGGCTGGAACGGCACGCTCGGCGTGAAGACCGGCTCGGGCACCGAGGCGAAGTACTGCCTCGTCTTCGCGGCCACCCTCAACGGCGAGTCCGTGATCGGCACCGTGCTCACCGCCTCCTCGGAGGCCAACCGCACGGCGGACGTGAAGAAGCTCATCACCTACGGCTACGCCAGGATCAGCTGACCTTCGGCGAGCAGCGAGAGGGCCCGGCGGCGCTTGACCACGTGGGGGCAGATGCCCATGTCGATGTCGCGGGGCATGACGCGGCCGGGCACGGGTTCCT